>CAZSUN010000011.1:0-9308 GCA_964610045.1 uncultured Sphaerobacteraceae bacterium
GACCGAGAAACTGCCGGCCCCAGGCGTCGAGGTCGAGCGCGGGCAGCTGGCGTTTCCGGCCCGAATGCGGAATGCCATCGGTGAAGAGCACGATCTCCAGCCCGCTGACCATGGGGATTTCCGTCACGACCGGGCGCGTCCACTGGTAGCGGCCGATCGGCCCCGAGCCGGCTGGAGAAACGGTCACCTGTCCATTCTGGAGGACGACAAGGGGCGATTCAGCGTTGCGGGTCATCACGATCGAGCGTGTTTTCAGGTCGATCGAGAGCATGTCCAGCGTCGCGGAGACCTGTCCGTGGCGGAATGCGAAGAGGTAGTCGTGCGTGGCACGGGCAACAACCCCGTCGCGCACCCCTTCCTTTACCAGGGCGACCGCCTTGCTGGAGAGCAGGAGGCTGAGCGTTTTGGCGGCTCGTCCCGATCCCTGGCCGTCGATCATCACGATCGTGAAGCCACCCGCCGGCCGTTCGACGAGTTCGACCGTGTCGCCACTCTCGCGGCTGGCGTACTTCTCGGTCTTGGCGACCCCAACTTCAATCGAAAGCGGCTCGGCCAACCTTGCTCCCTCCCACAACGGCCGTGGTACGTCTCCTTGCATGGTAGTACGAGAATGCTGAGTCGTTTACGGCTCACGCCGCATTGATTCCGGTTCCGCAAACACGGAGATCACCGAGTGTGGCGTGGTTGCTCACGTCTCGGGGGTAACCGGCGAACGATGAGGCTCAGCGTCTTGCAGGCGTGGTGAAGTGCTCGGCTGGGAGCAGTGATGCGTGGCTGTGGGGACGTCCTCCAGGACTGCGGGAGGCATGGTCGGACGGTCATCACCGATGGCGGTGAAGCGATTCCCCTCGACCGCACCCACCCCGTCGGCTGGCCATCATCGTCAACGGCACACTTACGCCAGATCATCCCTGGCGTCACTCCTCACCGTTCAATGCAAAACCGTGAGTCTCACCCCAATTTGTACTGCGATGTTGACATTCGTCTACCGAAACGATATCATGCTTTCAGCATATGGAGCTGATTCGAAAAGGCTCCACATGATTTCGGCAAAATGACATACGGCATTATGTCAAAAAGTGCTTACTTTGCGAGATTGATTGGCACCGGTCAATCTCTCGCCAGGAGCAGCCAGCAAGGAGAGTTCGGATGACCGGCATCAAGTGGGGATAGGACCAGTGGCGGATCGGTGTTCGAGCACGTTGGAAAGAGGAGGGCGGTCATGACTGGCATCAAGTGGGGATAACGGTGGGACACCGACAGCGAACTGCAGGGTTCCCATTTGCGGGAACGACATCCGGAAGGGACGAGGCATGACCGGCATCAAGTGGGGATAGCCAAGCGGTACTGAGCAGGGTATGTTGTGGAAGATCCTTTCGGTCGTTCCTCCATTGTTCATGGTAGTGGGGCCTGGGTAATCGGACATCCGGCCTAGCCGATATGGGAAGGCTGTGCCAACCCATTGCGCAGGGGTGTAAACTGGTACTGACAGCGCCACCGGTGTGCCTGGCGTTGTCATGGGTTTCGTCGTTGTCCTCGACCCTGGACTCTCGAGGCTACACCTCTCAGGTGTATGGTCAAGGTCCCCACGCGGGTAAGAATCTGGCTCGTCATCCTGATCGCCGCCGCCGCCATCCTGGCTGGCTCCGGTCTATCGGGTGATCGTTGGTCGGCGCCCAGCGATTGGTGGGTTGTTGTAGCCCTCCTTGCCGTTCTCATCGTCATCGAGCGCCTCGACGTTTCCATCCCGTTCGGCTCGGAAACGCTGCGTGCCTCGGTCGGCGCTCCACTCGCACTTGCATCCGCGATGTATCTCGGGGTTGGGCTTGGTTGCCTGGTCGTATGCACCGCCCACATCGTTGACTCTATTTTCGCACGCCGCGATCCCCTCAAGTCACTCACCAACATCGCAACCTTCGTCATGGCGACAGCCATAGGTGGATGGATCTACGTCCTCCTGGCGGATCCCGGCGTCACGCCCGTCAGCAGCGCGCAGAACCTGACGGCAGCCCTGATCGCGTCGCTTGCCTTCGTGTTTGTCAACACCCTCTGCATGGCATCCATTGTCGGTCCGATCGTCGGCATGCCGGTGATCGAACTCTGGCGATCGACCATTCGCCTGGCCACAGTGGAGGCTGTCACTCTGCCAGCCATTGCCGGCCTGGTCGCTCTTGCCGCCAACGAGAGTGCGATGGCAGTGTTGCTGCTGGCATTCCCGCTGCTTGGACCGCAGGTGGCGTACCGCACCCTGGCCCGGGCGCAACGGAATACCCGCGATACCCTCGAAAGCCTGGTCGATGTGGTCGAACAGCGCGATCCCTACACGGCCTTTCATTCCAGCCGGGTGGCAGCCTACTCCCGTCAAATCCTCGCCGAAATGACCGATATCCCGTATCAGTTGACGGAAACGATCGCGATCGCAGCCCGGGTCCATGACATCGGCAAAGTGGGAACCAGGGACTCCACGCTCTACAAGCCGGGTCCGCTGACACCGGACGAGCGGCAGGAAATCCTGCGGCATGCCGAAGTAGGCGCGTCCATCGTGGCCCGGACCGAGGAATACCGGATGACGGCGTCCATTATCCGTCACCACCATGAACGATGGGATGGCAATGGGTATCCCGACGGGATCTCCGGCGAGGAAATCCCGCTTGGCGCGCGCGTCATCGCCGTGGCCGACGCATTCGACACGATGACGACCGACCGCCCCTATCGCACAGCGATGTCGGACGAAGCGGCGATCCGGGAGATTTCACGCTGCTCGGGCAGCCAGTTCGATCCGATGGTGGTGAATGCGTTCATGCGCTCCATCGGGGCATCCCGCGTTCCAGGACTTCGCGAAACGTTGCTGCAGCCAGCAGCCGGATAGGCGACAATCGGGCAGGCGGCTTCGCCTGTATTCGTGCCATCCCAGGACGCTCCCGTTGCAGGTTCTCACCTTCGATTTCCACAACACATTGGTTCACTGCGATCCCTGGTTCGAACTCGAGGTGCGGACGCTCCCACGCAAGGTCGCCCGGAGCCTCGCGCTGGGAGTCGAGATTCCCGATGATCGGTTCGACATCGCCTACCGGGAGATTCGCCAGCAGGCAGTGGCCTCGGGTATCGAGGTCGATGCCCTGGATGGGGTTTGCCGGGTATTCGACCAGGTCGGGGTGGCTGCCTCACTGGACGTCGTTGCCGGGGCGATCGACGACCTGATGCGGGATGCCCAGGTATCGGTCGAGCCGGTCGCCGGGGCGGTCGATGCCGTTCAGGCCATTTACCGGCGTGGCGTTCCCCTGGGGGTGGTCTCCAGTGCGGTCCACCACGACACCCTCGTCTGGAGTCTCGATCGCATCGGGCTTGGCGATGCGTTCGATGTCATCGTGTCGTCCGCCTCGTGTGGGTACTACAAGTCGTCGCCCGCTATCTATCACCACGCACTTGCGGCACTTGGGGCGACGGCGCCGCTGTCGGTTCATATCGGTGATTCGCTGAAATGGGACGTGACGGTGTCACGGGAGGCGGGCATGCACCCTGTGTGGTTGCAGACATCCCGGCAGGAGGTCTTTTCGCAAGGGTTGCCGGTCGAATCGCCGGTCCTGACCCTCCAGAGCCTGGCAGGCGCGGGGCCCATCCTGCTCGACCTCCTGGACACGATCAGATCGGACAACCAGGGTGGTTGACTCCCAACCGGGCGGTCCAGCCATCCGGATCGACGTCTTCACGCTCTTTCCCGGCATGTTCGAAGGGCCGTTCTCGGAGAGCATCATCAAGCGGGCAATCGCCGCCGGTTCGGTCGCAATCGCCACCCACGATATCCGGGACTGGACGCAGGACCGTCATCGTACCGCCGACGATACCCCGTATGGCGGGGGCGCCGGAATGGTGATGAAGGCGCCCCCTATCGTGGAAGGGGTCGAATCGGTGCTGGGCGAGGACTTGCCCGGTGCGAGAGTGATCCTGCTTTCAGCCGGTGGGCGCCGGTTCGACCAGGCCATGGCGCGCGATCTTGCCTCCGAGTCCCGCATCGTTATGATTTGTGGGCACTACGAAGGCATCGACCAGCGCGTGGTGGACATCCTCGGGGCAGAGGAAGTGTCGATCGGGGACTACGTGCTCACCGGGGGCGAATTACCGGCCATGGTGATCGCGGATGCCGTGGTGCGCCTGGTACCCGGCGTGATCGACGCTGCCAGCATCGCCGACGAATCGCACGGGAATCCCGATTCACCATTGGTGGAGTATCCGCAGTACACCCGGCCGCTCACGTACCGCGGTCACACCGTGCCAGACGTGCTGCTCTCTGGACACCATGCCAATGTGGCGGCCTGGCGGCTCGCCGCGGCAAAAGAGCGTACCCGCAACCTGCGTCCCGACCTGATCCCCGGCTCCGAAGGCTGAAGCCACACCGGAATGGGACCGATGCGGGACGTCGAACCTCGTGGCGCCGGCGGGCTGCTACGCACCCGAGCTATTGTCGCCCGGTTCGGGCTCGTCGATGAAGTACAGCGCCGGTAACTCGGCAAGGCTGCGGAACGGGCGATCGCCCACCGCGTGCAGCGACGCGCTCATTGCCTGCGCGACCTGGCGCCGGACCTCCTCCCCGATCCGCAGGGCAACCACCCGGCCAAGACCCTCGCGCGCCAGCGTCCGGAGATACTTCTGGGCTGCGACCGAGAGCACGATGGCGCCAGGATCGAGTCGCGCGCAGTCGGGACAGAGGATTCCACCGGTCGTCCCCGAATACGCGTTGGGCTCGGCGGCGATCTCGCGCTGGCAGTTGGCGCACTGGAAGAGTTCGGGTGAGTAGCCGAGAAGGTACAGCAGCCTCAGCTCGAAGTGCCGCGATACATGCCATGGTTCGACACCCTGGTCCAGCAGCGCCAGCGACGACGAGAGTAGTTCGTAGACGCCGGCGTGTTCCTGGTGCTCCTGCGTCAGGTCCCGAACGAGTTCGGCGAAATGCGAGGCGTAGGCGTAGGCTTCCAGGTTACCGCGCAGGCCCGGGTGCGGATCGATCGCGGTGACCGAGGTCACCACGTCCAGCGAGCGCCCGCGGGTGAGGTTCAGGGTCACCTCAACGAAGTAGTCGAGGTAGGGACCGAGCCGGCTCTTCGCGCGCCGCGCACCCTTGGCGATGACGCTGGTCTTGCCCTGCTGCGGGGTAAACACCACGAAGATGCGATCGGCTTCGGCCAGATCGCGAACCTGGAGCACGATGGCTGGGGTCTGGTAGAGGCGGTGACGGATGGAGTCGGTCAAAGATGCTGATCCGGGGGTGAAAGGGGACGGTGGACGCCGGACAATGACACCATGATAGCCCTCCTGGTGATGTCGGCTCCGTGCACCGGTACCGGAGCATTGCCCAGGCCAGTGGCGATGCCGGGAAGCCGGATGGTAGGGTTACCGGCATGATCACCGATGTCTCCCTGATGGCGGCATTCGTTGCCGGGATCCTCTCCATTTCGTCGCCATGCGTCCTTCCGCTCGTACCGATCTACCTCGCGCACATCGCCGGGGTCAGCGTCAGCGAATCCGGGAGTCACACCCGTGCGCTCCTGATGCGCAACGCTGCTGCATACGTCGCCGGATTCTCATTGGTCTTCGTGGCGCTCGGCGCCGCCATGGGAGCTGCCGGAGCTGCCGCCGCGGCCCTCGATCTCCTCCCGGAGAACCGGACGCTGATCGTTCGCATCGGCGGCGTGTTCCTGATCGCGCTTGGTCTGTACCAAACCGGCCTGGTCCAGATCCCGTTCCTTGCCCGCTACCGCTCGATTTCCCTCAACCCCGGCACACCAGGCACCGTGACCTCCTCGTTCATTATCGGCGTCTCGTTCGCGGCCGGCTGGACCCCATGCGTCACCCCCATCCTCGGCGGCATCATGACCATGGCCGCCGGTCAGGGCAGCATCGAACGCGCGACCCTGCTCCTGCTCGTGTACGCCCTCGGACTGGGCATCCCGTTCCTGATGGTCGCAGCCGCCTTCGGTTCGGCCCCGGGCATCCTGCGCCGGCTGAACGGACGGCTCCATACTGTCACCGTCATCAGCGGGGCGGTGATGCTGGGCATCGGGCTCGTGATGGTGCTCGGTATGTACGAAATCCTCTTCACCGAACTCACGCGATCGGTACCATGGTCGCCATGGGAACCATCGATCTAGCCTCCACTCCAGCACCGATCGGAACCAGCCTTGGCCAATGCGACCTTCCAGACGACGCAGCAGCGATCCCCGCTCGAGACCGGTATCGACCGTGTCTGGCGGTTTTTCTGCTCGGTGCGCGCGGCCATCGGCGAGATTTCGTTCCTGGCCCTGCTGGTCCTGATCGGGACCCTGCGCGGCAGCGAGGTGCCGCAGTGGATCGCAGACGGTGTTCCCTCACTACAGCCGCTGGTCGATCGCTGGTATGCCTGGGATGTGTTCCGGTCTCCAATCTTCGCTGCCACCCTCGCCCTTATTGCCATCGCGATCGCGGTCTGCACCATCAACCGCGTGCCGGGAATCTGGCAGACGATCAGCGAGCCGCGCGTCCGGACCTCGATGGGCTATCTGGGGCGCGCGGACACTTCGGCGACCTTCCAGACGACCGGATCGACGGAGCGGGTGAACGAGATGGTCACCGCCGCCCTCGCCGGCCGGAAGTACCGCGTACTGACCGAGCAGATCGGACAGGACACCCACCTGTACGCTGACCGCAACCGGTACGGCAAGCTCGGCACGTTTCCATTTCATCTCGCCCTGATCCTGCTGATGGTGGGCGGCATCGTGGCTTCCACCTACGGGTTTCGCGAAACCGAGTTCGTGATCCCGGTTGGGGAAACCCGGGCTGTCGGTCACGGCACGGACCTCAGCGTGGAACTTGTGCAGTTCACCGATACCTACACCCCCCTCGGCATCGCTGCCGACTACAAGGCCGAAATCGTGATCTACGATGACGGTGAGCCGGTGAAGCACGAGACGATCAGCCCGAACGATCCGACATCCTGGAGAACGGCGACCTTCTACCAGTCCAGCTTCGGATTCGGCGCGCGCATGCTCGTGACCGACCAGGCAGGCAATGAGGTGTACGCGGGAACGGTCGACACCGGCATCTTTACCTACGCCGGCAATCCGGAAGCTCCGGCCGGCTTCGTCGAGATCCCGTCGGAAGGCGTCACGATGACCATCGTCGCCCCCGACACGAATCCCGCCAACTCGCCGGAACTCGACACCCTGAACCTGAAGAACGGCCAGATGCTGGTGATGATCCAGCCCACCGGTGGCGGTTCCGGCCAGCGGGAATCGGTGGTCGTCAATCAGGGTGATCCCGTGCAGATCGGCAATCTCACCATCGAGTTCCAGCGCGAGGTGCAATGGACCCTGTTGCAGGTTGCCTACAATCCCGGAATTCCCATTTTCATCATCGCCTCCGTCTTCCTGCTGGGCGGATTGCTGGCGACGTTCTACTTCCCGCTGCGCCGTATCCGCGCGATCGTCACGCCGACGCCGGCCGGGGCGATGCTGATCGCGATCCCGCTGGCGAAACGCGACTGGAGCGGCAAGCGCGACTTCTTCCGGACGATGACATCGGTGGAGTCTGCGTTGGGGGTGAAGCCGGTCCTGAAGCAGCCCACCGGGAGTTCGGATTGGGAAGGCATGCAGGCGTCGACCGCGACCGATGCCTGAAGCGGGTAGAATGACACCGATATCGCGCAACCCAGGGGACCCGCGTTCCCTGCCAGGCGATCCCCGGGGGGAACCATGGAAGGTCTCGTCAAGCTCTCGTTCTACTGCTTCGCTGCCAGCTCCGTCTCCCTGGCCCTGGCGTCCATTTCGTACATCATCTATTCGGTCGGGCGAATCCGGGTGCGCCGCGCCGTGATGCAGACATCGGCTGGTTCGACGGTGTCGGCGAGCCAGGCCCATTTCGAGCCGGGTTCGGAGTCTGCCGGCCGGTTCGGGACGCTGCTGGTCTATTTCGGGGCGTTTTTCGCGTTCCTCGCGGTCCTGTTCCGGGGACTCGCCGCCGAACGCGTGCCGCTCTCCAACATGTTCGAGTTCTCGCTCACCTTCACACTGGCGATCACGGTGATGTACCTGATCTTCGAGCGAATGTATGGCACCCGGCAGCTCGGCGCGATCGTGATTCCCATCGCCTTCCTGATGACGGTCTACATCTGGTCCCTTCCGGCCAGCAGTCGCGAAGTCGACCCGCTGATTCCCGCCCTGCAGGCGCGCCCGATCATGACCGCGCACGTTTCCAGCGCGATTTTCGCCTACGCAACCTTCGCCGTCTCGTTCGCGGCGGCGGTGTTGTTCCTCGTCAAGCACAGGTGGCGCGTCAGCTGGCTGCCGAGCCTCGACATGCTCGATGACATCGGGTTTCGCGCAGTGACGATCGGTTTCCCGCTGCTGTCACTCGTCCTGATTCTCGGCTCGGTCTGGGCGCACGATGCCTGGGGCGTCTACTGGTCGTGGGATCCCAAGGAAACGTCCGCGCTCTTCACCTGGCTTGTCTACGCGGTCTACCTGCACACGCGCACCTTGCGCGGCTGGCGGGGTACCCGGAGCGCCTGGATCCTGATCTTCGGTTTTGGTGCCGTCATGTTCACCTATTACGGCAACTACTTCTTTGGTGGTCTCCACGCATATGGCGGTGTCTGAACCCAATCCTGGTCCCGCCGGGGATCAGGAATCATCGATCCCGGCTGCCGGTGCCTCCAACGGTCCAGGCTCGCGAACCAACCTCCTGCGTCTCGCGGCGGTCCTGGTGATCGTCGGCGCAATCGTTGGCGCCACCTGGGTGATCGGCAACCAGCAGGGGTTCGGCGGTATCGGTGAAGGCGGGGTGAACTCGAACCTGATCCCCCAGGTCGGCGAGATGGCTCCCGACCTCGTCACCTTCGATACCAACAACAATCTCGTCCGCTTGTCCGATCTGCGCGGCCAACCGGTGTGGCTCAATTTCTGGGGCTCATGGTGCCCGCCATGCCGGGCCGAGTTCCCGGATGTCGAGGCGGCATACCAGACCCTGCAACCACAGGGGTTGGTGATGCTGGGCATTGCGGTGGGCGAGAACCCGCTGGTGGCCCAGGACTACGCCGATCGCGTCGGCGGCACCTTTCCGGTCCTTGCCGATCCGGCGTACCTGGCGGCCATGCTGCCGGAGGACGACCTGCCCGAGGCACGTGCGCTCGTCACCTCCTACACCATCAACAACTATCCCACCCACATCTTCATCAACCGGGACGGGACGGTCGGCGCCGTGATCCTGTCGCAGATGACCTACGACGAAGCAGTCGGCCATGGCGAGGCGATCATCGCCTCCCCGATGCCCGCCGACAT
>CAZSUN010000011.1:9408-27178 GCA_964610045.1 uncultured Sphaerobacteraceae bacterium
GTCATTCCGTAGGGGCCGATCGGCCGAGCGCCAGCGAGGTCTGTCGGCCCGTTGTGCGGCATTGGGATCGCGCGGGTGGACAGACCCCGGCTTCGCTGACGCTCGCCGGGGCCGTCCACCCCTACGTAGTATTCGCTGGGCCAGCAGGCGGCTACCACTTCAGGTTTGGGATCACCTGCTCGCCGTAGGCCTTGATGAACGTCTCCTGGTCGCGGTTCACGTTGTGGATGTGGATTTCCTGGAACCCGAGGTCGATCCAGTGCTGGAGATAGGCGGTGTGGAGCGAAAGGTCCGCCGTCGTCAACACCCGGTTCTTGAAATTATCCGGGCGGACGAGTTTCGCCATCGCCTCGAAGTCCTCCGGCGTCCTGATGTCGGCCTTGGGGAAGTTCATGCCGCCGTTCGGCCAGTCACGGACGGCCATGTCGATCGCGTCCTGGTCGGTGGCCGCGTAGCTCACCTTGACCTGGAGGATCTTCGCCATCGTCGACGGGTCCTTGCCGGCGTCGCGGGCGCCCTTTTCGAAGCGGTCGACCAGCATCCGCACCTTCTCGTCAGCCGCGCCGACCGTGATGATGCCGTCGGTCAGCTTGCCGGTGCGGCCCGCCATGATCGGTCCCGACGTGGCGACGTAGATGGGCGGTGGCGCGTCCGGGAGCGTGTAGAGTTTGGCGCTCTCGATCCGGAAGTGGGTGCCCTGGTGCTTGACCACCTTGCCGCTGAACAGCCGCTGGATGATCTCGATCGACTCGACCAGCCGTTCCAGCCGGGTCGGGGCCTCCGGCCAGTATTCGCCGATGATGTGCTCGTTGAGGGCCTCGCCAGCCCCGAGCCCGAGGAAGAAGCGGCCAGGGTACATCGCCTCCAGTGTGGCTGCCGCCTGGGCCAGCACCGCCGGGTGGTACCTGTACCCGGGAGGCGTCACGCCCGTGCCGAACCGGAGTCCGGTCGTCGCGCCGAGCGCGCCCATCCACGACCAGACGAAGGCGGAATGCCCCTGCGACGGCACCCACGGGTGAAAGTGGTCCGATGCGGTCACGACCGAGAAGCCGTTGCGTTCCGCGAGCTTGCACCATTCCAGCATATCGTTCGGGTGGAACTGTTCGAACGAAGCGGCGTATCCAATGGAACCCATCTGGTCCTCCTCTGTGGCCATCACCCGACGGCCCGCGTAGCGAATCGCTAGGGAAAGAGATTGCGTTCTTCGGGCATCACGAGGTCGCGCCCGGCGCCGGCGACTCCCGCGACCTGCGGTTGATACCCGCGGATGACCGCGACCGGACGCGCCGCGATCTTGTGCATCACCAGTTCCGCTGCCGCCGCCAGCTCATCGGCTACGGCCAGGATTGATGCCCGTAGTTCGTACCCGCTGGGGTCGTGCTGGCCGCGATAATCGGCGAGAGCGGGGATGCCAGCCACCCCGATCGCGACGTTGACGATCCCGTTGCGCCAGGGCCGGCCGAAGGAGTCGGTGATGATCGTCCCGATCGGCGATGCGACCTCCTGCCAATCCGGCAGGAATCGCCCTGCCAGTGCCAACCGCAGGTTCTCGGCTGATCGGTCGGGATCGTCCGGGAGCAGGGTAACCGTGTCTGTCGAGACGTTGGACGCATCGACTCCGGCGTTGGCGCAGATGAACCCGTGCCGCGTCTCCGCGACGATCAGACCCCGCGTCATGCGGATGATGCGCCGGGCCTGCTGCAGGACCACTTCCACCTGGCGCGGATCCTTGTCCCAGGAAGTGGCCCAGGTTGCCGCCATCGGCGACGGGACGACCGTACGGAGGTCGACCAGGGCGTTTTCGGCCTTGCTGACAACCTTGTGTGTGATCGCGACGATATCGCCGGGTTCGAGGCCACCGATTGACGCTGCAATCGCGTCGCCGATCAGGGCTGCCAGGTCATCGCCCGGCCGGACTTCGGGCAGGCCATCGACCGGCAGGATCTGCACCGTGCCTGGTGGCGGTGGGGAACTCGCGGTCATGCGGTCTCCAGGATCATCGTTCGATCGACAGCGGCCGCAAGCAGGCGCGACCTGGTGGGAACCGGCAGGTTGTCCCAATCCTCCGGCGTGTCGAGGTCGAGTTGGAGGCCGGACCGTGAAGTCGTGGTGACAGTGAGTCCCAGTTCCAGTGCAGCCTCCTCATGGAGACGGCGGCTGCCTTCACCGAAGTGAAACGGAAATCGCTCGATCGCGGACGCTTCCGACAGCAGGAGCGCGTTCGTTCCTGCGCCGGTTTTGTCGGTGGCGAGCGTGATGCCGGCTGCCTGGTCGAGGAGTGTCTCCAGGTCGCTGGCTTCGAGCAGGGGGAGGTCAGCCGAGAGCACCAGCAGGCGTTCGAGCGCGGTGGCGCGCGCCGCAGTTCTGCCGCACTCGAGCGCGGCGTTGAGTCCCCAGGAGTGTTCGGGCTGGTGCACGATCTCGATCCTGGGATCGCGATGGGAGTCGAGCCACGCCGTTTCCCGGTCGCGCGTCACCACGATCACCCGTGCATCCGGCCAGGATTCCAGGACGACCTGAAGCACATGCCTGGCCATGGCCGCGACGATACGAGAGCGCTGGTCCGTGTTGAGCACGGGCGAAAGCCGGGACTTGCCGTGGTACAGGCCACGAACCGGGATCACGATGGTTGTCCCGATCACGCCAGGCTCCGTGCGAGCGCCGCGGCATCGAGCACCTCGGCGGCGAAGCGTTCGCGGTCGCTGCGGTCACCCATGATCGTCTGCGCGACGGTGACGTGAAGCCCAAGTTCACGGATCGCCGGCGCCAATTCGTGGTCCACCTCGTCGATCACCATCACGTCGAGCAGGTCCCGGTAGATTCGCGCCACACCGAGCGCGCTCGGTTCGTGACCGAGGCTGGTCAGCATCCGGTCTGCCGGACCTTTCAGCGCCTTGCCGCCGATGATCGGACTGATCGCAATTCGCACTGCGCGGCTTCCGGCAATGGCGTCGCGAATCCCTGGGACCGCAAGAATCGGGCCAATGCTGACGATCGGGTTCGATGGGCAGAACACAATGACCCCGGCTGATTCGATCGCGGGGAGAACGCCAGGCGCTGGACGGGCGGTCTCAATTCCCTCGAAGCTCACACCGTCGACAACGTCCTGCTGCCGGTTCGCCACGAAATACTGCTGGAAGTCGAGCGTGCGGTCGCCCGAGCGGATTTTGGTGGCGACCGGCTGGTCGGACATCGGCATCAGGGTGGTGGAGACGCCGAGGGCGCCGGCCAGCCGCGAAGTGACCGTCGAGAGGGAATGACCCTCCCGCAGCCACTGGGTTCGCAGGATATGGGTGGAGAAATCGCGGTCCCCCAGCTGGAACCACGGGTCTTCCCCGTAGCTGGCGATGCCGTTGAGGGTGCCTCGGGTATCTCCGGCAATGCCCCAACCGTTGACCGGATCGGCGATGCCTCCGAGGGTGTACATCACGGTATCGAGATCGGGGGAGATCCGCAGGCCCCAAAGGTCGAAGTCGTCGGCCGTGTTGACGATCGCCGTCAGCGATCCGGCAGCGACGATTCCGGCCAGGCCCTGGGTGAACCGAGCGCCGCCTACTCCACCGGCGAGCGCAACAACCGCCGTACCTGTAGCTGACACGATTCCGGGAACTCCTGAGGCGAGGCGACGGTCGAGCATGCTTCCCAAAGGATAGTCGAGTAACTGGCGTCAGCCAACCGGTTGAACGGTCAGGAACCTCCAGCGCGTTCGTGCGATGATGCCATCACAGTTGCCGCCGATCCATGAGGTAGATCATGCCGACACCAGTTCGACCTTCACCAAAGTCTCCACACGCGCTCGCCATCGACATCGGGTCATCATCCGTGCGGGCCCTGCTCTATGACGCGGATGGCGTCCAGGCGCCCGGCAGCGAGTCGCAGCATGCCTACCGTCAGCGCGTCACGGACGATGGTGGATCCGAGTCGAACGCCGTGGAGTTGGTCAACCTTGCCATTCGATGCGTCGATGACGTGGTGGCGTGGTCCGGAAGTGTTGGGCTGCCGATCGCTGCCGTCGGCATCACGTCGTTCTGGCATGGACTGCTTGGGCTCGGGGTCGAACGGACTCCCGTCACCCCGGTTTACATGTGGTCCGACAAGCGATCCGGGCACGATGCCGCCACCATCGCAACCGAGGTCGACCCGCGAGCGGTTCACCTCCGGACCGGCTGCCGCGTTCACTCGAGCTACTGGCCGGCCAAAATCCGCTGGTGGCAGCGAACCCAGGCCGCCAGGCATCCGGAAGTTGTCCAATGGGTCTCCATCACCGACTTCCTGACCCAACGGCTGCTGGGGTCGACGGATACATCCCTCTCGATGGCGTCGGGAACCGGCTTGCTGGATGGCTCCACGTTGCATTGGGATGAACCACTCCTGGCACTGCTGGACCTCGACGTATCCCGATTGCCGGCGATCGTCGACCGTGACGACCGGTTGCCAGATCTGCTTCCGGAATTCGCCGCTCGCTGGCCGTCTCTGGCCGGTGTGCCGTGGTTCCCGGCGATCGGCGATGGCGCTGCGGCCAACGTTGGCGCAGGGTGTGTCACACCGGATGCGGTCGCGCTGACCATCGGCACATCGGCAGCGATACGCATCATCGTGCCATGCGACGAATCCGACCCGGTGCAGACCTTCCCCGAGCGGATCTGGTGTTACCGGCTGGATCGGTATCACCAGGTGCTGGGTGGGGCGCTCAGCAATGGTGGCAACGTGACCGGGTGGCTGGCCCATCAGGTGTTTGGCCAGGACTTCGAGACCTTGACCCGGGAAGCCGCCCAGATCGAGCCGGATTCGCACGGGTTGACCGTGCTTCCGTTGCTGGCAGGGGAACGGTCACCATCCTGGCGTGAGAATGCCACCGCCACATTCCACGGATTGCGCCTCTCGACGTCGCCCGCCGACATCTTTCGGGCGTCGCTTGAAGCCACCGCGTTCCGGCTGGCGGCGATCTACGACGATGTGCAACTCCTGGCGAACCCGGGCCACGAAATCCGGGCCAACGGCGCGGCCGCGCTCGGTTCACCTCTGTGGCTCCAGATCATCGCCGACACCCTGGGTCACGCCATCGACGCCGTCGAGGCGGAAGCGGAAGCCTCGGCGCGAGGTGCGGCGTTGTGCGCCCTTTCCGCCATCGGAGCCCTCCCCGGGCTCGCCACCAGTTCCGGCCGCGTTGCCACGACGTACAAGCCCTCTGGCCCCGCCAGTGTCGTCTATCACCGCGCCCGCCTCCGCCAGCGCAAGCTGGAAGAAGCACTCGACGGCCTGGTTTGAGAAGATGGTGACAGGGAGGCGGATGACTCAACGTCGGCGGTTTGAACCGCACCCGCCCACGCGCTAACATATTGTCAGCACCTGTGTCCGGGTCCGCTCCGTCATGCTCATCGCTCAAACTGGCAGGACTCACCATGACTCGCGAACACCAACTCACCGAAAACATCTGTCCGCGCTACCACCACGCGATCGAATTGATCGGCCGTCGCTGGACTGGCGCGATCGTCCTCACGCTGCTCCAGGGCGCCTGTCGGTTCACCGACATCGCCAACGCCGTGCCCGGTCTCAGCGACCGCCTGCTCTCCGAACGCCTCAAGGAACTCGAGGCGGAGGGAATCGTGACCCGCACCGTCCACGCCGAGACGCCGGTCCGGATCGAATACCATCTCACCGCGCAGGGACGCGACCTGTCGAGCGTGGTCGAGGCGGTCAGTTGTTGGGCGGTGCGATGGCTCCCGGAGCCAGAGGACGCCTTTGAGCCGGTACCCGAGCTGGCGACCGCAGGGTAAGACCAACCCTGGATGATTCCCGGCTGTTATGCATCGCCCGGTAGTCGTCCCGAAATTGACAGAAAAACGAGCAGGGCCGGTGGGAGCCTTCCCGCCGGCCCTGCTTTCGTTCCGCGAAAACTGGCTACAGTTCGGTGACGACCGGCAGGATCAACGGGCGAAGTCGAGAACGGCGGTAGAGCGCGCGTCCGATCGTTTCCTTGGTCCGCTGTACCAGGTACCCGTACTGCGGTTGGCCCTTCTTCTTCCGTTCGAGCGTGCGGCGCAGTTCGCTCTCGGCTTCCCGCAGGACGGTCGCGTTCAGTTCGGGAGGAAGGTTGCGGCCAACCAGCTCCGGTCCGGCGATCAGCTCTCCCGAGGTTCGGTCCAGCACGATCGTGACCACCACAAACCCGTCCTTCGTCAGGTTCTCGCGAGTGCGGAGCACGACCTGCGAGTCGTCCCGGTCGCCGAGCCGGTCGACCAGGATGTTTCCCGACTTGACGCGTCCCTTCTGGGACGCGGTCTGCTTCGTGAATTCGATCACGCCGCCGATCTCGGGCAGGAGCACGCTTTCGCGCCGCATCCCGGTCTTGACGCAGAGATCCCGGTAAAGGGCCATGTGACGGTACTCACCGTGGATTGGCACGGCGTACTTCGGCCGCAACAAGCGGATCATGCGCTGCAACTCATCCCGTCCCGCGTGGCCCGAAACATGGACGCCCCGGTCAACCGCGCTGTAGACGACATCGCAGCCCTTGCGGAAGAGGTTGTCGATGGTGTGGGAGACGGTGTCCTCGTTGCCGGGGATCGGGGTCGCGGAGACGAAGATGACATCGCCACGCGAGACCCGGATTTTCGGGTGCTCACCAGCCGCGATCCGCGCCAGCGCCGCAGCCGCTTCGCCCTGGCTGCCGGTGGAGACGATGATTCGCTTCTCCTTCGGTTGGCGCAGCAGTTCCTCCAGCGGAATCAGGAGCCCGTCGGGTGGATCGAGGATTCCCAGGTCGACGGCGACCCGCGAATTCTGCTCCATGCTGCGGCCGGCTACCGCCACCTTGCGCCCATGTTTCTCGGCGGCGATCAGGGCCATGTGAATCCGGCTGACGTTCGAGGCGAAGGTGGCGATGATCACCTGGCCCTGCGCCTTGCCGATCACCTCGTTCATCTTCTCCTGGACGACGCGTTCCGAAGGCGTACTGCCTTCCGTCTCCACGCGAACCGTATCGGAGAACAGCGCCAGCACGCCTTTGTCGCCAAGTTGCTTCAGGCGTCGCTCGTCGGTCGGTCCA
The DNA here is from genome assembly GCA_964610045.1 of uncultured Sphaerobacteraceae bacterium. Lineage (GTDB taxonomy): Bacteria > Chloroflexota > Chloroflexia > Thermomicrobiales > UBA6265 > JACCYX01. Next base: position 16,457 of record CAZSUN010000011.1, read on the forward strand.
CCCATCACCGGGGTCGGGTCGAACTTGAAGTCGCCCGTGTCCACGATGGTGCCAACCGGGGTGTGAACCGCAATTGCGCAGGCGTCCGGGATGCTGTGCGTGACATGGATGAATTCGGCGACGAGATTGCCCAGTTGCACCTTGTCGCCGCCCTTGACCGGGTGCAGTTCGACCTGATCTTCGAGGCGAGCTTCGTACAGCTTGCGCTCGACGATGCCCAGCGCGAGCGCCGGGCCGTAGATCGGGACCGGGCCCTTCATTTTCAGTTGCGGGATGATGAACGGCAGACCGCCCACATGGTCCTCGTGACCGTGGGTGATCAGGATGCCGCGGAAGTTCCGGATGCGGTCGGTGATGAACGACACATCGGGAATGATCAGGTCGATTCCACGTTGGTTTTCTTCGGGGAACTTCGCCCCGCAGTCGAGCAGGATCACGTCACGGTCGCACTCGACCGCCGTCATGTTCTTCCCGACTTCGCCGACCCCGCCGAGTGGAATCACGCGAACGCGGTCGGACCCAATCGGCCCGATCGGTGTCAGGTCAGAACTGCCTCCGGATGTGGCGCTCGCGGTTTCCAGGGTCGGACGCGCCGATCCTCCGGATGCGCGATGCCGCACGTGTGGCGTGTCGATCCGGTCGGGAGCTTCTTCGTCCCGCCGCGGACGCCTGACTGGCCGGTTCGATCGGGAGTTGCCATCGCCACGGGAATTACGGGAATTCTGCCGGTTCGCGCTCGACTGGTCCTGCTGGCGGGTACCGCCTTGCTGGCCTTGTTGCCGTGGTTCGCCCGGTTGGCCGCCAGATTGGGTCTGTCCTGCCTGCGGTTCCTGGTTGGAGCGCCGGCGTCCCTCCTGCACTTGCTGGCGGCGAATCGCCTCGTGGGACGACTCTCCTTGCGGCCGGGGGCTTTGTCCACGGCGGTTTTGTCCCTGGCGCTGGCTTCCCTGTTGATTCTGCGGACGTTGCCCTGCTTGTGAATGCTGCCGGGGTTGGCCTGATTGGGGACTCTGTTGTCGCTGGTTCCCCTGCGGACCTTGTTGATCTGGCTGGGACTTTGGCGCTTGCTGGCTGGATTGGCCAACCTGTTGCTGGCCGTCCGCCTGGGGATTTCGGTTCTGGTTTGATGACCGGCGACGACGGCGTCGTTTGCCGGATCGTGCCTGTTCCGGCTGGTTCTGGTCGGGTGATGGGGCGTTGCCCTCGTTATCGCTGCGTGTATCGTCGCTCAAAGGTCGTAACTCCAATTTGGTCTGTCGCGCCCTGGAGGCGCGGGGTAAGGCGTCGTGGCCCACCTGTGGCGATCGTGAGATCCTCCCTGCAATCTGGCGGGAGGGGTCGCCGCACGCGTGGCGCATGCGCTGTTGCCTGTCAGGGAGCAAACCCGGTTCGCCGCCCTGGACCGGGCGCGCTGGCCCGGGTGTGATCGGTGGAAACGGCGCGGTGCTCGAGCGGCTGGGCCATTCCTGGTCCGGATGCCATCGCATATCGCTGGAATACCACGCACCAACATGCCACGGTCTACGGCGATTGCCGTACCGTGACTCCGATCGTCATATCGAGTGGAACGTTGGGCCGGGTCCGCCGTGAGGTGCGACTCCGGACATCACGTCACCCTGACGTGTTGCCGCCTCGTCCATCGTCCTTCCCAGCCACGCAACCGGCATGGGCACACCGCCTGCAGGGCGGATGTCGCAGGGATTTGGGCAACGAGCGGCGTCTCGCTGGAAACAATTGTACCAGTTTGCGGATTCGGGCCGGGTGTTACCCGAAGATCTGGACCACGACGATGTAGACAAGGCCCAGCACGATCAGGAAAAGCGTGCCGCCGATGCAACCGAGGGCGAGCACGCTCCCGGTACCGACGGTATCGCCCGGAGCCGGCTCGCTGGCTGGCGTATCCGAAATCGAGTCCGTCCGGGAGTCGCCGTCCGGGGCCGGCATCGGCTGATCCGGATCGGTGCTGCTTGCATTGAAATCCTGGTCCGACACGCGACGCGCTATCCACCCTTGATGCAACGGACGCCGGGTCACGCTCAACCACAGCGAAATTCCTCGCAAGTATACCGGTGATGCTTCGACGAAGGCGCCGTCACCGAGACCGGCGCGGCGCCTTCACCGGTGGAGCGGGTTCCCGCAGGGACCGGGTCAGGGGCACGCCCAGGCCGGGATGCTCCTGCATCCACGACCACGAGGCTGGGTAATCCAGCACGATTCCCGCATCGAGCGCCAGGGTCCTGGTGCAGACACGGTCGAGGAAGTAGCGGTCGTGGGAAATTGCCAGGATTGTTCCGCCAAACTCCAGCAGGGCTGCCTCGAGTGCCTCAACAGAGTCGAGATCGAGGTTGTTCGTCGGCTCGTCGAGCAGCAGGAAGTTGGCGCCACTCAGGATCAGTAACGCGATCTGGAGCCGGCTTCGCTCGCCGCCGCTCAGGTCTCCCACCGGGCGCATGGCATCGTCCCGGTCGAAGAGAAACCCCGTCAAGTAGCCAAGCGCCTGCTGCTCGGTCAGCGGTTTCTGGTGCCGCACCAGGTCGATGGCGCTCCGGCTGTTGTCAAGCGTCTCGCTCTCCTGCGAGAAGTATCCGATGCGGATCGACGGTCCGCTGCGCAGTGTGCCGGTATCCGGCGATTCGATGCCCTGGATCAGGCGGAACAGGGTTGTTTTGCCGGCGCCATTGGGGCCGCAAAGACCAATGCGCTCGCCGTGACTGATCGTAATGTCGAATGGCTCGAAAACCGTGTGCGTGTCGTATGCCTTCCCCACCGCATCGGCATGGAGGACCATGGTCCCGCCGCGTTCGGTGGAGAATTCCACATCGATCGTCCGCCGGTTCAGGATCGGGACCGGCGTGTTGTCCAGCCGTTCGCGTTCCTCCGCCATTTTCCGGCGCTGGTTTTCGGCGCGGGAGGCGAACTTGGGGTTCTGGCGCGCCCATTGGGTGAGCTGCTCGGCGCTCGCCTTCAGCTTCCTGAACTCTCGCTCCTCCAGTTCTCGGAGTTGCGCCTGCCGCACGAGCCGCTCGTGTTTGGTGCGGCGGTATTCCGAATAGTTCCCCGGATAGGTCGTCAGCCGCCCGTCTTCCAGTTCGACAATCGTGCGCGCCACCCGGTCGATCATGTACCGGTCGTGGGTAATCAGGCCGACAACGCCCTTGTACGCCTGGAGGTACCGCTCCAGCCACGCCCGCGCTTCCATGTCGAGATGGTTGTCCGGCTCGTCGAGGAGCAGGACATCCGGTTCCTGGCAGAGGAACGTGGCAATCGCGACCAGTTTCTTCTCGCCACCGCTGAGTTGGCGGGCCGGTTGCCGCCACAAGCGTTCCGGCAGGCGCAGGCCGGACAACAGACCCGCGATCACATCGCCTGCGTCCTGGTCGCTGGCGTCGTCCAGTTTGGCGAGCAGATGGTTGTAGGCATCGAGCACATCGGCCATCTCGTCGTCGCCAAGCGGTTCCGCCAGCTGCTGCTCCAGGCGTTCGAGTTCGCGCTCGAGGGTCTCGCGATCGGACGAAACTGCGCCAACGATGTCCCATGGCGTCAGGACCGGATCGAGCACGGTCTGCTGGGCGAGGTAGCCGGCACTGACGCCGCGCTGGGCAACGACGTTTCCCCGCTGTGGGGTGATCTCGCGGGTCAGCAGGCGAAAGAGCGTGCTCTTTCCGGTGCCATTGGCGCCGACCACCGCGATCCGGTCGCCGTCTTTCAGTTCGAAGGTGATGTCTTCGAAAATCTGGTTGCCGCCGTGCGCGAACGCAACGTGCGACGCCTGGATCAGGATCGCCATCGGGGTGAGTTCCATGTGGAGCGGCGATCGCGGATTTGCGATCGCCGCCAGCGTGGTCAGGAGCCGGAATGATTGACTATTGGCCGGAAACGGTGAAGGTGATCTCGTCGTCTCCGAGTTCGAGGGAATCGATCCTGAGGCCCTGCGCCGCGAAGTAGCCGTTGATGCCGCTCTCGATGGTTTCGCCAAGACGGTCGGCCGGCATGATCCAGCCAAAGGCTCCGCCGTCGACTTCCATGTTCTCCATCACCAACTTGCCATCGCGCGCAACGGGCGTGCCGCTGTACCCGAATGTCTGGCTGCCGGAGGTGAAGCTGATGGTCATCCCGCTGGGATCGACGGACATTTCGAAATTGCTGGTCGTGGAATCCTCCTGGGTGGTGATTTGCTCCTGGAGTTCCGGGATCGAGAGCGTGTAGGTTCCAGGGGCGAGAGTGCCTGCGGTGTCGGCAAGCTGGACGCCCACTTCGGTGCTGATGGCATTCGAGATCCCATCTGCCACCGAATCCCGGAGGCGCGGGATGGCAACGAACCAGCCAAGGACGCAGCACAGCAGGAGCAACACCCCAAAGACCGACAGCGCCAGCAAACAGCCACGAGGTCGCATGGTTCCCTCCGTCGGTCACACGTATTGAGCCGATGAAGCCTCGTCCAACCTGATGCAACCTTACAGCATCAGCCAGCCAACACCACCGTGCCACGAGTGGCCAGCCTTGAGGTGACCCACAACCGCACGTTCCAGGCTCGATGTCTGTGGCAGGTCGTCGATCTCGGCGTCGAGCAGGCCGAACACGAACTGGAGGATTCCGCGGTTGCTCGGGCCCGGTACGTAGGCGGGGGTGAATCGCTGCTGGAACCGGATCAGGTTGGCATCGGGCGAGAGGTAACCGGTCAGCTGTGGATCGAGCATCCACGACGAGCAGACCGCATACCTTGCCGGACAATCCGGGAAGTGGCTGGAAAAGAATTCCCTGGCGCGGGAAAACGAGTCGTCACAGGCAGCCGGACTCAAGGGGCCGGAGAAATCGGTGATGTGGACCGAGAGCATCACCTCCGAATCAGGCAGCTCCAGACCGGCCTCGCGCATGGCGACGGCAAGCTTCTCCCACGGATGGACCCGCTCGAACTGCAGGCGGCCCAGCTGATAGAGCTGCCCCCGCATATGGTGGGTGAGCCAGGCCGGGGTATCGATCCCGCCTTTCCGGTGGTTTTTTCGATGAACGGCGAATTTACGTCCGATATCGGCCAGCGTATGTCGCGAGATATCGTCGGGAATGCCCATTTCACGATGGAAGGCGAGGGTATGAGGCCGCGCGGCCAACAGGACATAAAAGTAGAAATACGAACGGAAGGGTCCGAGTTCCCGAGGCAGCGGTGGGAACCACGGTGGCGGTGGAATCTGGCCAACTGTCCGCACCACCGAATGGGTGGCGCGTTCGAGCAGCCACCAGACACCAGGCGACTGCTGAGGATCCGGGAGGTACCAGATCAAGGTGTCGAACTCGTCGTGCGGAATGGAGAGGTCGATGAAGACCGGGACGGCGAAGTCCCGGTGCGGGAGGCTGACCTCGAAGGGTGGAGGCCCGATCTCATCGAGGTGCTGGAGCCAGGTTCGACCGGCATCGTCCTGTCCCAACACCGCTCGTATCTGCTCGATCGAATGTCCCAATGGCGCGGAACGACTCACCCTGCCTCCTGCCCTGCGCGCAGACATGAAATGCTGCCTGTACCGTGGTTAGTATGGCAAGGAATCGGTGGCTGCACGAGCGTCGGGTTGGCGCTCCATCACGATATTCCCGGACAAAGGGCCGGGATGGTGGATTGGTCCACCATCCCGGCCCTTTGTTCTGACCGAACCATGCCGAGCCGGCGTGGCTACTCCTGATGTGGCTTGTTCAGCGCGTCGTCGACGGCGTTTTCGACATCGGCGACCGCGTCGCTGGCTGCCTGTTCGGCGTTATTGACCGTGCCTTCCGCCGTGGTGGCGGCATCGTCGGCTGTGGACTTCGCTGAAGCAGTCAGATCGTCAACGGTACTTTCCGCCTTGGCAGCAACATCGTCGACGGCGCTTTTTGCCGAGTCCGCAGCGGAATCGACGCTGGCGGACGCGCTGCTGGCAGCATCGTCGACAGTGGACTCGACATCCGAAACCGCGCCTTCGACTGTGGACTTCGCGTCGTCGACAGCAGCCTCGGCCTTGCCGGTGACACTGCTGTAGCTCTGTTTCGCCTTGGCGGTCAGGTCCTCGGTGGTTTCCTTTGCCTTCGTGGTCAAGTCACCGGCGGTGTCCTTGGCTTTGGTGGTCAGGTCCTCGGTGGTTTCCTTCGCCTTGGCGGTGAGATCCTCAGTTGTCGCCTTTGCCTTTGTGGTCAGGTCACCGGCAGTGTCCTTGGCCTTGGCGGTCAGGTCCTCGGTCGTGGTCTTGGCCTTTCCCCCGATATCCGAGGCAGTGTCCTTGGCCTTGTCGCCGAGATCGGATGCCGTCGTCTTGACCGTGTCCACCGATTTCTGGACCGGCTGGCTGCTGCTTACCTGGCCCAGGACTTCCTTCACCTTGTTGATGAACTTGTCTACCATGGCACACACTCCCCTGCGTTGCGAGTTTGGCAATTGCCTGTGGTCAGTCTATACCTTTCCCTCCGAAAAACACCGCCAGTACGAGGGAAACCACGGATTTCCAGACCAACGAGGCGCACCATGTGCCGCCCTGAACGAGACGGATTCACCATTTTGGGCAAGCATCACGAGCCAACCCTGGCGCGAACGAAGTGGTTGATCTACCTGGTGCCGCCGCTGCTGCTCGGCGGAATCGAGGTCATTCGCCAGGTCTTCTTTCCCGACCTGTTTCAGCGGCCCGTCCTGTACGTGCTGTTCCTGGCAAGCGTCCTGGCCGGAATGTGGGTCTTTTCCTGGACGGTATCGCGCCAGGTTGAGCGAATGCGAGGAAACCTCGTTTACCAGAATGAGGAACTCCTCGGCTTGCACCATGCGAGCATGGCTGTTGCCGGCGATCTCCAGTTGGAGACTGTCCTCCAGCGGGTCGTGGATGAGGCGGCCGAGCTGATTGGCGCCAGGTACGGAGCGATCTCGCTCGAGCACCGCAATCCCTACATCCGCACGTTCGTGACCTATGGTGTCGACCCCTCCTTGCGTGACCGTCTCGGCAGCCATCCGGTGGGCACCGGTCTCCTCGGCATCCCGGTGGTGACCGGCGCGCCAGTCCGGGTGGCCGATGTCGATTCCGATCCTCGCGCGTCCGGGTTTCCGGCGGGTCATCCGCGGATGGACCGCTTGCTCGGGGTGCCGGTGGCCAGTGGTGAGTCGGTTGTTGGCAATCTCTACCTGGCTGACAAGGCCGACGGCACATTGTTCACTCCCAGCGATGAGGGCACCCTGATGCGGTTCGCAGCCCTCGCCGGTATCGCGATCGAAAATGCAGTGCTCCACGAGCAGGTCCAGGTACTCGCAATTACCGAGGAGCGGGAGCGGATCGCGCGGGAAATGCACGACAGCCTTGCGCAGGTATTGGCCTATGTGAATACCAAGTCGCAAGCCGCCCAGGCGTACCTTGCCAACGGCGATCCGGACCGCGCCAATGCGCAGATCGAGCAACTGGCGCAGACAGCGCGCGAGGCATATGTCGATGTTCGCGAAGGCATCTTCGCGCTCAGATCGTCCCACCTGCCGCCGGATGCGACCCTCGGCGCGACGCTGACGACCTACGTCCAGCGTTGGCAGGATCAATCCGGTATTCCGGTCAGGCTCTCGGTGCCGGAGGACGAACTGGCGAGTGATCTCACGCCGCTGGCGGCGCTTCACCTGCAGCGACTGGTCCAGGAAGCGCTGACCAATGTTCGCAAGCACGCCGGTGCAACCGAGGTATCGATTACGATAGGCGACACCGGCCGTGAGGTGCACGTCACGATTTGCGACAATGGTGTTGGTTTCGATCCAAACGAGATCGGTCGTGGGACGTTTCCCCGCTTTGGCCTCTCGACCATGCGCGAGCGAGCGGAGGCATCCGGCGGTACCTTCAAGGTGATTTCCGCGCCCGGTGGCGGCACGACGATCGAGGTTGCGATCCCGAAATCGGCCAATCCGGGTCAGGGAGGAAGAGTCGATGCGCCTGGTGATCGCTGACGATCACGCCTTGTTCCGGGATGGCCTGCGCAGCCTCCTGGAGGCACACGGATTCGAGATCGTGGCTGAGGCCCGGGATGGGCGTGAGGCTGTGCTTGCCACGCGCAACTACCGGCCCGATGTGGTGTTGATGGACATTTCGATGCCGGTCATGAATGGTCTCGATGCCACCCGGCTGATCAGCGCCGAATTTCCAGCAGTTCGTGTCGTCATGCTGACTGCATCGGACAGCGACAACGACCTGTTCGATGCGATCCGGTCTGGCGCGTCCGGCTATCTCTCGAAAGATTTGGAGGCGGCCCAGTTCGTCAGCCTGCTGGAAGGCGTCACCCGCGGTGATCCGGCGATCTCTCCCGAGGTCGCCCGCAAGATGCTCGGTGAACTGGCACGACCCGCCGCCTCGCCGCCAGCCGCAGGCGAGTTCGGCTTGACTGATCGGGAGCAGGATGTGCTGACACTGCTGGTTAGCGGGGTGACCTCGAATCGCGACCTCGCGAATCGCCTGTTCGTCAGTGAAAATACGGTCAAGTTTCACTTGCGGAACATTCTCGACAAGCTCCACCTGTCGAGCCGGGCGCAGGTGATCGCTTTCGCGATGCAGCATCACCTGGTCGAACCCGTCGATCGCTCGTGATCCCGCCCGGAAAGGTGGGGAAAACTACCTGCGAGGGGGTCAAAACCACACTCTGCCTGATACCGCGTGCGGCCGGGAAACCGTACCATTACCGATGGTCGAGCGAGGGTTCGACCGCCTGACTCGATCGATATTGGTGGGCGCGCATCGCGCTGTAAGACAGGGGATGTACCGATGAGCAACAACGGAGATGCCGGGCACCTGGGTGATACGTCGCGTCGAAATTTCCTGAAAGTAGCCGGGGCACTGGGGGCAGGCGCGTTTGGTGCTCAGGTTGCGGCAATGCGCGAGCACAACGTGGCGGCTGCGGCGTTCTATCAGGACCACGCCGATCACGCTGCCACTCCAACTACCGACAGTGAAGTCGAAGAAATGGATGCCATGCATGAGGCGGGCATCAATCGGTTCCCTGCCGAAACCGCGGCTCATGGCAACCAGCCGCTCGAGTTCGAGCTGGATGGCGACGTCAAGGTCTTCCGCATCACTGCAGCGGTGACACCGTGGGAGTGGGATACGGATCAGTGGGTCGATGCCTGGACCTATAACGGGACGGTGCCGGGCCCGGTGATTCGCGTCACCGAGGGCGACAAGATTCGGGTCATCGTCGACAACGAGCTGCCGGAGAGCACGGCCGTGCACTGGCATGGCCTGATTGTGCCCAATGACCAGGACGGCGTGCCGTTCATCACCCAGCCGCCGATCAAGCCCGGTCACTCCTACACCTACGAATTCCAGATCCGTGAGGGCAATGCCGGCTCGCACATGTACCACTCGCATCATAATTCCGCGTTCCAGGTGCAGAACGGACTGCTCGGTGCATTCATCGTGGAGCCGAAGGATCCGTCGACCCGTCCGGCCTATGATGTCGAACACATCATGGTGCTGAACGAAGGCCCCATCGCGGGATTCAGCCTCAACGGCAAGGGCTTCCCGGCCACCGAGCCAATTGTGGCGAAGAAGGGCCAGAAGGTCCTGATTCGCTACATGAACGAAGGCGCGATGATCCACCCCATGCACCTGCACGGAATGCCGCAGCTGGTCGTCGCGGCGGACGGCTGGTTGCTGCCGCAGCCCTACATGTGTGACACGATCAATGTCGCGCCGGGGCAACGCTGGGATGTCATCGTCGATGCGACCGAGGTTGGGGTCTGGGCGTTCCACTGCCACATCCTCTCCCACGCCGAAAGTGCACATGGCATGTTCGGCATGGTCACCGTGCTGATCGTGGAGGAATAACCAGCTTCCAGCCACTCCACCAGAGACCTGTCGAAGGATGTCGAACCCCGGTTGCCAGGAATGGCAACCGGGGTTCGTTCACGGTGCCGGGCGAACCACCCTGGCCACTACCGGCAACAGTGCTACCCTGTTGGACATGGGCGGGCCGTCTGGCGATGGTCCGAGGCGCACACAAGGAGGATTGGGCACACATGGCTTTGATCGAAGTGGGGACAGCGGCACCGGAGATCACGGCGACCACCGGCAACGGCGACGCGTTCGCCTTGCGCGAACGACTCGGTTCATCAGGTATCATGCTTGTCTTCTACCCGAAAGATTTCACGCCCGGGTGCACGACGCAACTGGTGAACGTCCAGCGCAGCCTGGAATCGATCAGGGCCGCAGGCGTCGAGCCGTTTGGCGTGAATCCGGGCGACGCCGAGTCGCACCGGAACTTTTGCAGTGAGTATTCTCTGGAATTCGATCTGATCGTCGATGCCAACGGCGAGGCTGCGGCGGCATTTGGCGCGGTCAAGCCGGAGGGCGGGATCCTGCGTTCGGTCTTCGTGATCGGTCAGGATGGGATCGTGCAGTTCGCGGGTGAGGGCGCACCGTCCTGGGACGACGTCTCATCGGCGATCTCCAGCGACGACCGGGTCTGATCGCCGTCCTGCTCTTTGGGCGGCCGACATGGCTGCCCCGATCGCGATCGGCCTGATAGCCCCTGAAGCTACCTCGCTCTTCAGGATTCGAATGTCGAATCCAGGAAGCCCGTGCCATCCGGTCCGAGCCAGTTATCGACTCCCAAGTCGCATCAGGGGTTGGCAGCTCAATCGATCCAGGCGAATGCACGGATCGACAACGCATCCGCGACCTCCCGGCACCGCGGACCATGCTCGCGCCGGCCGTCTTCAGGACGCCTGGCGAAGTCGACAATCACCCAGCG
>CAZSUN010000011.1:27278-28346 GCA_964610045.1 uncultured Sphaerobacteraceae bacterium
CGGATTGCCCAGAACCTGCCACCGTCGCAGAGATTCCACCTGGCTGACTCGTCGCGTATCACACCAACGATCGCACCCATGACCGGTGGAAATGCCCGAAGTTTCGCGTCAATACTGGGGTTGTGGCTGAGTGGGTGACTCCCCTGGGATTCGAACCCAGAACCAACGGATTAAAAGTCCGCTGCTCTGCCGTTGAGCTAGAGAGTCGCGTGCATGCTTCCATGCACCGTGCCATCCTACCGCGCACGTCGCCATGCCTGCCAGACCGGCATGGCGGGTTCGCCGGCGTCAGCGTAGGCTGGCACCAGGCTGGGAGTTCACCAGGGTGGTCTGCTGCGGATGAGGTTTGTTCATGCCCTTTTGGATCTGGATCGCCGGGTTCCTCGCGGCCGCGATCGTCTCGGCGGTGGCCTGGCGACTTGGTGCGCTGGACCGGAGCGGCGCGACTGCCGCGACCGCTGTCGGCACACTCATCGTCGGGTGTGCCGGATGGTGGGCCGGCGCGATCCTGGTGGCGTTCTTCGTCACCGCCAGCGCACTCTCGCACATAACGTCGGATGTCACGCCGAACACGGTTGAACAGGCGCGTGGCAGCCGTCGCGACTGGATCCAGGTCATTGCCAACGGCGGCATTCCCGCCGTACTTGCAGTGGCGAGTTCCCTCGCACCGGCGCAAGGGCCGTGGCTGGCTGGGTTCGCGGCGGCCGTGGCAGCCGCGACCTCCGATACATGGGCCACCGAGGTTGGACGCCTGATAGGCGCCACGCCGCGCTCCCTTGCCGACTGGTCCGAGGTTCCGCCCGGGACGTCGGGTGCGGTAAGCGGACCGGGAACGATCGGTGCGGCGGCCGGGGCGACCCTGATTGGCGGACTGGCGGCGATGGGGACTATCTCGGGCTGGTGGGCGCTCGACGATCGTGCCCCTGCGGTCCTGGTGGCCGTGACGATCGCCGGGTTTGCCGGCTGTCTCGTCGACAGCGTGGTTGGCGCAACCATCCAGGCGCGCCGGTGGTGCCCCGTTTGCGAGCGGTACACCGAGCGGCCCGTGCACTCCTGCGGGGTGGAGAC
>CAZSUN010000011.1:28446-63003 GCA_964610045.1 uncultured Sphaerobacteraceae bacterium
CCTCATGACGGCCGGCATGGCCGGCCCGAGGTGAGCGAGGAGTGCCATGCAACGCGTCGCCACTGCTTCCGAATCACGACGTCGCCGGATTTCCACCCTGGCCGCTCCGATCGTGGCATGCGTGCTTGGTGCGTCCCTGGTGATCACGCCGCTGGCGCAAGCCCAGGATGCCACCCCGGCCGGTACGCCCGAGGCGTCACCGGTCGCAGAGACCGCCTCGGCGGACATCACCGAATTGTTCCGTCTTGATGTCGAGTCCTTCCCGGCGGTTCCGGTTTCCGTGCGCCTGTTGCGGATGACCCTCGCCCCTGGGGCGTCCAGTCCGATGCACACCCATCCGGGCTACGAGTTCGATCTCGTGGAATCCGGGACGCTCACCGTTGACTCCAGCGGTGATGCCACGGTCGTTCGCGATGGTGAGGAAACGACCGGTCCGCTCGCTGGCGAAGCAATCGCCCCTGGCGAACTGGTATCGTTCCCGCCCAACACCGGGATGTACCTCCAGAACACCTCCGACGAGGACGTGGTGCTGTTGTCGGCGGTGTTCCACCCCGTCAATGCCGATCTCCCCAGCACGGTCTACACCGATGGTACGCCGGCGTCGGACGCGTTCGACGGCGTCACCTATACGGTGCTCGGTGACGGCGCGATCGAGCGGTTTGCGGAGGGGCCGGCCACGATCAGTCTCGAATCCATCGACGCCGCCGCCGGGGTGAACCTGCCTGCCGCGTCCGGTGCGTCGCTGTATTCCCTGGTGGACGGCGATTTCTCCTTCGCGGTTGACGGCGGTGATGTCCAGGTCAGCCGGAGCGCCTCGCCAGGTCTTCGCCCGAATGCAGCCGTCGGCCAGGAATTCACCCTCGAAGCCAGCGACGCCGCCTTCTTCCCTGGTGGCGTTACCGAGATCGATCGCGCCAACCAGGGTGGCCCGGTGACGGTGCTGCGGTTGACGGCTGAATCCGCGGCCGGATCCGAGAGCCAACCCGCAACCATCGAGATGCTGGAAACGGCAACTGGTGACGCACTGGCGCCCGGTGAGTTCGGGATCGACGCGATCGCCACGGTCAATACCGATTCGGTCAACCTGCGTGCAGAGCCTACGACCAGCGCGGACGTGGTGCAGCAGTTGAGTATCGACACGGAAGTCCGGATCATCGACGGACCTGAAACAGCCGACGACTACACCTGGTGGCAGATTGCCCTGGTCGACGACGAAACGATCATCGGCTGGATCGCGGAAGACTTCCTCACGCTGCCTGATGCCCCGGAACCGACCGAGGAACCTGAAGCCACCGAGGAGCCGGATGCGGAGGGTGATTCAACCCCGCACGCCGACACCGATGCGGAATTCCAGGTTGGCGACATCGTTCAGGCGACTGAGGACAATGTCCGTATTCGCGACGAGCCGACCACCGATGGCGAGCCCCTCAACGTCTTCCCGGCTGGTACCCAGTTCGAGATCACCGGCGATCCGGTCGAAGCCGACGACTACGTCTGGTATCCGGTGACACTGGCGGGCGGGTCGGAATCCGGCTGGACGGTCGCGGACTACCTCGAGCCAGTCGAGGACGAAGGATAGCCTCGCAAAGCTCGACGCAAAACGGAACGCGCCCGGTGGAGTCTCCGCCGGGCGCGTTCCGTTTTGCGTCTTTTCACCTGCGGCGCGCCTGTTCGGCGAGGACCTCCCCGGTCATCACCTCGATCGGTGCGTCCTGCCCGGTCCACAGCTCGAACGCGCGTGCCCCCTGGTGGATCAACATGGGCAGGCCGTCGAGGGTGCGCAGACCGCGATGGCCCGCCAGGCGCAGCAAGGCCGTTTCGCGGTAGGTCAGGTCCATCACGATGGCGGAGCCTGTCAATTGATCGAGAATGGTGTCGTCGAACGGGAGATCCTCACCGTGCCACCCTATTGAGGTCGCGTTCACTACCAGGTCGGCCGGAGCGGCGACTGCCGCCAGGTCTTCCCACGAACGAACTTCGATCGCCGGGCTTGCCGGCCTCGCCAGGGATTCCGCGAGCCGCAACGCTCGCTGGTGGGTGCGGTTGACCAGCACGATCCGCTCGCATCCTGAATCCTGGAGGCTGACGAGGACGGCGCGCGAAGCCCCGCCGGCTCCAACGACCACCGCCGTCAGCACCGGAGTGCCGGCCGCAACCACGTCGAGTGAGCGTGCGAACCCCCAGGCGTCGGTGTTTTCTCCCCTGAGTCGGCCATCGACCGGAACGATGGTATTGACCGCGCCGATCTGGGCCGCCGTGGGCGCGATCTCATCCACCAGCGGCATCACTGCCTGCTTGTGCGGCACCGTGACGTTGGCGCCGAGGATGCCAGGCGCTCTGAGGGCGGCGACCCGCCCTGGCAGGTCGGCGAGTGGGGTCTGCCACAACTCGTAGGTCGCGTCGATGCCGAGGTGGGAAAACGCCGCGTTGTGCATCACCGCGGAGAGTGAATGGGCGACAGGATCGCCGATCAGGCCCGCGACCGCCATGATATTGACCTCCTTGTGCGTCGTGCCAAACCATCCCGTTGTTCCGGCGCCACCCACAGGTCGCGCTGGGTCGGCACCGTGTCTGCGCCCGTGCACAGTTCCGATTCAGGCTGGTAGGTGCAGATGTTCTCTTCCTGCTCGGCGTTCGTCACGGCGAACGCGTGGGTGTTGGTACCGTCGTTCTTGGCAACCATGTAGAGGTAATCGGTATCGGCGGGACTCAGGACCGCCTGGAGTGCGCGCAGGCCGGGATTCGAGATCGGTCCAAACGGCAGGCCGGGCACGTTGTTCGGTGGGTAGGTGTCGTACGGCGATCCGTCGGTCGCCTCGATGTCGCTGCCCCCCGGCACCGGCCACCAGTCATCGGCGTTACCGATCATGTACTGCACCGTGGGATCGGCCTGCAGCGGCATGCCCTGATCCAGCCGGTTGCGGTACAGGCTGGCGATGGTCGGACGTTCTTCCTCGACCGCGGCCTCACGCTCCACGATGGAGGCGAGGGTCACCACATCGTAGATGGACCAGTCGATATCGGACGCCTGCTGACGCATGGTATCGGAGAACTGCGCGTCGAAAATGCTCAGCATGTAATCGATCACGTCCTGCGGGGCCGCATTGGACGGCAACGTGTAGGTGTCCGGGAAAAGGAATCCCTCCAGTGATGCTCCTTCCGGCAGGCTGGATAGGAAATCCCAGCGATCGGTGCCGGTCGGGTGCCTCGCCAGATCGATGAATTCATCGGGATCGCCCGTCCAGCCGGCGTCCACCAGCGTTTCGGCATATTGCTCGATGCGCTCGCCTTCGACGAAGGTGACCTCGATCTCGGTTGCCGTCTCGACACTTGCGTCGACTTCGTCTTCATCGTCCGATGGCACCGATATCGCATCGATGATGTCGGTGACGCTCATCCCGTAGTGGAGGGTATAGGTGCCTGGCTGGAGATCGTCACCCGAGACCCGGAACATCGACTCAAAATAAAACCCCGACCGCACCAGGTCGGCATCGGTGAGTTTGTCAGCCACCGAACTGCCGTCGTCGTCTTCCGCTATCGTGATCGTGACGGGACGCCCGATCAGGTCGGATTGCTGGCGGTCGGTCCAGTAGTTGAAGAACCAGACGCTGCCGATGACGATGAGCACGGTCAGCGCGAGGATGCTGATGATCTTGAGGGACTGGGTGAGCACGCGAACGAGCAACATGTACTCCTGGAGGGGCCGGGTTTCACGAGACGCCTGGCCGGGATCCTGGCGGACAGCGCCTGCCTGCCTGGGGCCGTTCGGCAAGGCATCTGCGCCATGACAGACGAGACCATTCTAGATGCGATGGATACCGGCAACCAGCGCACGGAGGATATGGCTGCCCGCAAGCCGCCGCTGATCGCGATCGCCGGCGCCACGGCCTCGGGCAAGACCGCACTCGCCCTACGCCTTGCTGCAACGTTCCCGATCGAGATCGTCAATGCGGATTCCCGGGCGTTCTATCGCGGAATGGACATCGGCACTGCCAAGCCATCGATCGCGGAACGGGAGGCTGTGCCGCATCACCTGGTCGATATCCTCGCCCCCGACGAGCCGATGACGCTGTCGGTCTTCCAGCAGCGTGCGCTGGAGGCGATCGCGTCGATCCTGGAACGAGGCAACCTGCCACTGCTGGTCGGCGGGACACCCCAGTACGTCAACGCGGTGGTTGAAGGCTGGAGTATCCCGCAGGTGCCGCCAAATCCAACCCTGCGGCTACAGCTTGAACGCGAGGCAGGGCGCGATGGTGTCGCCGCTCTCCAGGAACGTCTGCGATCGGTCGATCCCGACGCGGCAGCCAGGACCGGTCCGAATCTGCGCCGGATCATCCGCGCCCTGGAGGTCTACCTGGAAACGGGTACCCCGATCTCCGAACTCCAGGCTCGCGGTGAGGTGCCGTTCTCGCCACTGGAGTTCGAACTCTGGTGGCCGCGCGAAACCCTCTACCGGCGCATCGACGACCGCGTTGATGCCCAGATCGCAGCTGGTCTCGTTGACGAGGTGCGCGGGTTGCTGGCGGCTGGCTACGATCCTTTGTTGCCGTCGTTCTCCAGCATCGGCTACCGGCAGCTGGTGCCGGCGATTGCCGGTGAGATCTCGCTGGACGCGGCCGTCGAGCGGATCAAGCTGGATACGCATCGGTTCGTGCGTCACCAGCAGACCTGGGCGCGACGAAATCCACGATTGGTTCGCATCGATATGACCGAGCCGGATCCGGATGCGAAGGTTGTTGCCTTGGTGAATCGCCACCTCGGTCCAGCAACAGCGCCAGGCCATCTCCCTTGATATCCGGAGTAATGCCACTATCATTATGGAAGTGACGTTGCGAAACGCGATGACCTGATCCTTGGGAGGAACCTGCGCCATGTCCGACGACCAGAAGTTCTCCGGCTATGCCAACCCCGGCATCTTGGTGACGACCGAATGGCTCGCCAACAATCTCGATGCCGACGGCATCCGCATCGTTGAGTCCGACGAGGATATCCTCCTTTACGAAATCGGGCATATTCCGGGTGCGGTCAAGCTCGACTGGACCACCCAACTCCAGGACCAGGTGAAGCGCGACTTTGTCGACAAAGCCGCCTTCGAAAGCCTCCTGGAAGAACGCGGCATCTCGAACGACACCACAGTCGTCTTCTACGGCGACAAGAACAACTGGTACGCCACCTACGCGCTCTGGCTGTTCCGGTACTACGGACACGACAGCGCCAAACTCAAGGTGCTCGATGGTGGCCGCATCAAGTGGGAAGCCGAGGGTCGCGAGTTCACCCGCGAGGTACCGTCGTTCGAGCGGACCGAGTACACGGCCAGCGATCCCAACCCGGCGATCCGCGCCTTCCGTGACGATGTCCTGCGGCACGCGGAATCCAGCGACCCGGCGCTCGTCGATGTTCGCTCACCGGCGGAATACTCCGGGGAGTTGCTGCATGCGATCGGGTACGCGCAGGAGGGTGCGCAGCGTGCCGGACACGTCACCGGGGCGAAGAGCATCCCCTGGGGCACGGCTGCCAATCCGGACGGCACCTTCAAGCCGGTCGAGGAACTGAAGGCGATTTACGAGGGCAAGGGCTTCACCCCCGACCGCGAGGAGATCATCGCCTATTGCCGGATCGGCGAGCGGTCGAGCCACACCTGGTTCGTCCTCACCTATCTCCTCGGCTACGATAACGTTCGCAATTACGATGGCTCGTGGACCGAGTGGGGCAGCCTCGTCAACGTTCCCGTTTCCCAGGGCGCCGAGTAGGCGCCGCCGGAAGGATCATGTCACCCGTGGATCGCCAGGACTACATCGATCACATCCTCGATCACTTCCAGAACCCGCGGCACCGGCACCGGATGGAGGACGCCGACATCCAGCTTGGCGGGGGCAACCCCGGTTGCGGCGACCTCATCACGATGTACCTGAAGATCGACGACAGCGACCGCGTCACCGATGTCAGCTTCGAGGGCGAGGGATGCACAATCAGCCAGGCTGGCGGGTCGATCATCTCCGAACTCGTGCAAGGCATGACTCTCGACGAGATCAAGGAACTCGGGACCCACACCATGAACGAGGAAATGGGCGATGAGGTGGTGAAGAGCCGCGTGCGCTGCGCCACCCTCGCCCTTGGCACCGTCCAGGCCGCGATCGACCAGTTCCGTAAGGAACAGCGGATCGCGGGCCTGGGCGAAGTTCCCGACCGGGTGAAGGTCGCCTACGAAGGCTGAACGCACCACCGGCGTGGCAGTTCTCCGTAGGGGCCGTACCGCCCGAGCGCCAGCGAGGGTGTGTCGGCCCGGTCTGTCGGTTGGCGAAATCGATCGTTTCGCACAGGATGGCCTGGGAAAACGGGCCGACACGGGGTCGGCCCCTGCAAACGACCGACCTCACCGCAGCAATACCCACGATGAGGCCGGGCTGCCCTATTCCCCATGGCTGCAAGTGGAGAGCCCTCCGTCTCTGTCCTCTTTCCTCCCTCCTCTTGACCATCACGCTCCCTCTCCGTACCGTACCGCGAGTGCCAGTTCGCCTGTACCGCCGGAGAGCCCATGATGTCCGACGCCACCCGCACCACGCATTCCCCCGCATCCGGCCAGCGATGGCCGGTCCTTCGCACCTATACCGGGAACCAGCTCGACCGGATCGCCCTGCCGCTCGGTGGCATCGGGACCGGCACCGTTTCGCTTGGCGGCCGGGGCGACCTTCGTGACTGGGAAATCGTCAATCGCCCGGCCAAGGGATTCGTGCCGCGCCGGGCCTTCTTCTCAATCCGCGGCGAGGGAGACGGACACGAACCCTTCGCGCGGGCGCTTGAAGGACCGCTGACCAGTGGCTTCGAAGGATGGTCCGGCGCGATCGTGCCGCAATCCGGCCTGGCGCGTTTCCCGGAAGCCACATTCCTTGCGGCGTACCCACTTGGTCAAGTCGAACTCACCGATCCTTCTCTGCCGGTCGAGGTTCGGCTGGAGGCCTTCAACCCGTTGATTCCGGCCGATCCCGATGCCAGCGGCATCCCGGTGGCCTCGCTTCGCTATGTCGTGCGCAACACATCGACAACACACCTCTCGGTGTCCGTGGCAGGCAGCCTGGAGAACTTCATCGGGCGCGACGGTATCGCGACTGAGTCCACCGGCAATGTCAATGCCTTGGTCGAGTCCGGCGATGTATCCGGCATCCTGATGGCAACCGAGGGGATTGCCCCAGAGTCCGAACAGTGGGGCACGATCGCGCTGGCCACGATCGCCGCCCCCGGTTCGGTGGTTACCCGCCGGCGAGACTGGACCGACACCACCTGGTCCGGCCCGCTGCTCGATTTCTGGGACGACTTTACGACCGACGGCGATCTCGACGACCGCGAACCGCTTGGCCGCATCACTCCGATCGGGAGCGTCTGCAACCGGCAGCAAATCGCGCCGGGGGAATCGACCACCTTCACGTTCCTGATTGCCTGGCACTTCCCCAACCGGCAAAACTGGGAGCCCGGCCTGACTTCGTCCGATGCACCCCGCGCCACGGTTGGCAACTACTACGCCACACAATACCGGGATGCCTGGGATGCGGCGACATCGTTCGCGGCCAGGTCGGACGAGCTCGAGGCTGCGACCGTCGAGTTTGTCGATGCCTTCTGTGCGTCCCCTCTCCCGGAGGTGGTCAAGGAAGCGGCCCTCTTCAACGCCAGTACCCTCCGGAGCCAGACATCGTTCCGCACCGCCGATGGCCATTTCTTCGGCTGGGAAGGCTGCGAGGATCATCGCGGATCCTGCCACGGCAGTTGTACCCACGTCTGGAACTACGAGCAGGCAACCGCTCACCTGTTTGGATCGCTGGCCCGCTCGATGCGCGAAGTCGAATTCGCCCACGCCACCGACGACAACGGGTTGATGAGCTTCCGGGTCAACCTGCCACTGGAGTACGCGACCCACTACGGCGTCGCTGCCGCCGATGGCCAAATGGGTTGCCTGATGAAGATCCACCGCGACTGGAAACTCTCGGGCGACGATGCCTGGCTGGCGTCGCTCTGGCCCCGGGCGAAGAAGGTACTCGCGTTTTGCTGGATCCCTGGCGGCTGGGACGCCGACCGCGATGGTGTGATGGAGGGGTGCCAGCACAACACGATGGACGTCGAGTACTTCGGACCGAACCCGCAGATGGAGTTCTGGTACCTCGGCGCCCTCCGCGCGATGGAAGAAATGGCTCGCCACTTCGGTGAAACCGGGTATGCGGATGATCTCCACACGTTGTTCGAGCGGGGAACAGCCTGGACGCAGGCGAATCTCTTCAACGGCGAGTATTACGAGCACCAGATCCGCCCAGCCGGCGTTCGAGAGAACATCGCGCCCGGGCTTTATCACCAGGGCATGAACTTTCACGAAGACCTGGCCGATCCACCGCTCCAGCTCGGCGCGGGCTGCCTCGTCGATCAGCTGGTCGGCCAGTACTTTGCGGCCGTGACGGGACTTGGCGAGCTCGGTGACCCTGACCAGACCCGAACCACACTGGCCAGCATCAAACGCCACAACTTCCTGGACCCGCTGGGTGGACACTCCAACCACATGCGGACCTACGTGGTGGGTGACGAGTCGGCGACCCTGATGTGCAGCTACCCGCGCGGCAATCGCCCGGCTCGACCGTTTCCCTATTTCACCGAAGTGATGACGGGGTTTGAATATACCCTGGCCGTGCACATGCTGTATGTCGGCCTGGTCGACGATGGGCTGGAGTTGATCCAGGCGATACGCGACCGGTACGACGGCAGCCGGCGCAGCCCGTTCAACGAAGCCGAATGCGGTCACCACTACGCGCGCGCGATGGCGAGTTGGGCCGCGGTGCTCGCCCTTACCGGGTTCCAGTACGACGCGGGTTCCGGAGCAATGGCGCTCCGGCTCGATGCCGGCGCTGCGCCGACGTTCTGGTCGACCGGCAACGCCTGGGGCACCGCGAGCCTCGACCATGGCGAAGTCACCCTCACGGTCAGGGGAGGGGAACTCCGCCTCGGGTCGGTTGCGATTGGTGACGGCTCCCCGGGAGCGCTTGGCGAGGTGACGTTGCTTGGTGCGGGGGAATCGCGTACCATCGCGACAGCCGCATAAGAACACCCGTTCGCATCGGATCGGTGCATGATCGAGCCAGCCGTGACCGCAACGTTGCCAGACAAGTCGTCGACCTCGCTGGGCCGTACTCGCGAGCTGGCGTTGAGCGCGGCCTGGCACGGTGGGCTGGCCCGGACGTTGACGGCCATCGACGGGACGCCCTTGACGGTGGTGTTCCGGGGCAACTGGTCGCACGGCTTCGGCCCCGATTTCGCCGATGCCATGATCAGGTTTGGCGATCACGACCTCCGGACCGGTGGCGTCGAGATCCACCGGTATGCCAGCGACTGGGTTCGTCACGGGCACCACCTCGACCCCCGATACAACGAGGTCATTCTGCACGTCGTCTCCCGCCTCGATACTGCCGAGGTACGCCGGCTCGACGGGGCAATCGTGCCGGTGGTGGTGCTCGACATACCCGACGAGGTGCTGTTCGCGATCGACCAGGATCTGCCGGAGATCTGGGATCGCCTGGGCGGCGATGTCTGCGCGGACGACCTTGCTCGCCGGGAGCCGACGCGCCTGCGGTCGGCCCTGGTCCAGCTCGGCGACCGGCGATTCACCGAGCGCGTGTCCAGGTACGAGGGCGAACTGACGGTCGATTCACTAGACGCCGTACTCTGGCGCGGCGTGTTCGACGGATTCGGGTACTCCCGGAACCGGGATGCGATGCGACTGCTCTGCGCCGCCATGGAGGAAACGGGCGGGTTCGCGCGGATAGGCCTCGCGCCGGGTGATTCTCGCCGGCATGTTGCAGCAGGTTTCCTGTTCGGGCTGGGTGGATACCTGCCGTTCTCCCCGGCTGATGCGGACTTTGCCGGCATCGATCCTGACATTCTGGAAGCGATCGAATGCGTCTGGCGGGAGATCGGTGGGCCCTACGTTGCTTGGGTGTTGCCGGCAACGAGCTGGACTCGTGGCCGGACGCGGCCAGCCAATCATCCTGCCACCCGTCTGGCCGCACTGGCGAACCTGCTGGCTGCGACCGGTGGCGACCTCGTGCCGGTCATGCTCGACCGGCTCCATGGCGACGGGCGGGTGGAGGAGCCGCTGCGAGCTTTGACGGCATCGCACGCGCAGGCGGGACTCGGCATGCCGCGAGCGATCGCCATCGCGGCCAGCGTCATCCTGCCAGTGATGATGGGGTATGCCCACCACACGGGTGACACGTCACTGGAGGATGCGGTGTCGCTGGCATGGTCGCGCCTGCCGAAGTCCGAATGGTCGCGGCCCGCCCGGCGAGCGCTTGCACAGGTGGTGGGTGATGTCCCATTTGGCGCGATCGGTGAGCGGGCGATCCAGGGACTCCTGTACCTCGACCGCGAACTCTGCACGCCGCGGCGATGCTATGAATGCCCGATCGCCGCGGAAGTGGTCCGTGATCGCCAGCGACTGACGCAGCGAGGCAGCACCCCCTCTTTCCATGCCGAGTCCGGATGAACGTTCTGGGATTCCAGGTCGTGGAGGTATGTCATTCCGAGGCGTAGCCGAGGAATCTGGACGTCTGGACCAGCGCTCGACTTCTGGTACCAAGACCGGATGAACAATGGCATTTCCACTGTGCGTTGCCATTGCGCGAGCTTCCACGAGCGCAGGACGTACGCTACCGACCGCTGGGCCGTGGCACCATCGGCAGGCGGCCCTGGGTGAGCAGCAGTGCCATCAGTTCCTGGAACCGAACCTGAACGGCAGGCTGGCGCGGGAACTCGTGGAACAACATGACCTCGATATCGTGGATCGGGGGTGTGGCATGGGTGGGGGTCATCGGAATCGCTCCTCATCGGCGCATCGGCGGCCTCGTTGCCGCTGTCACGATCCTGCATCCACTCGACGCCTATGTGAATGAACACGACCGGAAATCGGCAGAATTGCCGATCGCACCCATCTTGAACCTGCCTCCACGACTGGATCGCCGATCGCGTCGTTGACGCACCCTGGCCGGCTCGAAAGTCTCTCATTTGACCTCCGCCACTCGACCAGCACCGATTGACGCCAGCCTCGTAATCCGATAGTGTCATCGACGTGGCACGGTCGCCTGGCCGTGCGTTCGCCTCGTCTCGCTCCACGCCGGAGGTGTCGCCATGACAGTCTGCACGACCACGCGCGCTTCCCGGATGGGGTCGCACCGGATCCGGTGATACAGCCGGCGCCAGCCCTGGCGCTGCCCTCATCGCCGCCGAAACCACCCTCCCGAACCGCGCCCCGACGATGACCCGGCCCGTATTCGTGCCGGGAATGCTTCGTGCCGCCTGTGTTAGGGAGTACTTCCTTGCTGACCAACCTGTTCTCGCAACGCCAGCACCGTAACCCGATACCGGTCTACTACCTGCTCTCGGGTGGCCAGGCTGCCTGCTTCAGCACCATCTTCACGGTCAACATGATCTACCAGGCGACGGTCGTCGGCCTGAGTCCACTCCAGCTCGTCCTGGTGGGGACGCTGCTGGAGGCGACCTGTTTCCTGTTCGAGGTGCCGACCGGCGTCGTTGCCGATGTCTATAGCCGGCGCCGCTCGATCCTGATCGGCGTCGCCCTGATGGGATGTGGGTTCGTGCTTGAAGGGTCGGTTCCGGCGTTCTGGGCGATCCTCGCCTGTCAGTTGCTCTGGGGCGTGGGATACACCTTCATCAGTGGAGCCAGCGAGGCGTGGATCACCGATGAAATAGGGGACGACCTGGTTGGTCCCGTGTTTCTCCGGAGCGGACAGGTCTGGCTGATTGGCGGTGTCATCGGCACCCTGATCAGCGTCGGACTCGGATTGGTTCACATCCAGCTCCCGATCGTGCTGGGCGGAGCCAGCCTGCTCGTCCTCGCGGGCGTCCTGTTCGTCGTGATGCCGGAACGCCACATGCGGCCAACCCCGCCGGCGGAGCGCTCGACGTACCGTCACATGAGAGATACGACCGTGAAAGGGATGCGCCTGGCCGCCGATCGACCGGTGGTGCGGGTCCTGATCCTCGTCTCATTGGTCACCGGTCTCGCCAGCGAGGCGTTCGACCGTCTTTCGGTGGTGTCGATCATCGATCGCTTCGACTTTCCCGAGGTGTTCGGCAACGACGGTCCCGTGCTCTGGTTCGGGATCAGCAGTATCGTCGGGACAGTCATCGGGTTGCTCGCCTCGGAAGTTTTCAAGCGGCGCAACCCGGAAGCGCTCGGTGCCGGTACCCCAGCCCGCCTTCTCTCGATCTGCCAGGCCTGCCAGGTGGCTGGGGTGGTGGTCTTCGCCATCAGCGGCAACCTCTGGCTGACATTCGCCATGCTCTGGTTGCGAGGGGCGTTGAGCGCCATCAGCGGACCGGTGGAGTCCGCCTGGCTCAACCGGAATCTCGATCCCGCGACCCGCGCCACGGTGATCTCGATGTCGGGACAGGCGAACGCAGTTGGTCAAATCGCGGGTGGTCCCGTCCTGGGGTGGGTCGGCAGTGCGGTCTCGATCCGGGCCGCCCTGCTTGGTTCCGCGATCGTCCTCTCGCCAACTGTCGCCTTGTACCGTCGCCTCATCGTGCGTGGCGAGCCTGGAGTGCATCCGGCGACGGTCATTGCGGACTGAATCGGGATCAGCGCCTGCCTGGTGCGAACGGCATTGTCGCGGGACCCGCGCCGGGTGTATAACCCGCACGGCGCGGGCTCCGCCGGAGCCTGCCGCGATTCGCCGGATTCGGGAGGGATGCCAGATGGAGAGTGACTCACCTCGCCAGGTGTGCTGGTATCCGGGTACCGCTGGCTAGCCTCAGCCCCAACCGGACCGCTTCCCCGAACCCAACCAAGCGCACCTGCTCACGACCACGTCGCCGCATCCCCGACCCGGAAGGTCGGCTCACTGCGGCATGCTCGTTTCGTCTCCTGCCCACCTGGGCACGGGAGGTGCGCCATGACGACAATTACCACCAACATCCTGCGCGATGCCATCGCCGGTGGCGACCGCGTTGCGCTGGCATCGTTTGCCGGCACGCTGCATGCGTCGGAATGGGCCGGCCTGACCCACCAACTCGACGATGATGAACTGGTGCAGCTCCTTACCCTGCTGCCGGACGATACCGCCACCGCCCTTCTTGCGGAAATCGATCCGGCAGACGCTGCCGATCTCCTGCGGAATGCCTCTCCGGGCAGGACGGCCTCGGTGCTGGCGGCGATGGAACCGGACGATGCCACCGATGTCGTTGCCGAGATGGACGATGCGTTGGCAGGCCGCGTGCTCGCCGCCCTTCCCGACGAGGACTCCGAGACCATTCGCGTTCTGCTCGCCTATCCGGACGGTACGGCGGGCGGCTTGATGACACCGGAGTTCGTCGCCATCGCGCCGGACTTGACGGCGACCCAGGCCATCGTGGCGCTCCGAGCCATCGCCGCCATGAACGACCATGTCGCCCACGTCTACGTCCTCGACCGGGAGGAGTATCTGCTTGGCGCCCTCTCGCTACGCCGCCTGGTGCTGGCAGCAGCTGGCACGCTGGTGCGCGACCTGATGGTGACGCCCGCACTCGCGGTCCGGGTCGACAGTGACGCCATCGCGGCTGCCGAATTGCTGCGCGACCGGAACCTGCTCGCCTTGCCGGTGATCGACGATGCGAACCGTCTCGTTGGCGTCATCTCCCATGACGACGCCCTCGAAACGCTCGAACGGCAACTGGAGGACGACTACTTCAAGCTCGCCGGCACCGATGCGGACGAGATGGCTCGCCGCACGCCCGCCCAGATCGCCCGGCTGCGTTTGCCGTGGCTCTTCGGCACAATGGGATTGGAACTGATCGCCGGGGTCGTCATCCATCGCTTCGACGATGTCCTGCGGCAGGTCATCCTGCTTGCATCGTTCATGCCGGTCATCTCCGCGATCTCCGGGAACGTTGGGTTGCAGGCGGCGGCGATCGTGGTCCGGGGACTCGATACCGGGCACGTCACCATCGCCGGCTGGCGGCGGCACCTTGGCCGGGAATTGAGGACCACCCTGTTTCTCGCACTGGGATGTGGCGTCGTCCTCGGCGCCATCGGCGCGGTTTGGGCGAATCACCTTCCGTTCGGAATCGTGATCGGCGCCTCCCTCTCCGTCTCAATGCTGACCGCCAGCCTGATGGGGACCGTGATCCCGATGGTTTCGAAACGGCTCGGCTTCGATCCCGCCACCACGGCGGGACCATTCGAGACCGCGTTCCAGGATGTGATCGGGTTCGGGGTCTTCCTTTGGCTGGCGTCGATGCTGGTCGATGTCATCTCCTGAGCGTCGTGGGAAGTATCCGCCCCGCCAGCGTATGATGCGGGCATTGCACCCGTCGCGATGCCCCAGTCGAAGGACCCGCCATGACCGCCCAGACCGCTGTCACCCGCCAGGCTGCGATCGTCGACACCTCCGCCAGCCCGAACGCTGCCCACCGCCCGGTCCCGATCGGCAACGTCAGGCTCACCGATCGCTTCCTGGCACCGCGGCTCCGCACTAACCGTGAGGTCACGATCCCGTCGCAGTACCAGCACCTCGAGGACACCAACCGCCTGCGGAATTTTCGGCGCGTGGCGGGCGCGTTCGATGGCCCCTTCGACGGCATCTACTTTAACGATTCCGACGTCTACAAATGGCTGGAGGCGGCTGCCTCGGCCATCGCCGCCACACCGGGCGACGACCATGCCGATTTGCTCGCCATGATCGATACCGTCTCCACGCTCATCGAAGGAGCTCAGGATGAGGACGGCTACCTCAACACGTACTTCTCCGTCGATCGTGTGGACGAGCGCTGGTCGAACCTTCGCGACCTGCACGAGCTGTACTGCGCAGGGCATTTCATTCAGGCTGCAGTCGCCCTGGAACGGGCGAGCGGCGACAACCGGCTGATGGTGGTTGCCCGAAAACTCGCCGATCTCATCGGCGAGGTGTTCGGACCGGCGTCGGATGGCAAGCGCGAGCAGGTCGATGGCCATGAGGAAATCGAGCTCGCTCTCGTCGAGCTTTCGCGCCAGACCGGTGAACCGCGGTACCTCGATCTCGCTCGTTTCTTCATCGACACACGTGGCCACGGTTCCATCGGCGGATCGGCGTACCATCAGGACGCGACGCCGGTGCGTGACCAGTCGGAGATGGTCGGTCACGCCGTTCGCGCAGTCTATCTCAACGCCGGCGCCACCGACCTCCTGCTGGAGGAGGACGATCCGGCTCTCCGCGCCGCCCTCGATCGCATGTGGTCGAACATGGTCACTCGCCGCAGTTACGTCAGC
Source organism: uncultured Sphaerobacteraceae bacterium (assembly GCA_964610045.1). Classification (GTDB taxonomy): domain Bacteria; phylum Chloroflexota; class Chloroflexia; order Thermomicrobiales; family UBA6265; genus JACCYX01. The sequence goes on from CAZSUN010000011.1 coordinate 43,721, forward strand.
GGCGGCATCGGTTCGCGCTGGGAAGGGGAAGCGTTCGGCAAGGATTTCGAATTGCCGAACGCGCGCGCCTATACCGAGTCCTGCGCCGCCATCGGCGCAATCATGTGGGCGTGGCGCATGCTCCTCCTCCGCGCGGAGGACAACACCCGGTACGCCGACTGGATCGAACACAGTCTCTACAACGCCATGCTACCGGGGCTCTCGCTCGATGGCCAGGCGTACTTCTACCAGAATCCGCTGGCCGACGACGGCAATCACCGGCGGCAACCGTGGTTCGGCTGCGCCTGTTGCCCGCCGAACATCGCGCGCGTGCTCGCGCAACTACCGGGGTACTTCTACTCAGTGACCTCCCGGCGTTTCCCGGAATCCGATGGCCGGCACGATAGCGTCTGGGTGCATCTGTTCGCCGACAATACAGCGGTGATCCCGCTCTCGGCGGGTGGATCGGTCACGTTGCGCCAGGAAACACGGTACCCGTGGGACGGCCAGGTGGAGATCGAGGTTGTCGACCTGCACGATGCCGGTGACTTCACGATGCAGGTCCGGATTCCTGGTTGGGCAACCGGAGCCTCGGTGTCGGTCAACGGCGAGCAACTCCCAGCCGCCGAGGCCGCCAGCGGCCAGTACGCCACCATCCGCCGTACCTGGCAACCGGGCGACACGCTCAGCCTCACGCTGCCAATGCCGCCGGTGCGCATTGCCAGCCATCCGTACGCCGCCGAGAATTGGGGTCGGGTCGCCCTGAGGCGAGGACCACTGCTCTACTGTGTGGAGGCAGCCGATCACCCGGTTGGTGATGTTCGCGATTTCGTCCTGCCGGACGACTCCCCCGTGGTGCCGGCCTTCAGGCCCGATCTCCTCGATGGCATCGTGGTCCTCAATGCCGATACCGAGGTGGAATCACCCGCACCGGGTTGGGATGGCGCGCTTTACCGGTCGCTGGCGTCGCTCGACCGCGACCGCGCGGGCCGATCGAGCGTCACCCTGACGGCCATCCCGTACTACGCCTGGGCGAACCGTGGCGCCGGTCCCATGTCCGTCTGGCTCCGCCGCGAATAGGGCACCTCGATCAATGTGATCCCAGGTAGGGAAGACCTTCCGCGCCACGCCCAACCACCATGAGAAACAGATTGCGTGGCGCGGTAATGGTCTTCCTCTTACCGTACCGAATCATGCATGAGGAGCGCGATCAGGAAGGCCATTATCCGGCGCAGCGCCCATGGGGGCAGAGCGATACGAATGTGCGCCGGAAAGGCCTTCCCTACCGGCCGGTGCGTACGGGCCTCGACACTCCGGTCGTTCGACCCTGTGTCGGTCCGTTGATCGCGCCAACCCGGCATCGACCGTGGTGTGCCCGGCTACAAATGCACGATCCGGGTGTGATAGGCCAGTGTCATCAATGCCGTCAGGCCGAGGTACCACCACAACCAGCGCGGCGGAACGGTGTGTGAATCATCACGGGCTTCCCAGGCGACCAGCACGGCAATCGGCACGACTGGCCACGTCCAGTACCAGGGGTGGGAGTTCGCCGGCAGCAGCGCCAGCGTAGCCAGCACGACGGCCCAGACGACGATGAACGGACCCGCCCACGCCGGAATCCCCCGCGCGTCAGGCGAGTCGCCGTCGATTGCCCACAACTGACGCACGAACCGGATTGTGGCGACGACGAAGATCGCCAGGGTCGCCAGTTGCAGACCCGTGCGCGTCACGTCCGCAAACGACCGTGCGACCTCGTGAGGAAACAGCAGGTCCAGCAGCATGTAGGTGTCGAACCAGATCGGATTGGTGTACAGGCGACCCGGTTCCGAGAACATTTCGGTCAGCGTGCCGGTTCCCGCCCAGAACGGTGCGAAAGCGGCCACGATCACGGCCGCGATGGCGATTCCATCCAGCACCCACGAACCCAGAATGCCGAACCAGCCGTTTGGCCGCCGCCGCTGTACGATCCTGACCAGGCCGAGGAGACCCAGCACCGGCAGGGTCACGTATTTCACCATCGCCGAGAGGGTCACCAGCACGAGTCCGCCCCGGATGGCCCTGACCCCGCCCGCGATCGCCAACCAGATGCCGAGTGTCGAGAGCAGCAGCAGGAGCGGATCATTGTGGGCCTGTCCGCTCGACTCGACGAGCATGTTCGGCTGCCAGGCCACCAGCACGCCAGCCGCGACCGCCAGCCGGCTGCTCCCGGTCAGCATCAGGGTGAACCGGTAGACCACCCATGCCAGCGCCAGCGCGACTGCCCCCAGGACGACCTTGTAGGCGAGCGTTGCCGCCACTGGATCTGGACCGGTGATCGCCATGATCCCGGCATTCACTGCCGTCCAGACCGGCCCGTAGACCGCCGTCATCTCCACCCAGTGGTTGAGGCCCAGCAGGGGATGTTCCGGAAAGGCCATCAGCGGCCAGACGTACGGGTTGTATCCGGTCGCTGCCAGGTCGCCCGTCATCTCGTAGAAGAAAACATCGGCGTTGGACGGCACGAACAGCAGCATCGCGACGTGCCCGGCCACCGGGCCGGCCAGCCACGGCCAGATCGTGCCGGTATTCGATCGCCAGGCGAGCCGGAACGCCCAGGCCTGCGCGGCGAACATCCCGACAAAGGCGACGCGTACCGTCCAGGCGATGACGTCAGGCGCCAGGGTGAAGAAACCTCCGTCGCCGTCCGCGCCGGGAAGCCATTGCAGCGCATGCTGCCACAAGGCTACCCGTTCCAGGGCGCCATACGACTCGGTCAGGTTGGTCAGCCCGCGATTCCCCGCCAGCACGTCCGTGCCGAGGTATGCATAGGCCATCACCAGTGCGGAGACTGCGAGCAGGATCGACGGTCCCCACAACGTTGCAAACGTTACGCCTCGTAGGGTCGACTCTTCGTGGTCGCCTGGTTGGTTTGCTGGGCGGGACGGGGCCCTGACATCCGCCCCTCTCACCGTTTGCCGTCTCCGGCAAGCCGCTTCAACTCGAACAGGGTCGTCAGCGCCTCGAGCGGGGACATCGCCTCGACATCCATCGTCTCCAGCCGCTGGATCACAGGATTCGGCTGGTCGAAGAACGTCAGTTGAAGACCCGGCATCGCATCCGGCGCGGGACGTCGCATGGCATCGCGTCGGTTCGGTCGATCGCTGCCCGTCGTACCGAGTTCGAGGTCATCCAGGATCTCCCTCGCCCGTCGCAGGATGCCCCGGGGAATCCCGGCCAGCTGCGCGACGTGAATCCCGTACGACCGGTCCGCCCCGCCGGGTACGACCTGCCGCAGGAAGATCACCTGGTCGCCTTCTTCCAGCACGTCCATCCGGTAGGTGCGAACGCGCGGCAGGATCGTCGCCAGCTCGGTGAGTTCGTGATAGTGCGTCGCGAACAGCGTCTTGCAGCCGAGGTGCGCCGAGTTGTGGATGTATTCCACGATCGCCCGGGCGATTGCCAGCCCATCCCAGGTGCTGGTGCCGCGCCCGATCTCGTCCAGCACCAGCAGGCTGCGCCCGGTGGCGTGATGCAGGATGCTTGCCGTCTCCAGCATCTCGACCATGAAGGTGCTTTGGCCGGTGGCGATGTCGTCCTGCGCGCCGATCCGGGTGAAGATCCGGTCCACGATCCCGATGCTGGCCGAATTTGCCGGGACGAACGAGCCGATCTGTGCCATCAGCGTGATCAGCGCGACCTGCCGCAGCCAGCTGCTCTTGCCGGCCATGTTCGGGCCGGTCAGGATCACGATCTGGTCGCTGTCGGCATCCAGCAACGCGTCGTTCGGCACGTACTCGCCGGCTGGCAGGATGTTCTCCAGAACCGGATGCCGTCCGCCCGTGATCTCGATTCGGGTCGAGTCGTTGAGCGCCGGGCGAACGTAGTCGCGTTCGACCGCCACCGCCGCGAGGGAGCTGGTGGTATCGATATAGGCGATTACCGCCGCCAGCTCACGCAGCGCCGCGGCGTGTTCCGCCAGCCGCAGCAGCAGCGTGCGGTAGATGTCCGCCTCCATCGAGGCGAGCGTCTCCTCCGCCGTCAGGACCAGCGTTTCGTATTCCTTGAGTTGGGGCGTGAAGTAGCGGGTGGCGTTGGCCAGCGACTGTTTCGGGATGTACTCCACCGGCAATGCCGGCCCACCGTCACCTCGCTGGAGCCGGTCTCGCTCCGCCGAGGCGAGCGCCGCCGCGGTGATCTCAAGGTAGTAGCCAAACACCCGGTTGTAGCCGACCTTGAGGGTGCGGATACCGGTTGCATCCCGTTCCTGGCGTTCCAGGTTGGCGATCCACTCCCGCGCCTCCCGTGCCCGGGCCCGGTGCGCATCGAGTTCCGATGCATGGCCTGGCTGGAACACCGGACCCTTCCCCAGTGCGGCCGGCGGTTCCTCAACCAGGGCTGCCGCCAGCATCGACACCACGTCGGACACATCGGGCACGGCCGGCAAGCCTGGGAGACCGATTGCCTCCCGGGTGAACGCCGCAATTCCGCCAAGGCTGTCGCGTAACGTGCCCAGGTCGCGGGGTGTCGCCGATCCGGTCACGATTCTGTTCGCCAGCCGCTCCAGGTCGCCGATCGTCCGCGCCCGGTCCCGGACTTTCTCGCGCCTCTCGGTCGAGGTGACGAACCACTCCACGGCGTCGAGCCGGATCTCCAGGGCATCCAGGTCGAGCAACGGTTGCCCGATCCAGCGCAGGAGCAGGCGGGAGCCCATCGGCGTACGTGTCTGGTTGAGCACGGAAACCAGGCTGTGCCGTCGCTCCCCACGCGAACTCTCGGTGAGTTCCAGGTTGCGTCGTGTCTGCGCATCGAGCGTCATGAAGCCGTCGAGCGCGTAGGTGGACAGTGAGTCGATCTGTTTCAAGCCCGAAAGCTGCGTCTCTTCGAGGTATTGCAGCAATCCGCCCGCCGCCCGCACCGCAAACGGCTTGCCGGCACAACCGAAGCCGTCCAGAGAGTCGACATTGAAGTGTCGGGTGAGTGCGTCCGCCGCTCTCGTTGCCTGCCAGCGCCAGGCGTCGGTCTTGCTCGGCACCGCCCGCTCAGGCATCCAGGCGGATCGAGGGAGGGGTGCGCTGTCGAGCAGGTCGGCCGGGAGCACGATCTCCGATGCATGCAGCCGCATCAGCTCCCGTCCGACGGCGAGCAGCGTCTCCTGCGGATCGTTCCCGGCCAGTTCGGTGGTCCGGAATTCGCCGGTCGTCACATCGACGAAGGCGATCCCAGCCCGGTTCCCTTCGGCGACCGCCGCGACCAGGTAGTTGTTCGTCCGGGCGTCGAGCATCGCCGGATCGTCGACCGTCCCCGGGGTCACCACCCGCGTCACGTCTCGCTCGACCAGGCCCTTGCCCTTGGTCGCTTCCCCAACCTGCTCGCAGACTGCCACCTTGTAGCCTGCCGCGATCAGCCGGGCGATGTACCCGTCGGCGGCGTGGTGCGGAATCCCCGCCATCGGCACCCGCAGGTTCTTGCCCATCTCGCGCCCGGTCAGCACGATATCGAGGACGCTGGCCGCAATCTCAGCGTCGCCATCGAACGTCTCGTAGAAGTCCCCAAGGCGGAAGAACAGGATGGTGTCCGGGTAGCGCGCCTTGATCTGGAGGTATTGCCGGCGCAGGGGCACGACATCCGTGCCGGAACCGGAATTCCTGGCGGAAGATGAACTCATGGACGGGTGGAGGCTCCATCAGCGGGACGTAAACCGATATTGGATGAAAGGATACCGTGTGCGTACCGGCTGTGCCGGGTCCTCCGAGCGCAACGTCGTATGGCGGTACCTTCCGCCGGCCGCACTCGGCATCTGGCAGGTCATCCGGACAGGCGGATGTGTCGGCCCGTGGATCCATGTCTCCCCATTCCGTGCCTTTGCACATGACCCACGAGATCTGCCGGTGCGACAATTCCCCTCCGCGATTTGGCGGCATTGCCGGAGACGAAACCCATGCGACTCAACCACCTCAATCTCACCGTCACCGACGTCGAAGCCGCCACCGGCTTCCTGGTCCAGTGGTTCGGGCTCACGAACCAGGGCGGAAACGCCGGCATGACCCTCTTGACCGATCGCCCTGGGTATGACGGAATGATCCTGACGCTGATGAAGGCGCGGCCGGCCCAATGGTCGGGCTATCCCGAGACTTTTCACGTCGGGTTTTTCATCGAGAGCCGCGAAGAGGTCGATGACCTGGCGCGCCGCATGCGGGAAGATGGGTTCGATTCGGCGGTGCCGGAAAATACTGGTCACTCTTACGGGTTCTACGTTCAGGCGCCGGGCGGCTTCACCGTCGAGGTTGGCGCGTAGAATCCACCCCGAGTAGCGTGACATGAGCCGAACGGGTTTGGTAGGGTTGCGGAGCTTGCTCCGCCCGTTCGGCGCTGAGTGCGACTGCCGGCTTACGGCAATGGCTAACCCCGGAGTTCCGGGAACTGGGAGTGTTCGAATGCCCCTGTTTGCGGTGACCCTCACCTTCACTGACGATGCCGAGCGACGGCAGCAGGTGCGTCCCACGCACCGTGAGTACCTGAAGACGCTGGTCGAAGCCGGGAAGCTGGAGCAATCCGGACCATTCACCGACGATTCCGGCGCCTTGCTGGTCTACGACGCAGCAGACATCGCCGAGGTTCAGGAATTGCTCGCCAACGATCCCTACGCGCCGAATGGCATCGTCGCCGCGGTCACCATCAACGAGTGGAACCGCGTTATCAACCGCAACGCCTAGGGTTTGGTTGTCATTCCGAGCTTGCGAGGAATCTTGACCCATTCTGTCATGTTCAGACTCCTCGGCTTCGCCTCGGAATGACAAGACTCCCGTGCCGGAAAGGCAGCGGCCCAGGTCCACACCACCATGGTGCGTCGATCGTTCGTAGTTCGTAGGGACCGGCCGCGTGTCGGTCCTTGGTGCTGGACGACCGAATTCCATGATGCGGGCCGATATTTGAGTATTGGCCTCAGAACAGGCCGACGATGTTGCCCGATTCGTCGATGTCGATTCGCTCGGCGGCGGGTGGCGCGCCGAGTCCCGGCATCGTCCGCATGTTCCCGGCAATCGCGTAGACATATCCGGCACCGGCTGCCAGCCGCACCTCGCGGATCGGCAACCGCCAGCCGGTCGGCGCCCCGCGGAGCGTCGGGTCGTGGCTGATCGACAGGTGCGTCTTGGCGATCACGACCGGGAGCTTGCCGAAGCCCGCCGCCTCGTACCGGCGGAGGCCCGACTCCGCCGCTGCCGAAAGATCGACACCGTCCGCCCCGTAGACCTTCGTCGCGATCGACTCGATCTTCGACGTCAACGACTGGTCGAGGTTGTACGTGAACCGGAAATCGACGGGGTCCTCGCTGGCGGCTGCGACTGCATGCGCCAGTTCGGTGGCTCCCGCGCCGCCATCCTGGACGTGGGTGGAAGTTGCGCAGCGGACTCCAGCCTCGTGCGCGATGCGCTCCACCTCGCGTATGTCAGCGTCATGGTCACCTGCGAAGACGTTGATTGCCACGACGGGATTGATTCCAAACGACCGCACGATTTCGATGTGCTTCAGCAGGTTGTCCGCGCCCGCGCGCACGTCGTCCGGCGATTCAGCCAGTAGCTCGGGCGGCAATGGACGGCCGGGGACGATTTTGAACCGCCCCGAGTGCGCCTTGAGCGCCCGCACCGTGACCACCAGCACCGCCACCGACGGACGGAGGCCAGAGATCCGGCACTTGACGTTGACGAACCGCTCCGCGCCCATGTCCGCACCGAAACCGGCTTCAGTGATCACGAACTCCGCGGTCCGGATCCCGACCTGGTCGGCGATCACGGACGAGTTCCCGGTCGCGATGTTGCCGAACGGACCGGCATGGATCAGCACGGGCGTTTGCTCGGTGGTCTGCAACAGGTTCGGCCAGGCGGCGTCCTTCAGGATCACCGCCATCGCCCCGGCCGCTTTCAGGTCTTCTGCCGTCACCGGCTGCCGCCCGTTCGTGCGGCCCACCACGATTCGCCCGAGCCGTGCGCGAAGGTCCTCGAAGGAGGTCGCCAGTGAGAGGGTGGTCATCACTTCGGACGCAGCGGTGATGTCGAATCCGGTTTGCCGGGGTACCCCGTCTTCCTTCTCACCCAGACCCTCGACGATCGATCGCAGGGAGCGGTCGTTGACGTCCATCACGCGCCGCCAGGTGATCGACGAGGGGTCGATGTCGAGTGGATTCCCCTGGTAGAGGTGGTTGCTGACCATTGCCGCCAGCAGGTTGTGGGCTGCCGTCACGGCGTGGAAGTCTCCGGTCAGGTGCAGGTTGAGTTGCTCCATCGGAAGCACCTGCGCATACCCGGCGCCAGCCGCCCCGCCCTTGATCCCGAAGGTGGGACCCATCGATGGCTGGCGCAGGGTGAGCAACGACGTTCGACCGATCTGCTTCAAGCCCTGGGCCAGCCCCACCGAGGTCGTCGTCTTGCCTTCTCCGAGCGGGGTCGGCGTGATCGCCGTCACTACCACATAGGCGGCGTCCGGCTTCCCGGCGAACCGGTCCGCGACTGCCGGATCGACCTTCGCGACGTGACGCCCATAGGGAACGAGGAACGCCTCGTCGATGCCGATTTGAGCCGCGACCTCCGCGGGTGGCAGTAACGTTGCGGCGCGCGCGATTTCCAGACTTGAAGGCAGGCTCGTGGACGTCGTTGCCATCAGGCGTCACCCATTTCGTTCAGGATGCGGTCAGTGATGTCCGGTGTGTCGGACGCTTGCGGCATCCTACGACGAAACGGCGATCCCACGACGAATCCGGGCATCCCGGCCGCTTTCCCGGGGTTTCGGCGTATCCAATCGAAGGGGAGGACCAGCGAGCGTGTGTCCTCCCGTGGTGACGGATGGAGCGGCACGGGCCGACACAGCCGCGACGACATTCGCGCCGGTATGGTCCCGGCAAGGCGGTCGCGGCCGGTACGGCCCCTACGGAGGCGTGCGGTAGCCCGGCGGCTACTCCGGTAACGCGACGCCGAGCGCCGCCATCATCCCGCCGTCGATCTTGATCTCCGCGCCGGTGATGAACGACGCCCGCGGTCCTGCCAGGAAGGTCACCAGTTCCGCCACTTCCTCGGCGGTGCCGACGCGTCCGATCGGGTGCATCCGTCCCCAGTCGGCGATAAGGTCGTCCTGCGGCCTTTCACCCCGGTGCATGTCGGCGCCGTAACGCAGCAGCGGTGTGTCGATCGAGGCCGGGAGCACGATATTCGCCCTGATCCCTTCAGCCGCGTAGTCGACCGCGATCGTTCGTGTCAGGCTGATGTTCGCCGCCTTGCTGGTGCTGTAGGCGGCCACCTGGGTTTGTGTCGCCAGTCCCTGCACCGAACCGACGTTGACGATCGAACCACCTCCGCGCTTTCGCATCTCCGGAATCGCGTACTTTGCCGTGAGGTACATCGACTTCACGTTGACGTTCATCACCTCGTCCCACAGCGCCTCGTCGGTCTCCTCGACCGTGCCGTAGCGCTGGATGCCCTGGCTGTTGACGAGGATGTCGATCCCGCCGAACGTCTCCACCGTCTGCGTCACGGCGGCCCGGACCTCACTGGCAACGGCGGCATCGGCGGCGATCCCGAGCGCTGCGCCGCCGCGCGATTCGATCTCGGCCACCGTCTCGGCCACCGGGCCGTTGCGCCGGGCGACCACGGTGACGGATGCCCCTTCCGCCGCCAGCCGGATCGCCGACGCCCGGCCGATCCCGGTCGAGCCGCCGAATACGATCGCAACCTTACCGTCGAGGAGTAGGGAGTTGGTCACTGGGAGCCTCCATCGATCGTCGCGGTCAGCCACAGTGACCGCGATCCGCCCGGCTCGAGCCGGAGTGCGCTGCCATTGGCGATCGCGTCGGGAAGACCATTGGTTGGGTAGCTGGAACTCGGTTCGAGCCCGACATTCCAGGCTCGCCCGTACCACGGATACCCGTCAATCCGGCCGAATTGCTGCCAGTACCAGAGATAGGGCAACGTCTCGGCGTCCCAGGTCACGGTAACCCCTACGCCATCGCCGGGCCGGGTCACCGTGTAGGTGCCGGTTCCATCCTGGAACCCGGTCAGGTAGAACAGGTCGCCCGGAGTACCCGGTTCCGGCAGGATCGAGAAGTCAACCTCCGAGCCGCCCGGGGCGACGCCAATCGGCCAGGCGAATGGTTCGGATGTGGCAACCCGCCGCTCGTCCGGTGCGACCAGCTCGTCGTGAGGAATGGCGGTCAATCCGTCCGGGGTTGAGATCGTCGCCCCCGGCACGAGGAACGGCGGTCCGAACGTGATGTGGTGCCCCCACATCACATTCAGCGACACCGGAGTTGGGTTGGACACGGTCTCTTCGATCCGGATGCCGGCCACGCCGGATTCCACGATGACGGTTTTCTCGATGATGCACGGCGACTTCACGCCACGCACCGTGAACCGCACGGCGATCCTGGCGTCGGTGTCCTCCACGATCGCGACATCCCACGGCAGGCAGAACACCTCGCCGTGCTGGCCGTAGCTGGCGCCCGCCCCGGTGCCAGGCGCCCCGGCATTCGGGAACACTTCCTGCCAGCCGCCAGGGTAGGTATCGAGGAATGTCGCGACCGGGTCTGGATTGGTCGACACAAGGTCGCGTGGGTTGCGAATCCCGGTTGGTGTCAGCCAGGCAATGTCGAGGTCGCGCGGCTTGTAGAGGAACTCCACGAGGTCGGTGCCCTTGCCCGCGAGAAAGGAGACGCGAATCACCTCGTTCTCCAGCACCACGGTCGGGATTCCGTACCAGGTGATTTCGTGGATGCGGCAGCCCCAGTTGCGCTGCGGCCGGTGGATGGTCATTTCGTTGGAACCTCCCCCTATTGCCCGGAGACGATCTGGATCGACCCAGTGGTGGAAACGCCGGTGCTGGTGGTGATCATCACCTCAAGCGTTCCGGTTGGCCAGAGGGCGGCCCCATCCCATGTCAACGAGAATGTTGCCCAGCCAGAGGACGTGTCCTCATCGATCGTCACGGTGGAATCGAGGGTCTCCACCGGCATGCCGTTGATCGACCAGGTTGCCGTCAGCATCTCGCCAGCCAGAAGGTGGGATGCTTCGACTGACGCATGAATGACGTCGCTCTCCCGCGAAAACGCCCCCAGCGAACCGTCCGGCGCTCCTGACGCGGTCAAACTCGTCGACCAGGTGACCTCGCCGAGCGACGTTTCCGGAACGGCGGTGGCGGTGGGCGACGGTGTTTGGGTCGGCTCGGGCGTGGGAGTCGGATCAGGTTCGCCATCGCTACCGCAGCTGGAAAGCAGCAGCAGCGCCAGGAGACCGAGCAGGACGATACCGATCTGCTGTGGCGTTCGTGTACGAGATCGGTCCCACACGCTGTTCGTTCCTTAATGAGTCTCGTGGTCTCCAGGAGTCGCCGGGCGACGCGTTGCACAATACCGCAAGTGTAGTGAGCCGTGGGATCGGGGAGGTCAAAGGTGACAGGCATGAACGACGAATCCGGCAAGCGAGGCCGGCGGCACAAGCAGAACGACGATCGCCAGTTGCTGTCGTGGTCGCTACGAGACCGGGAGCGCGCCGCCGCCTACACCCACACCGACCAGTGGCGCGTGCTTCGGATCATGGGGGAATTCGTCGAGGGATTCGACGCGCTCGCCGAGATAGGTCCGGCGGTCACGATATTCGGGTCGGCCCGGACCGCGGCAGGTGATCCGGCCTACGGTGCCGCCGAGACGGTTGCCGCGAAGCTGGCCGAGGCCGGTCTGGCGGTGATCACCGGTGGCGGGCCGGGCATCATGGAGGCGAGCAACAAGGGGGCCAACCTGGCCGGTGGTGTATCGGTCGGCGCGAACATCGACCTTCCGTTCGAGCAGGGTTCGAATCGGTATGTCACCCTCGATCTCAAGTTCCGGTATTTCTTTGTGCGCAAGACGATGTTCGCGAAATATGCCAATGGATTCGTGTTCTTCCCTGGCGGATTCGGCACGCTTGATGAGATGTTCGAGATCCTGACGCTGCTGCAAACGGGCAAACTCGACCCCATGCCGGTCGCGCTGTACGGTAGCGCCTACTGGTCCGGCCTGCTCCAGTGGTTCCGGGAAACGCTGGTCATTGAAGGGAAAATCGCGACGGACGATCTTGACCTCTTCCGTGTGTTCGACGACCCGGACGAAACCGCCGACTACCTGATCGGTTCGATCCGCGAAGCGAACGCCAGGGAGCGGGACGAGTAGCTTGCCACCTCCGTTCAACTGCGATACCCCTGTACGTATGCGGTATTCGGCGGTACCTGGCCAGGTGTCGAGGTGTGGTTGGGCCTGTCTTCCTTCGCTCGCACCACCATTTCCGGGTGGGGTATGATGACCCGCGCAAGTGGCGGGGAACGGATGCCCCCGGACAGGCGACGGCGGAACGACCGCGCACGCCGTCGTTCCAGCGTCCGGAAGCGGGAAGGGCTGTCGTATGCGACAACATCACGAACTCGTTGGACTCCCGGGTGGTGACCCCGAGAACCTGACGCCGCTCCTGCCGCTCAAGAACGTGGTGATCTTTCCCCGCAACGTGGTGACCTTCCTTGCGGTGCGCCCCCATTCGATCCACGCGGTGGAGGAGGCGATGCTTGGCAACAAGGACATCGCCGTCACCACGCACAAGCGGCGAGACGTCGAAGATCCACGCAGCGACGACCTGTACGGCGTCGGCACGCTGGCCAGCATCCTCTCTGTCGAGCGGCAGCAGGGAGGGAATCTCCAGGTTGTGCTGGAAGGGATGCATCGGGTCCGGCTCCAGCACATCGAGAATACGCGGCCATTCTTCCAGGCGCAGGTTCGCCCGCTGATCGAGCCGGTTCCTGAACGCGCCGAGTCGGAATCGCTCATCCAGTACATCCAGGAACTCTCCGGCCAGCTGGCGGAAGCACGCACCATCCTTGCCAGTGAAGTGCTCGACATGGTCCAGCGGGCAACCAATCCTGGCCATCTCGCCGATCTGCTGGCCACTCAGATCGTCAACGACATCGATATGCGCCAGCAATTGCTGGAAACGCTCGATCCGCTGGTCCGGCTGGAACACCTCGGTGCCTATTTGCGCGGCGAACTCGAAATCGTGGAGCTGGACCAGCGGATGCGCGAACGCGTTCGCGACCGGATGGATGACACCCAGCGCCGGTTTTACCTGGAACATCAGTTGAAGGAGATCCGGGCAGAACTCGGTGATGGCGAGGAGAGCGAGTTCGAAGTCCTCCGGAGCCGCATCACCGGCAGTGGCATGCCTCTGCAAGCTCAGGAGAAGCTTCATCGCGAGCTTCAGCGGTTGGAGAAGATGCCCGGCGTCTCGGCGGAAGCAACGGTCTCCAGGACCTATATCGATACGATGCTCCAGCTTCCGTGGGACGTGCAATCGGCTGACCAGATCGACCTCGCTGAAGCCGAACGCGTCCTGGACGACGACCACTACGCGCTTGAAGGGGTGAAGGAACGCATCGTCGAGTTCCTGGCCGTACGCAAGCTGACGCGATCATCGGGAACCAGCACCTCGTCGCAGATACTCTGCCTGGTTGGTCCGCCGGGTGTGGGCAAGACCAGCCTCGGGCGGTCTGTCGCCAGTGCGATGGGGCGGCAGTTCCATCGCGTGAGCCTCGGCGGCATGCGCGATGAGGCGGAAATCCGCGGCCACCGCCGAACCTACATCGGCGCAATGCCAGGCAGGATCGTCTCGGCGATGAAGGCGGCTGGCACCACCAACCCGGTCATTCTGCTGGATGAGATCGACAAGCTGTCCTCCGACTACCGGGGCGATCCCACCGCGGCAATGCTGGAGGTGCTCGATCCGGAGCAGAATCGCACCTTCACCGATCATTACCTCGACATGCCCTACGATCTCTCCCAGGTCCTGTTCATTACCACCGCGAACTACTGGCAGCAGATTCCCCGGCCGCTCCAGGACCGGATGGAAATGATCGAGGTGCCGGGGTACGCCGAGGACGAGAAGATCGAGATCGGACGCAGGCACCTGCTGCGCCGCCAGGTCGACGCCAACGGCCTCGCATCAGTGTCGCTGGAGATCGGGACCGATGCCTGGCGCTCGATCATTCGCGACTACACCCGCGAGGCTGGGGTGCGAGGCCTCGACCGCGAGGTCGCCAACCTGTGCCGCAAGCTGGCGACCCGGATCGCTCGCGGCCGGGTTGCGCCCGACGCGACCGTGACGGTGACGCCGGGCGACCTCGAAGCCTATCTCGGCCCGGCGAAGTACGGTTTCGAGCCGGGGTTGTCCCAGAGCGCGATCGGGCTGGCGATCGGCCTCGGCACCACCGAGATCGGTGGCGAGATCATCCCGGTCGAGGTGGCGACGATGCCGGGCAAGGGTGGCCTGACGGTCACCGGCCAGGCCGGGAACGTGATGCAGGAATCGGCACGGGCGGCGCTGTCGTACGCGCGTTCGCGTGCGGATGAACTCCGGATTGACCGCGATTTCCAGGACACGATCGATCTCCACATCCACCTGTGGGAAGGGGCCATCCCGAAGGATGGGCCGTCGGCCGGCATCACGATGGCGACGGCTGTCATCTCGGCGTTGACCCGCAAACCGGTTCGGAATGATACGGCGATGACCGGGGAGATCACGCTGCGTGGACGCGTGTTGCCGATCGGCGGTCTTCGGGAGAAGACCCTGGCGGCGCATCGGCACGGAATCCGGCGCCTGATCGTTCCTCAGGGCAACGAGCGCGACATGCGCGAGATCCCCCAGAACATCCGGGAGGAGATGGAATTCGTCCTGGCTTCGACCATGGACGAGGTGATCCAGGCGGCGATCATGCTGGACGTTGACCAATCGGATCACCTGCTCGATGTGACCGAGCGATCGTTCCCGACCATGCCGGTGGCCAGGCCGGACATCGTCGACGCTCGCGGAGCCTCCTGATCAGTCCACCGCCAACCAACGTCCCTCTCGCGCCGCCCGGTACATCGTGTCCGCGACGCGTGTGCTCAGCGAGGCATCCGTGATGCTGACCAGGTTGCTGGAATTACCGGTCCGGCAGGCGTCGATGAAGGCCGCGAGCGCGTCGCCAGGATCGACCGGACGGCTCGCAACCGGCGGGACTTCGACACCCCAGGTGACCAGGTCGTTCCCCTGGACGTGTGCCACGCCCCTGGTGCCACGAACCTCGAAGAGGACCGGATTGCCGCCATCGACCCAGCTGGAGACGACGGTCGCGATCGGACCCGACCGGAACCGGATGATGCCTTCGCCGAAGTGATCGCTGTCTCCATCGGCTGCGTCCAGGCGGCCGGTGGCAGCGGTGACCGCCTCGATCTCCTGCCCGAAGAACCAGAGCATCAGATCGATGCCGTGGACCGCCATGTCGCCAAACCCGCCGAAGCCCGCCTGCTCGCGGTCGATCATCCAGGGGTAAGCGTCGAACCAGTGCTTGAGGGCGGCATCGTGGGCCACCGACACACGCGCCCGCGTGATTTCGCCGAGCGCTCCCCTGGCGACCAGGGAACGGAGCTCCCGCAGCGCCGGCATCTGGCGCATGAAAAAGCCGATCTGGAACAGAACTGCCGCCGCCGAAACGTCGCGCGCAATCGCGGCGGCTTCCGGTCCGTTCATGGCCAGCGGCTTTTCGACGAAGACACTGAGACCGGCCGCGACCGCCCTGGCGATGTCGTCCCGATGGTGAACCGTTTCCGGAAGGATCAGGACGGCGTCGAGGTGCGGCAGTGACCACACCTCGTCGATGGTGGTGACTGGGGCGCCCAGTTCGGTTGCGATTGCCGAGGCGGTGGATCCGGTACGATCGGCAACAGCGATGATCTCCACCTCCGGGTGGGCGGCCAGCCACCGGACATAGGCCGGCGTATGGATGTGGGAGCATCCGGCAATGGCGATCTTCATGCCGTCTCCAGCATTCGTGCCGAGGTCGAAACCGTCGTCACGCGGACCGGCGCATCCAGCAGGAGACCAGCGACTGGTTCGACGATGCGTGCGTCGCCGCTGGTCATCATGACGAGCGAACCAGTTTCCTCACTGGTCGAAACCAGGTCGTTGGCTGCCAGCACGGTCTGGACGCGCCGGGCAATGGCGGCGCCACTGTCAATGACGGGGACGCTGGCGCCCATGTAGCGCTGGATCTCCTCGCGCAGGTAGGGATAGTGCGTGCAGCCGAGGACAACGACATCGACGCCGGCTTCGATCATGGGATCGAGCATCGGTTGCAGGGTCGCCACTACCTCGGGTCCACCAAGCGTTCCGGCCTCCACAAGCTCGACGAGACCAGCCGCCGCGACGGTGTGGACCTGGACATCGCCGGCATATGTTTCGATGAGCCAGCGGAGGCGCTCGCCCGCCACCGTGCGCGGGGTGGCGAGGACGCCGACCCGTCCGGTACGTGTCATGGCGACGGCGGGTTTCACCGCCGGTTCGAGCCCGATGATGGGGACGGCGGGGAAGGTGGCGCGGACGTCGGAAATCGCCATGGCGCTGGCGGTGTTGCAAGCGACCACGATTGCCTTGGCGCCCTGGTCGATCAGCAGGCTGACAACCGCGATGGCTCGTTCCTGGATCTCGGCCGGACTCCGCAGCCCATAGGGGCAAAAGGCGTTATCTGCGTAGTAGCGATAGTCTTCGCTGGGCAGGATGGCGCGGATTTCGCGCAGCACACTGAGACCGCCGAGGCCAGAATCGAAGACTCCGATGGGAGAGGGGTTCGTCATGGGGTGGGTCACTGCCGGTCGATGCACGGGGTAGCGCTCACTGCGCCGGTCAGAAGGATACGACGGTTCCGTGGCGGCGTCGCGAAGGCCATCACGCCAGGCGCCACGATGCGAGATCGCGCCAGGTCATCGTGGTCCACCAATCCGCTGCCCAGGCCGCGCTCTGAAAGGCGTAGAGATGGAACGCATCGGCGACGAACGATTCGGGTCCGATCTGGCCGAAGTC
Organism: uncultured Sphaerobacteraceae bacterium; assembly: GCA_964610045.1. GTDB lineage: Bacteria > Chloroflexota > Chloroflexia > Thermomicrobiales > UBA6265 > JACCYX01. Next base: position 60,574 of record CAZSUN010000011.1, read on the forward strand.
ACGCAGGAACTCCATCACCTCGTCGAACATCCAGTCCGGGATGTCGGCCATCGCAAGGGTGAGATGCGCACGGAAGTGCTCGCGGCTCCAGTCACCCCAGGCGAACTCGCAATCGGGATGCGCGAGCGGGGTGAGGGCGGCGAAGACCGCCTCATGGAGATCGACCAGCGGCGCATTGGGCGTGCCGTCGGCGTTCGCATGAACATCCAGCGAGATCCCGGAACGTCCATGCGGTCGCGGCCCCCGATTGGTGATGACGAAGGGTGCTCGGCCGGCCATGACGCCGTCAATCGCAGCGGTGAGGCTGGACAGCGGCGCATCTGAACGATGGAACCCCATGACGGTGGCGTGAGGCATGAATTTGCCGGCCACCTGGAGACCGAACTGGCGGCGAAGGACCTCGTGGACCTCGGCCTGGGCGCGACTCATGGCGGCGGAAGGCCGCAGGTAGAACCCATAGCGGATGGAAGGATTCCCTTCGAGGGTGGCGAGGTCGATGGACATGGATGGACTCCCATGTGGCTGAAGCGACCCGGGCCGACACAGCCGCCTGCACGCCTGTCGTCCAGGTGTCGAATTCCGCGGCATTCCCCAACCCCTGACCACTTCCCGGGACGGGAAGTGGAACCGCAGGTACAGCCCCTACGAGGAGGTCAGTTGGCAGGGCGTTGACCCGGTGCGGTAACGGCACGTTGTGGTTCCGGGATTTGGGCCCAGAAGTGGATTTCCCTCTCCGGCAGGCGCGGTAACTCCTCGCCGCCGACGAAGGTGGCGGTATTGACGAGCAGCTGACCGCCCGGCCGCTCCACCATGCCGATGTCGTAGAACCAGAACTCGCCATCGTCGAGACGGAAGAGCGCGATATCGGCGGGCGCACCGACAGCCAGCGAGCCTGCGTTCTGGAGACCGATCGCCTTCGCCGGACTGACCGTGGCGCAAGCGACCACGTCGTCCAGCGTCATGCCCAGCGTCAGGAATTTCGACATCGTGGTTGGCAGGTCGAACATCGGACCCTGGATCGCCATCTGGTGGATATCGCTGGAGATGACATCCGGTTGGAGACCGTCGGCGATCATCGCTTCGGCCGACGCGAAGCTGAACGACCCGGTGCCATGGCCGACATCGAGGATCACCCCCGCGTCGTGGAGGCGGCGGAGTTCCGGCAGGGTGTGACCGTGGTCGTCGATGACGCGCATGTCCTGACCGGTGCAGCAGTGGGTGAGGATATCGCCAGGGCGGAGGAGGTCGAATACTTCGTCGATGGTTGGTGGCCCCTGACCGATGTGGGTCATCAGCGGCAGGCCAACTCGATCGGCGAGTTCGCGGGCGCGGCGCAGCGGCTCGATGCCGACGCCACGGGTGGTGTTGCGGTCGATCCGGGCCTTGATGCCGAGGATGATGTCGCGGTTGCGTTCGACGACTTCCGCGGCGAGGTCGATATCCCAGTAGTCGGGATTCGCCAGCTCCCAGGTGGGAGCGATCAAGCCGATCGACGAGAGATTGAGCAGGGCGTAGGTCCGGACGCGATTGCGGCCGGCGATGTACTCGCGAAAGCCCGGAAAGCTGTACCCCCCGGCGCTGCCGACGTCGAGCCAGGTGGTGACGCCGGTGCGGGCGGCGACGGGATCGGCTTCGATGCCCCAAAAGGTGGCGCCCCAATAGATGTGAGTATGCAGATCGATGAGGCCTGGCGTGACGATCTGGCCAGAGGCATCGATCGACCGGCGGGCGGTGGCGGGTGAGATGGCTGGACCGATGGCTGCGATCCTGCCGGCTGCGATGGCCACGTCAGCGACGGCGTGCAGGCCGGTGGCAGGATCAATAACGGTGCCGTCGTGGATCAGGAGATCGTAGAGGGCCGGATTACCGGCTGATTGGTTCACAGGTCTGCCTCGTGCGTGACTGCGTGCCGGGGTTGGGAATGGCCGAATGGCCATCGCCGGGAGTCTATCGGAACCGGGCAGGACGCGCGAGAGGTTGGGCTGGTTATTGGGCGATGTGGAAATGCAGCCTGCATTTCCACATTTGCTCGAAAACGCCCGGAGCGACGGGGTTTTCATGGTCCGACGGGGCCCGCATTTCCTCTTCCTCAACCTGCATTTGCTGCGTTTTCTCCGTCCTGGACGGCCGGGAGGGACATCGAGTGTGTGATGCCCTGATGTTGAGAACGCAGTGAGGGGCGAGATGTGCGCCACGGGGGAGAAACGAGAAACCAGGAAACAGGAATCAGAAAAGAACAGAGGTCGCGGGCAATCCGGAGGCTGGGGCCGTACTGCGTGTTCCCCGGGGTGGACGACCACCTCGCCTGGCGGCTCGGCGGTCATTGATTTCGAGATATTCGCCAGATTCCCTCTGGGCCGTCGCCCTTCGCTGCGCTCAGCATGACGGCGGGGTGGGTGGAATATGCCGAAACCAATGCTCGGCGGCTCC
>CAZSUN010000012.1:0-16516 GCA_964610045.1 uncultured Sphaerobacteraceae bacterium
TGGGCTGTCCCTACACGACCGAACACCGATCAAGCTCACCGCAACGGGCTGTAGGTGCTGTGGGGCGGCTCAGTGATCGGTCGCGAAACTATCGCTTCATCCACGGGTCGAGCGCGTCGCGCAGCCCGTCGCCGATGAAGTTGAACGCCAGCACCGTGAGCGAGAGTACCGCCGCGGGATAGATCAGCATGTATGGATGCGACCGCATCTGCGGAATCGCATCGCTGATCATCAGCCCCCACGACGGCATCGGCGGGATGACCCCGAGACCGATGAAACTGATGCCGGACTCGTAGAGGATCGCGCCTGGAATGCCGAGAGTGGCCGCCACCACGATCGGGGCGATCGTGTTCGGAAGCAGGTGCTTGCGAACGATTTGCGAACCGGGTGCCCCCAATCCGCGTGCGGCCTCGACGTATTCCTTTTCCTTGAGCGACATCGTGTTTGCCCGGACGATTCGGGCGACGGTAAGCCAGCTGACCAGCCCGAGTCCAATGTACACACCGATCAGGCCGCCAGTCTTCGCGTCGAGATCGGACAGGACCTTCACGAACCCGGTCGGGTCGGCCCCGAACTGACCTCGCAGGAACGTCATGATCAGGATCACGAACAACAGGTTGGGCATGGCGTAGAGCACGTCCACCGAGCGCATGATGATCGTGTCGACCTTGCCGCCCTTGTACCCCGCGAGCAAACCCAGCGGGACGCCAATCGCCAGGATCACCAGTTGCACCACGATGCCGACCGTGAGCGAGATGCGGGCGCCGAAGATGAGCCTGGTCATGAGATCGCGGCCGAGCGCGTCGGTGCCGGCCGGATGCTCCCAACTCGGTCCCTGCAACGAGGCCGAGAGATCCTGGTCGGAATATGTCTGCGGCAAGAGCGGCGGCACGAAGATGGCCACCAGTGCGATGAAGACGATAAAACCGAGCGAGAGCACCGCGAGTTTGTTCCGGCGAAACTGGCTCCAGGCACTGGCCCAGAAGCCAGCCACCCGCACCTTTCGGCTGGACGATTCCAGGGAAATGGCTGAGGCCGTTGTTGCAACCTGCATGGCGTCGTTCCTCCCCTGGACTATCGCGAGTTCATGCGAGGATCGAGCAACGGATAGAGCAGGTCCACAATCAGGTTCATCACCGAGATCACGAAGCCGAACAGCAGGACTGTGCCCAGGATGACCGGATAGTCACGTTGGGTGATGCTGCTCACGAAATACCGGCCCAGTCCAGGCACCGAATAAACGCTTTCAACGAAGAACGACCCGGTGATGACATCAGCGAGGATGATGCCGGAGACGGTCAGGACGGGGATGAGCGCATTCCGGATCGCGTGCCTGATGATCACCGAATGCTCGTTCAAACCCTTGGCGCGGGCTGTCCGCACATAGTCGGCCGAAAGCACGTCGAGCATGCTCGAACGCGTGTACCGTGCCAGCACTGCCGCCGGGAAGAGTGAGAGGGCGACGGCGGGAATGATGATGGTGGTGCTGAACACGCCGTCCCAACCGCCGGTTGGCAACCACCCAAGTTCGCTGGCGAACACCAGGACGAGCAGGGACACCACGACATAGGACGGCGTCGAGATGCCGATGATCGCCACGAAACTGGTCGAATAGTCGAGCCACGAATTGTGCCGGATCGCCCCGAGCGTGCCGAGGGTGACACCGACCACGAGGGCGATCATCATCGCGGTCACCCCGAGGGCGATGGATATCGGGAATGTATCGCTGATGATGTCCGTGACCGTCCGCGAACGCTGGGTGAAGGACGGACCAAGATCACCCTGCAGGAAGTTCACCAGGTAGTTCGTGTATTGCTTCCACAGCGGATCGTTCAGTCCGTACGCTTCATTCAGGCGCTCCAGGACGACCGGGTGCACCGGTTTCTCACCCTTCGACCAGGGACTGCCCGGGGTGGCGTGGATGAGCAAAAACGTCAGCGTGTAGATCGCCAGCAGGGTCGGGATGAGCAGAAGGACCCGGCGCAGGACGTAGGTGCCGCGATTCACTGTTGGGTCCCTTCATGCGCGAACCGGGCGCCAGGACTCGGATCAGGGATGGTCTCGCGCGAAATGCGGCCGGCGCAAACCGGCCGCATTTCGCTACCTAACGCGCTATTCGGCGGCGATCTTGACCGTGCGCAGGTGGACAACCGACAGGATCGGCTGGAAGAACATGTCCTTGACGTACGGCTTGATCGCGCGGTAGGCAGTCGTCCGGTACAACGGCAGGATCGAACCCTCTTCCACCAGGATCCGCTCGGCGTCCATGTACTGCGAGTTCCGCTCCTCGGCGTTGAGGTTGGCCAGGGCCGCGCCTGCCAGTGCGTCGTACTCCTCGTTCACCCAGAAGGTGCGGTAGTGGTTCGCCTGGCTCGTGAAGTTCTGGTTGTGCCAGTTCGACGGGTCGCCGAAATCAGAGCCCCACGACCCCGTGTAGACATCGAAGTTCTCGTTTTCGCGCGCTGCCCGCCAGTCGGTGTACGTGGCTGCCTCGATCGGCGCCAGCGTGACGGTGATGCCCAGGACATCCTGCCAGGTCGCCTGCAGGTATTCGGCAACGGTCTGCACCCGGGCCGGGCTGTTCTGGTAGGTGAGTTCGATCGAGACCGAGGCCGGGTCGATGCCGGCATCGACGAGAAGCTGGACGGCCTCCTCGGTGCTCTCGCTCAGCGGAGAGTCATCCAGGAGCGAACCGGGAATGTCGTGCGAAACGACTGTATAGGCGGGCACATACTGGCCGCGCAGCACGATATTGGCGAGGTCGTCGCGGTTGACGGCCTTGTAGAGCGCCTGGCGGAACGGGATCTGCCCGGTGACCTCGCCGCGGCAGTCGCTCGCGATGAAGTTGCAGTTCGACAGGGCGAATTGCAGCAACAGGGCCGATGCCTCGGGATCCGCCAGTACCCGGTCCAGATCCGGACCTTCCGGCGCGGCATAGTCGAGTTCGTCGTTTTCGAACGCGATGTACGCCTGGGTGGTCGCGTCCTCAAACAGGCGGTACGTGGCGCGCTGGATGGTGACCGGGTCGCCCGTGGTGTAGTTCGGGTTCGGCACCAGGACGATTTCCTGGTCGTGTTCCCACGATTCCATGACATATGGACCGTTGGAAACAGCTGGGCCGCCGTCGATTTCGGTCCAGGCGTCGCCCTTCTCGTCGATCACGTGCTGCGGCACCGGGAAGTAGGTCCAGGTGGTGGTGATCAGCGGGAAGAAGGCAAGCGGGCCGGAGAGGGTGACTTCGAGGGTGTAGTCATCAACCGCCGCGACACCGAGCTCCTCGAGCGGTTTCGCTCCCGTCGCGATTTCCTCACCATTCAGCAGGTAGAACATCGCTGGAACGTACTCGGACAGGGTGTTCGGATCGAGCACACGGCGCCAGCTGTAGACGAAGTCGTTCGCCGTCAACGGCGTCCCGTCGGACCAGGCGGCATTCTGCTTGAGGTGAAAGGTGAAGACGGTACCGTCCTCGTTTGGTTCCCAGGATTCCGCGACCCGGCCCACGACCTCGCCGGTCACCTGGTCAACGCCGGTCAGGCCGTCGTAGATGTTGAAGAAGATGGAGATCTCGTCCAGGCCGGTGCTCGCAGCCGGATCCATGGTGGCCGGCTCGCCTGTCGGAATCCTGATGACCTGCTCGTCGGCGAGGGGCCCATCATACATCGTCACCGCCGGCGCTTCGGGCGTGGCCTGAGCAAACGCCGAGGTGGCATAGGTGCCGGTAAGCGCCAGTGCTGCCGCGCCGCCGGCGACGCCCTGGAGAAGTTGACGCCGGTCGAATTTCGCGCCACTGCGAGCGAGGGCGCGCTCGATCATTTGCACGCTTTGTTCCGTGATGGCCACAAGTTCCCCCTTCAACGATCCGGCCGCGGTGCAAGGTGACCGTCGGCGATTGCTCCACGCCGCCGGACATCCACGCGCTACCGGACGATCTCGGCGACTACGCCGCCTGCCGGTGGCATTTGGACCCTGCGAACGGTGTGGGCAAGATAGCGCTCGCGGCGAAGACCGTCAACGAGAACGCGAAACAACCACGCTGGGATGTAGTGCGCGATGCACAAAACACGGTGTGCGCGGATGGACGGCGAGGGCCGGTCAGCCGGCGGACGCCGCGACGCCGTTGCGCTCGTCCGACCGGGTCTTGAGCAGGCTGGCGCCCGCCGTGATCCCGATGGTCAGGATGATCACCGAGAGCGAGAGCAGGATTGGCACTTCCGGAATCACGGTCACATGCTCGCCGTCGTTGATGAACGGCAACTCGTTTTTGTGAAGGGCATGGATGAAGAGCTTGACACCGATGAAGGCCAGGATGAATGCGAGCCCGATCGAGAGATAGACGAGACGGGAGAGCATTCCGCCAAGGAGGAAGTAGAGCTGTCGAAGTCCAAGCAGGGCAAACGCATTGGCCGTGAAGACGATGTACGGTTCCTGTGTCAGTCCGAAAATAGCCGGGATCGAGTCGAATGCGAACAGGAGATCGGTGGACCCGATCGCGAGCATGACGATCGCCATCGGGGTGATCATGCGGCGGCCATCGATCCTCACCACCATCTTGTCGCCCACATAGTCGTTCGTGGTCGGCACGAGCCGTCGCACGAGACGGATGAACGCATTCTCGTGGTACTCCTCATCCTCGTCGTGGCTGGATCCCACCAGCTTCCAGGCGGTGTAGACGAGGAAGATCCCGAACACGTAAAACGCCCAGGCGAAGTTCTCGATGATCGCGGTACCGAGAGCGATGAAGATACCGCGCATGATGAGCGCGATGGTGATGCCGATCAGCAACACCTTCTGCTGATACTCGGGTGGCACCCGGAAGCTCGACATGATGATGAGGAAGACGAAGAGGTTGTCCACCGAGAGGCTCTTCTCGGTGAGGAACCCGGCAAAATACTCGATACCGTGCTCACGGTCCCAGACGACCCACATCAGGACGCCGAACGCCAGGGCCAGGGCGATGTAGAACGCCGACCAGAACGCTGCTTCCTTGATGCTGGGGGTATGGGGAGTTTTGACGTGGGCGTAGAAGTCGAAGATGAGGAGGCCGACAATCGCGGCAATGGTGAGGGCCCAGACCCACAACGGGACGCTCATGGAATATGCTCCTGACAGGTCTATCGATCGCCAGGAGGTCTCTTCCACCGCGCCGTTGCGATGGACGGTGCCGGGGGGTATCAACCCACCGTATTGACGACACCGGCCTGAAAGGAATACTCCCCTCCGTTTGACAGTCTACACCATGTGAATTCAATCACAGGCGAACGGACGGTCAACCTGGGTCAGTCTCGACTCCAGGATGGACGTCCCGTCCAGACGTGGCGTTCGGCTATAGTCACCGCAGCGAACCCGCGCGTGCCATATCGCACCGCCTGTCCATTCGACCAACCGGGAAGGCCTCAACGAGGTATGGACTGGATCAGTGATCCAAGTATCTGGACGGCGTTGCTCACCCTGACGGCGCTGGAAATCGTCCTCGGGATCGACAACATCGTCTTCATCTCGATCCTCTCCAACAAGCTGCCGGAAAACCAGCGCGACCGCGCAAGACTCGTCGGTCTCGGCGCGGCGATGTTGATGCGGATCGCGCTGTTGTTCGCCATCAGCTGGGTCGTCGGCCTGACCGATCCCCTCTTCACCCTGTGGGGCCGGGAACTGTCCGGGCGCGACCTGATCATGCTCGGCGGTGGTCTCTTCCTTCTCTACAAAGCCACAACCGAGTTGCACGAAAAGCTCGAGGGGAGTGAAGAGGCTTCGCATACTGTGAACGTCACCTCCTTCACGTCCGTCATCGTCCAGATCATGCTGCTCGATATCGTTTTTTCCCTCGATTCCGTGATCACTGCCGTCGGCATGGCCGACGAGGTTGCGGTCATGATCGCTGCCGTGATCATCGCGGTTGGCGTGATGATGCTTGCCGCCAAACCGCTCTCGGACTTCGTGCACCAGCATCCGACGGTGAAGGTCCTCGCGCTCTCTTTCCTGCTGCTCATCGGCATGTCGCTGGTGGCGGAAGGTTTCCACCACCACATCCCGAAGGGCTATATCTACAGCGCAATGGCGTTCAGCGTGTTCGTGGAGATCATCAACCTCCGGGTCAAGTCGGTTGGCAAGTCCGCGCCTGTGGTCCTCCACGAGGGCTATACCGAAGGGGATCGCGAGACCGCCGTTGCCAAACCGGTCCTGGCGAAAAATGCGTGAACTGGGTCAATACGGCGGGTACCTTGCGGCATTGCGTCCAACCCGGTACAAGGTGATCTGTCTGGAGGCCGGACACGCCAGGAGCCGGAGTGGAATCACGCATGACTGATCGACCGATTGTTGCCGTCACCCGGGAGATTCCCAGGGCGGGTCTCGACCTGCTCGCCACCGTTGGCGAGCTCCGGATTTGGCCCGAGGAAATGCCGCCAACCCCGGACGAACTCGACCGCTTCCTGGAAGGGGCCACCGGAGCATTGACACTGCTGGATGACCGGGTAACGGGAGAGGTGCTTGACCGGCACCCAAGCCTCCGTGTCATCGCCAATTACGCAGTTGGGTACGACAACATCGATGTCGACGCTGCAACGGCCCGGGGAGTCGCAGTCTGCAACACGCCCGGGGTCCTGACCGAAACGACGGCGGAGTTCGCTTTTTCGTTGCTCCTCGCCACCGCGCGCCGCATTGTGGAAGCCGCTGACTATGTCCGTGCCGGCAAGTGGCATACCTGGGGCCCTCAGGTGCTCCTTGGCCAGAATGTCGTGGGAGCCACGCTGGGAATCGTGGGATTTGGCCGAATCGGGAAGGAAATGGCCCGGTTGGCGTCTGGCTTCCGGATGCGCATCCTGATCCTGGACACATCGTCCGATCAGGAGGGCGCCAGGGAAGTCGGCGCCGAGCTCGTGTCGTACGACTACCTCCTCCGGGAATCGGACTATATCTCCCTGCACGTTGCGCTCAACGATGACACGTTTCGCATGATCGGCGCGGAAGACTTTGCCGTCATGAAGCCGACCGCCATTCTGGTGAATGCGGCGCGCGGACGAGTCGTCGACACCGATGCGCTGGTCGCGGCGCTGACCTCTGGCCAGATCCTGGCAGCCGGGCTCGATGTCAGCGATCCAGAACCGTTGCCCGCCGACCACCCACTCGTCTCGCTCCCGAACTGCACGATCGCCCCGCACATTGCCTCGGCGACGGTGCAAACGCGCACGGCCATGGCGGATATGGCCGCCCGGAACCTGGTGACCTTCCTCCAGGGGGACGAGCCACCCTATATTGTCAATCCTGAGGTTTTGGGGAATCGATAGGCTCCCGCCAGCGTGCGTCCCAAGGTCACGCCTGGCCGGAATTTTGAGGAGTGAAGACTGTGGCAACCCTGGAGACAATCGAGGCGATCCGGGCAAGGGTCGCCGCCAGGCGCGAAGATATCATCGGACTCGTGCTCGAACTGGTGGGTATCCCGAGTGTTACTGGCGACGAGGAAGCGGTTCAGGAAGCTGTCGAACGTCACTATCGGAAACGCGGCCTCGACGTTGACCGTTGGGAAACAACGCACGACGACATCGCTGACTACATCGTGCACGTTGGCGAACAGGTCCGCTACGCCGGCCGGCCCCATGTGGTCGGTACGCGCAAGGGCGCGGGCGGCGGTCGTTCGCTGATGCTGCAAGGGCACACGGACACGGTCGACAACGGCGACCCGGACCTCTGGACGAAGAACCCCTGCGGCGAGGTCGTGGGTGACCGCATCTACGGCCGTGGCGCCGCGGACATGAAGGCCGGGGTGGCAACCTTCATCACGGTGCTCGACATCCTGGACGATCTCGGTTGGACGCTCGATGGGGATCTCGTGCTCGCGGCGAGTGTCGGCGAGGAGGATGGAGGGTTTGGCGCTCTCTCGACGGTCCTCCGGGGACATCGCGCTGAAGCAGCCCTGATTTCCGAACCGACCAGGCTCAAGATCGTGATAGCCGGCGGTGGGTCGCTTGTCTTCCGAATCACCGTCCACGGCAAGTCGGCTCATGGAGCGACCCGCGACCAGGGCGTGTCCGCCGTGGAGAAGTTCTATCCCATTTTTCATGACCTTCTCGCCTGGGAGGCAGAGCGGAACGCAACCCTGAGTCACCCCCTTTACGACATGTTCGACAACAAGTTCCCGATCAGCGTCGGCGTGGTACGGGCAGGGACCTGGGCGAGCACCGTGCCGGAAGAACTCGTTGCCGAGGGCCGGCTCGGATTCCTGCCGGGCGAAACCATCGAGGACATGCAGGAACAGGCCGTGGCGCGGATCATGGCTGCTGCCAATCGGGATGAATGGCTACGAGAGCATCCGCCGACCATCGAGTGGTTCGGCGGCCAGTTCGCGTCGAGTGAAATCAGCCCGGAGGAGCCGATCGCGCAGACGCTTGCCGCTGCGCACCGGCAGGTTACCGGGACCGAAACGGAGTTCAGCGCGCTCACGAGCGGACTGGATGCACGGCTTCTCGTGAACCTCGGCGGCATGCCAACAGCGGTGTACGGCGCGGGGGATGTCAACAATTGCCACTGTGCCGACGAGTGGATCGAAATCGACGAAATCCTGAAGGCAATCGAAGTGACGACTGTCGCGGTCATCAATTGGTGTGGCATCAGCGAAACCCGCAACCAGGAGGCATGAATGGCTGGCGATCGATTAACCCCGGACGACCTGGTCTACCGCTTGCGTGCCGCCGCCTCACCGGTCATCGCGCCGGATGGCAGCCGCATCGTCTTCTCCCTGTCGTCAACCGATCGTGAGACGGGGAAACCGCAGTCGCACCTCTGGACGGTGGGGCTGGACGGGAGCGACCTGCGGCAACTGACGACCATCGGCGCAACCAACGCTGCGCCCGCCTGGTCGCCTGACAGCCAGGCGATCGCCTTCGTCTCCCACGGCGACAGCGACGACAAGCATTCGATCAGAATCATCGAGGTCGCGGGTGGCGAATCTCGCGTCGTCGCCCAGCACGATCTGCCCCCCGCAGGGATCGCCTGGTCGCCCGACGGTTCGTCGCTTGTCTATACGGTTGGATTCGACTTCGCACCCAAGCCAGATCCTGAAAAACCGGAACAGCCGCCTGCGCCACGAGTCGTTCGCTCGTTGCAGTACAAGGAAGACCTGCGCGGTGTCCAGAACCGGATCCGGTCGCAGGTGTTCACCATCGACAGCGCTGGCGGCGAGCCGCGGCAACTCACCGAGACCGAACGCGATCACGCGGACCCGCAATGGTCGCCGGACGGCACGAAGCTGGCGATCAAGGTGGTGGAGTCGACGATCTTTTACCAGCGACTTGGGATCATCGATGTGGCGGCCGGTTCGACCGCGCTGTTTGGCGAACCGGAATGGAGCCTCGGCGCGTTTCGCTGGACCCCCGATGGCGCCGCCATTCTGCTGGAAGGCGGTCCTGACGGGCCGATTCAGTCGGAGTGGTACCGGTTCGACGTGGAGTCCAGCAGTTATCACCAGCTCACCGGCGATCTGGCGTTCCTGCCCGAAGGCGGATTCGCCGGGTTCATGCCTCCCGCCCAACCGTACTGGCTGGACGATGGTACCGCCCTGGTTCACGGAATCCAGGCAGGCGGTAGCGGATTGTGGACGGTCGATCCGGTCTCCGGCGAAATCTCGGAGATTGCCAGGTTCGAATCCGTTCACTCGGGCCTCAGCGTTGACAGTGCGGGGCGATACGTCGTCCAGTCCTACACCGATCCCGGCCGCACCGGCGAAATCTCGGTGTTCGACCTCGGCAACCGCACGCTCGCCGTCATCACCGGCATCAACGACGAAGTTTTCGCCGCATCACCGGCCGGCAAGACCGAGCGAATCACGACCGATTCCCTTGGCGAGGCGATCGATGCCTGGGTAACCTACCCGCCGGAATTCGATCCCGCCGCGTCGTATCCGGTGGTGTTGGAGGTCCACGGAGGACCCTATGGCTACTTCGGCTACACATTCAACCACGCCGCGCAGGCGCTGGCCGCAGCCGGCATGATCGTGGTCGCCAGCAACCCCCGTGGCTCCACATCGTATGGGCGCAGGTTTGCCCAACTGGTGAACGGCGACACCGGCGGTGGTGACTGGGCGGATGTCCAGGCGGCACTCGATGCGGTGCTGGCCCAACCCGGCGCCGATCCAGCACAAACCGCGATCTTCGGGTATTCCTACGGCGGGTTCATGACCGCCTGGGCCATCGGCCAGACTGATCGCTTCGCCGCCGCCGTCTGTGGAGCACCGGTCTACGACCTGGAGTCGTTCTACGGCAGCAGCGACATCGCCTACCTGCTCAGCCCCATGCTGTGGGGAGGCACGCCGCAGGACAGGATGGAGTGGCTGATCGAGCACTCACCCTCCACCTACATTTACAACGCCGTGACGCCAACCCTGATCATCTGCGGTGAATCCGATGTGCGGTGTCCGATCTCGCAGAGCGAGCAGATGTTTGCTGCCCTCCAGACGAAGGGCGTCGAGGTCGAGTTCGTCCGCTACCCGAATTCCAACCACCTGTTCGCGTATGCCGGGCCACCGTCCTACAAGCTCGACTACTACACCCGCGTCCGGGACTGGCTCACGAGCCATCTCGGGCTTGGGGATGAGGGTTCGACCGAGATTTGACGGTGAGGCGGCTGCCAGAAGGCGTCCTACTCCGTGGTGAACAGCAACAGCCGGACTGTGCCGACGGTGTGGGCTCCGGCAGGCAGGCGGATGTCGTCGGCTCGTGACGCGCTCCCGAGAACCACAGGTGGACAGACAAGCGACCGCAGTTCGGATTGAGAATGATGGCCGGAGCGATGACGAATGTGCTGCCCGGTTCGTTTTCTGCCTACAGTCCGATCCGTGAACGGAATGGTGGGCGCCCCTGGACGCCGAGGTTGACCGCGAAGAGTGAGCCCGCAAGATCGCCCTCGGCCGGGCCGCGATCGTTGCCGCCGGCGGTGGTCACGTAACCGGTGTCGCAGGCCGCGCCACCAAAGGCGATGCTCGAGACCTTCCGGACCGGGAACGGCACCTTGCCCAGCGACTGGCCCGACGCGCTGTAGCGGTACAGCGCGTGGCCGTCCCAGCGGGCAGACCACAGGTCGCCATCCAGATCGACGGTCATGCCATCAGGCCAACCCTCGTCACCCGGGATCGTGACCAGCGTTTCCCGGTTTTGGACTGCGCCGGTTCCTGCCTCGTAGTCCAGCCGGTAGATCACCCCGCCGGTGGTGTCGGTGTGATACATCGTCCGGTTGTCCGGGCTGAACCCGAACCCGTTTGACAGGCCGATATCGTCGAACAGGAGCGTCAAGTCGCCGTTCAGTTCGAGTCGGTAGAGCCGGGCTGTCCCCGCTGCGGTCGGCATCGATCCGCAGAACACCTGGCCATCCGGCCCGGCAGCGACATCGTTGAAACGACCTCCGGCCTCGGCTGCCACCCGCTCGATCACCATTTCGACCACGCCGTCCTGCCAGCGCACGATCCGGCCTTCGTCCCCGAAAAGCAGCAGGGAGCCGTCCGCCTGGAAGGTGAAACCGCCGATCATGCCATCGTGCTGGTGCAGCAGGTCATTCCGGCCCGTGGCGGGATCGTACCGATAGAGCCGTCCCGGCGGGATGTCGACCCAGTACAGCGCCTGCTCGATGTCATTCCAGAGTGGCCCCTCGCCCGTTTCGGTGGGAAGGTCCACCAGCAATTCCGGTGCGGCTCCGTCGATGACTGGCACTCCATCGTTCATTCCTGTCTCCTTCACATACGCAACGCGCGACGAGGAGGAACCGCGCTCCTCTTGTCTGCTTCCTCGTTTGTCACACCTGCGCCGATGCCCAGCGCAGGATCAGCGGATCGCGCCGTCGCGCATGAGCGATCAGGCCGGCCTTCGTGGCCTCGCTCAGTCCCCGGAAGGGCGCGCGGGTGGCGGCGCTGTCGATGATGCCGCCCTCCTCCATGAGCACCTTGGTCGCCAGCAGGCCGCATTGCCGGTTCTCGTAATGAATCATCGGCAGCCACGACTCCCAGAGAGCCGTCGCGCCGTCGCGGTCTTCCGCGAACCAGCGTTGCATTACCTCACCGAGCACCTCGGGGATCATCGAGCTTGGCATGGTCCCGATTGCGCCGGCTTCGAGGTCGGGAATCAGGGTGATGCTCTCCTCGCCGTCACATGGTCCCGGCAAGGCATCCCCGGCGAGGGCGAGCGTGGCGCGGATCTTCGAGGCCGCCCCGGCCGACTCCACCTTGGCGTATTGCACCAACGGAATCTCGCGGGCGAGCCGAGCCAGGAGTGATGCTGGCAGCGGTGTACCGCTCATCGGGGCATCCTGGATCATGATGGGAATGGAGATCGCCTCCGCGACCGTCGTGAAGAACGCCATCATCGCGTCTTCGTCCACCCGCAGGGTAGCGCCGTGGTAAGGCGGCATCAGCATCACCATCGCCGCGCCGGCGTCTTCCGCCTGGCGGCTGCGGGCGGCCGCGATCCGGGCGCTGTAGTGGCTGGTGGTGACGATGACCGGTGTCCGGCCCGCGACGTGGTCGAGCGTGAGTGACAGGATTTGGTCCCGCTCGCCATCGGTCAGGGCGAATTGCTCGCTGTAATTGGCGAGGATGCAGATGGCGTCGACGTTGGCGTCGACGAGGAAGTCGTAGACGCGGCGCTGGCTGTCGAGGTCGAGCGACTCGTCGTCGTGGAAGGTGGTTGGGGCAATCGGCATCACCCCGCGCAGGAGTGTCATTGCGCGCGTCCTTCATCGCGAACCCGGCGATGCCATGAGCACCGACGGATGTGCTGTGTGCTGCGGCCTGTGCGCAGAGTACATGCCGCAATCATTCCACGGGTGCGGGAACACGTCCAGACGGACAATCGACCGCCATCGCATGGTGATTCGATGGGCAATCGACGGTGTCGCCGGTCAGCTGGACGGAGCGTCGGACACGAATGTGCAAGTTGCACTAAACACGAATCGTGATTCGTCGAAAATGCACCTAGCCCACCGATTGTGAAGATTTCTACACTGCGATCAGTCCACACGACGCTGTGTGAATTGTGCAAAGTGAGCACCGAGGAACGGGGCTGGCGGTTCAGCGGTCCTTGAGGATTCACCAGAGCGGAGGGGACGGTTCGAATGGATGCAGGGAATACAGCCTGGGTTCTGGTGTCGGCAGCGCTCGTGATGCTGATGACTCCGGCGCTCGGATTCTTCTATGGTGGATTGGTCAACCGCAAGAATGTGCTGTCGACCATCATGCACAGTTTCTTCATCCTTGCGTTGATCAGTGTCGTTTGGGTGCTCTGGGGCTATTCGCTGGTGTTCGGTCCGGACAAGGGCGGCATCATCGGCGGTCTCGACTATATCGGACTCAAGGGAATCGCGCCGGATGACCTCGTTGGCCCGAATATTCCGGTCTACGCCTTCGTCGCGTTCCAGATGATGTTCGCGGTCATCACCCCGGCTCTCATCACCGGTGCGTTTGCCGAGCGCAAGCGATTCAAGGCGTTCGTGGTCTTCAGCATCCTCTGGTCCACCCTGGTCTACGCCCCCCTCGCCCACTGGGTCTGGAACAGCGATGGCTGGCTCTTCAAGCTCGGCGCCCTCGATTTCGCTGGTGGCACGGTCATTCACATCTCGTCTGGCGTGGCTGCCCTCGTTGCCGCCCTGGTGCTCGGCAAGCGCAAGACCTTCGGTACCCATGACACCGATCCGCACGACCTCACCATGACGGTCCTTGGCGCCGGTCTCCTCTGGTTCGGCTGGTTCGGCTTCAACGCCGGCAGCGCCCTCGGCGCCAACGGTCAGGCGGCCTCCGCCTTCGTCGTCACCAACGTCGCTGCCGCGATGGGCGCACTCACCTGGATGTCCGTTTCCTGGATGCGCCACGGTCACCCGAGCGTCCTCGGCGCCGCCGCCGGCGCGGTGGCCGGCCTGGTCGGCATCACCCCGGCGGCAGGGTTCGTCGGTCCGGCCTCCGCGATCGTGATTGGGTTCGGTGCTGGCCTGTTCTGCTGCCTCGCCCTCGAATTCGTCAAGGAGCGGCTCAAGATCGACGATGCGCTCGACGTCTTTGCGGTCCACGGGATCGGCGGTATCTGGGGCGCGATCGCAACCGGACTCTTCGCCGATGCGGCTTTCAGCGGTGGCGAAGGCGTTGGTTTCGACGGACTCTTTTTCGGATCGCCGGAACAACTGTGGTACCAGGTCGTCGCGACCGTCGCCGCCATCGCCTTCTCCGCCATCATGACGTTCGTTATCCTCAAGGCCATCAACCTGGTTATCCCGCTGCGGGTCGAGGAAGAAGCCGAAGTGCTTGGTCTCGACACCTCCCAGCACGGTGAAGTTGCCTACCAGATCTAGTCAGCCTGGGCGGGTGGCTGTCACCCGCCCTCGTCCAACGGGGCGACGATCGCCCGAGGAGACCTCCCATGTTGCTCGCCATCGCCTTCCTGATGTTCGCCGCCCTGATCGCTGCCTGGATGATCACCCCGGATTCCGGCAAGGTGGAAATGCCCGCCCCCAAGGCGATGCCGGAAACGGGCACGGCTCCAGCCCACGCCTGACGCGGCGCAATCAACAATCGAAGACGGACAGGGAACGGGCGCTCAGACGAGCGCCCGTTCCCTGTCTCCGTGTTGAAACGCCTTCATCGGTTGGCGTTGGTATCGGCGATCAAGGTGGCCATCGCCTCGTTGTTCGCATCGCCGCTTCCGCGCAAACCATCGACCGCCGATTCGCGGTCCTCCGCCGTCCGGTTCTGGCTGATCTTCCACTTGCCGACGATCCGGCTGACCGGAATCTCGATCCCGACGATGCTGGCGAGCATGGCCGAGAGATATGCCTGCGGTGCGTCGCCCATCCGCCATCGCACGGGTTGCTGCTGCTCCATCGCATTGGTCAGGCGGGCAACCACCACGCGCACCCATTTCTCGTCGTCGTGGATGATGAGTGGGCCGTGGGCGTGAACGACGGCGTAATTCCAGGTGGGGACGACTTCGTGCGTGACTCGCTTGCTGGCGTACCAGGTCGGCGTGATGTAGGCATCGACCCCCTGGAACACCGCCAGCGATTCGCACTGGTGAAATCCATCCCGCCAGACATCGTTGTTCCGGGCAACGTGACCGATCAGCGTGCCGTGTTCTCCGCGATCCGGGTCAAACAACAGGGGGATATGGTTGGCCACGATTCCGTCCGGCCCTATCGTCACCAGGGTTGCGAGGGGATTCGCCGCGATCAGGGCTGCGATGCGCTCGCGGTCGGTCATCTCGAAATGTGGTGGCAGGTAAACCATCGGGAATGCTCGCTCATATTCAGGTGCTAAATCAGGGACGCTGAAGCCACGATGGTACAACGCATTGGCTCTGGTCACCGGTCACGGCAACGTAACCCGTACTTCCCCGGCCTCGTACCCGGCAGGCTCCTCGGCGACTTTCGCCAGCCCGTCGCGTTCCAGGCCTTCAACCAACTCGATGAGCCAGGGAGCATCGGAATCGGAGTACGCCGGGCGCAACATCGGTCCAAGTTCGGCGAGGGTGATACCGGTCTCGCGGTGGTCGCGAAGCGCATCGACCACCCGTCCCCGGAAGTACCGGTTTGATTCGTGGAAAGGTGGCTCCTTCTTCGTTCGCGCGCCTTTGGGTTGGAGTGACAGCAACGACTGGATGTCGGGCCAGGCGGCGCATTGCTGCTGCATGGGGCAGACGACGCAGAGTGGTTTCCGGGCCGTGCACTGGAGAGCGCCGAACTCGATCAGGGCCTGGTTCCAGTCCCATCCGGCGCCAGCCGGCAGGACGGTCGTCGCCAGCGCCGTGATTTCCCGGTCGTTGGCATGAGGAGCCGGGATTTCGGGGCCGAGAAAGACACGGTGCAGCACGCGTCGCATGTTGGTGTCGATGAACGGGACATCCTGTTCGAAGGCGAAGCAGGCGATCGCGCCGGCGGTATACGGGCCAATGCCTGGCAGTTCACGCAGGGCGTCCACGTCGCGCGGGAACTCTCCGCCACGCTCGACGACGGCCTGGGCGGTGCGCTGGAGATTGACGGCTCGCCGGTTGTATCCCAGTCCGGCCCACTGCGCAATCACATCCGCGGTGGGTGCCGCGGCGAGCGCGTCGACTGTCGGGAATCGCTCCAGCCAGCGGTGAAAGTGCGGGATCACCCGGTCTACCTGCGTCTGTTGCAGCATCACTTCCGAGACCATGATCGCGTAGGGATCGCGGGTGTGACGCCATGGCAGATCGCGCCGGTTTGCGTGCCACCAGGCGAGCAATCGATCCTGGAAGGCGGCAATGAATGCCGGGGTTGGTGGTGAGGAAGGAGCGTTGCACATGGATTCCATGATACCCGGCGTGGCGAATCACCTCGTACCAACCGAACGATCCGGTCATGAACCACGCACTGGCGATGACAGGTTCCGGCCCGGTGGCACCGCGCCCGCAATGTGGGATCGAGGGCGCTGGGCAGGGACAGACACCCCATTTGGTTTCGACATACTCCGTTTTGGGAGCCGCGATTCCGCCCGTCATGTCGAGCCGAGACCGAGGCCCAGCCGAGGGCTCGT
>CAZSUN010000012.1:16616-52433 GCA_964610045.1 uncultured Sphaerobacteraceae bacterium
TCGTCAGGCTAGAAGATCAACCACAGGAGCAGGATGATGACGATCACGAGCAGGACACCGCCGCCGATATACATGGTGAAACCCTTTCCAGGCGACCAGCGCCTCGTTCGCGACACCCCGGTTCTGGAGAACGTTTCTTTGGCCGGAGTGGCGCGGTTGGCAATGATACTCGCTGGAAACGGACTTTCAAGGCGTCAATTGGCGTCCGGAATCTCCTCGCGAATGACGTAGTCGCTGTCCGCGAACAGCGGATCGGGACGGACGGACGTCCACAATGCCAGCGGTGTCGCCGAGAGTCCTTCCGGCCACGGATCGACCTCGACCGGTTGCCCAGATTCGGCGGAATGCAGGCCGTCGAGCACGATCTGCATGTTGCGATAGGTCTGCGTGACGGTGCCCAGCACGGGAGCCTGGAAGCGAACGGCTTCGTGGAAATTCACGAATGCGTTGTAGTGTCCCCAGTCTTCCGCCTTTGTCCGGTACGACACCGTTGCCTCGCCGGGGCGGTGGAGCTGCACGCACCCGCGGCCGAGCGCGAGCACGCCCTCGGTGCCGTAGATCATGAGATCGCTGGTCTCGCGAGGAACTTCGAGCTCGGGGTACGAGGCGGTGTAGTTGCCGATCGCCCCGTTGACGTACTGCATCGCCAGCACGAGGTCGGAGGGGCCACCGTGGGTGGTGTTGGCATCCTGCGAAACCCCGTGGATCCGGTGGGTGTCGCCGGCCAGCAGGCGCAGCAGCGCGGTGTGGTGGACACCGGCGTCGAGGTGAGGTCCCCCCTCGTAGCCCGGGTTGTGCCGCCACGGGGTACTGGAGAACTGCCCGGCGCGCGGGATCAGTTGCCCCACGACACGCCAGGAGACGAGGTGCATCCGCCCGAGCGCGCCATCGTCAATGAGCTTGCGCGCCAGGCGGGCATCGTCCCGGTAGAACGAGTTCTCGGTGATCAGCACCACCTTGTCCGGGTATTGCCGTTCCAGTTCGATGAACTTCCGGCCCTCGGCCTCATCCACCCCGGCTGGCTTTTCGCAGATGACGTGCTTGCCGGCGGCGAGCGCCTCACTGGTGACCGGGTAGTTCATCGGGATCGGCAGCGAGATCAGCACGGCCTCGATGTCGTCGCGGACGAGGAGATCGCGGTAATCCTCGACGTAGTTGTCCATCGAGGCGCCGCTGTACTCGGCAAAGTGCTCGGCCTTGGGGCGGGTGTGGTTGGCGAAGGCGACGACTTCATAGGCATCCGGCAGTCGCCGGATCGATGGCCAGTGCAGGTACTGCACAGCCAGGCCGGTGCCGATGATGCCGAGACGGATGGGGGATGGCGATTCAGGCATGGGAAACCGGAGTGCTCCTCGGCGAAGATGCGTTGACGCTCGCGGCACATCCACGATGCGCTCACCAAGGTAGTACACCCATCGGCAACGTCAAGGGCGCGATGCTTCGTGCAGCGTCTACACGGTGACCGACCGCATGACCGGTTCGGATGGCCGGGACAGATAGGCAGTGATGTGCCCGGCCCGATCGAGCCCGATCTTCACGATGTGGGCATTGCCGCCAGTGCCCGCCGAGACGGTTCCAATCTGGATGCAGGTCAGGTGGCGGTCGAGCGACATCTTGGCAATGGCCCCGGCTTTGGACCCCCGGACCCGGATCTCCTGCCCCGGATTCCGTTGCTGGAGGTACGACTTCGCGATGTCGATGACCGGTGTGGCACGCTCGCGAATATAGGCGACCAACTCGGTCGCACGGTCATCGCCGACCAGGCTGCCGTCGGGCAGCGGCCACCACTCCGGGCAATTCATGGGCACGTTCACGTTGAGTCCTCCTCATGCATCCACGCACACTCGCCTGTCGATTCAGTATAGAACATATGTTCTTTTTGTGGCAATGGACTGTCGGAATATGAGTGTGATTGAGGAGCTGGGGGAGGAGGTGATCCCCTCCGAGGTCTCACAGGATAGAGCCGCCGCGGTGTGGGCCGCGGGGCGGGTATCACGGATGGACGAGAGTACGGTCCCCGCCGTGCTGACGGATCTGCAGGTACTGCTGACCTGGCTCGGGCGGCACCCCGGAGCTCGACCTGGGGGCGGCGGAAGCAGAGACGTTAGCGCGCGTCCGCGCGATCGGCCCTCGGGTGCTGGAGGTTGGGTTGGCCGCGCGGGAGGCCCCATCAGCGATCTGCTCCTGCGGGCCACGCCTGCACAGTGCCGGGCGATGGTCCAAGGGGGTGCAAACCGTGCTCGGCTGGATCACGGTCGAGCAGAGGTACGCCCGCTGTCCGGCGTGTGGGACGCGCGGGTGTCCGTGCGATCCGGCATTGGGCCTGGGACGGGACAGTCCCAGGTCGGGGCCCACACGGTCGCCAATGTCCCGCTCATCCTGGTCATTCCCGAGTAGGGTCAGCACTGGGCCGCCTGACCACCCACAATTCGCAATCACACCCTGCGTGCCAGGGCGTATGCGTGAGCGACACGTTCTCACCGATCCGACCCTCGTTCGGGCATCTGACGGCTCGCCGCGACACGAGTCGGCCCGGTCGCCTGGCCCACCTGCCCGCTTCATCTGCCAACCCTCGGTCCCGGCCCCGAACGATGGGGGCGGGGCGGCCATGTCCGGGCAGACAGGGGTGAAGCCCGGACACATTTCACTGGTGCATAAGCCCTGTCGACAGCGAGACACATTGTTGACGGGGTATCACGGCCATGATACCGTTGGTCAAGGTCCGGTACTGGCCGGGCTGGCTGATCACCCAACACCATTGAGGGTAAAGGAGGTGATGCCCATGAGTAGTCGCACATCCGAGGGCATCGCGGCGGAGGTCGTTCGCTCGTAGCGTTCGACAGCTGTGATGCCCAGGACAGAAGCGCCGGTTCCTTCGGGGACCGGCGCTTTTGCGTCCGATTGCATCGAGCGCGTCGCTGTGCCATTGTCTGTAGCCGGAGTGGTGCGGATTCGGTCCGCGCGGGGGCCGGGCGACTGGCGAACCGCGATCGTACATGACGGAAAGGCAGGCGACCTGGTGGCAGGTGACGTTCGCGATTTCCCCGGCACGTTGAAGCTTGGACTGTTCGACATTCTCCAGGTCGACGAACTGGTGGATGGGGATGTCGGCGCCATGTACCGGCGACGGCTGGACGATCTCGCCCTGGCGGACGATCTCGGCTTCGATATCGCGTTCTGTGCCGAGCGGCACTTCCTGCCGAGCCACGCCGCATCGTCCGCCACCGCATGGATCGCCGCGGCTAGCCAGCGAACGACGCGAATGCGCCTCGGGATCATGGGCTACACCCTCCCGATCAGGCACCCGGTGCAACTCGCGGAAGATGTTGCGATCCTGGACCTGCTGACGCAGGGGAGAATCGAGGTGGGATTCGGTATCGGGCATCGTGTTGAGGAGTTGGTCGCGCTCGGGGTCGACCCAACCCGGCGGATACCTGCGTTCCAGGAACGCCTGGCCTTGCTCCAGGCGTTGTGGACGGGCGGCCAGGTGAGTTTCGAACGCGGGGAACTCAAGCTCCAGGGGGTGGCCGTGTCGCCGCTTCCCGTGCAGGAGCCGCACCCTCCCCTGTGGTATGCCGGCACCGAACCAACGGCAGCCCGGTGGATGGGAGAGCAGGGTCTGGGCCTCGCCGTCGGTTTTCGCCCGATGGCGGAACTCAAACCAGCCATCGATGCATTCCGAGAGGGTCGCGCGGCGCGGTCTGACACGGTCCGGCAGGCAGAACCAGCGCGACCCTCAGGCGCCGTCGCGCTGATGCGGGCGGTGGTGGTGAGTGAAACCGACCAGGCGGCGCGGCGGTCGGTCGTCGAGGAGCTGCTCAGGTTCCGGGAGGCAGCTGCGGGCGAAGGGAGCCGTTCGGATCGCTACCGCGAAGCGGAGCAGTATTTTGACGACCTGGTTGCCGGGGAGGTCATGATGGCGGGCAGTCCCGAGACGGTAGCGCAATCCATGCTCGAATTGCGATCGGGACTGGGTATCGACCTTTTCCTGGCGAACGTCTACCCGATGGGGGCGGAACCCGAGCGGGTACGTGAGACGCTGCGGCTGCTGGCCGGTCCGGTACGGGACCAACTGGCGTGAAAGTGATCCTGGAATGCGCAGAAATCCCCCTGGCAGAGCACGCTGCCAGGGGGATTTGCTTGCCGCGACGATACTAGGCGTCGGTTCCGGCTTCCACGGACTCCGACGTCTCCGAATCCTCGGAGGTCTCGCCTTCGGCGACCTCTTCGTCCTCGGTCTCGACGGCCTGCGCCACCAGCGACGCCACCAGTTCGTCTTCGCCGGTGACGATGGTCACCGCGGGCGGAGCCGTGAGGTCGCGAACGTGAATCGAATCGCCAACCTCGGCGAGCGAGGAGGCATCGATCTCGATTTGGTGCGGCAGGTCGGCGGGCAGCGCCTCGACCTCGACCTCGGTCAGGATCGTCTGGAGGACGCCCGCGTGGTCACTGAGGTTGTGTAGCACAACCGGCACAGACTGGCGGAGCGCCACGCGCATGTTCGGCCCGAAGAAATCGACGTGAAGGGGATCCCGGTTGACAGGATCGATCTGAACCTCACGGATCAGCACCGGCTGCGAACCGCCTTCCCATTCCAGGGTGAAGACGGTTGAGTGGCCGTTTCGAGCGAAGAACCGTTCAAATTCCCGGCGATTGACGGACACCGAAATGGTGCCTTCCACGACCGGGCCGTACACGACACCCGGTACCAGCCCCTCGCGCCGAAGACGTCGGACCTTCTTGCCGTGGATTTCCCGCGGTTCGGCCCTCAGAATCAGTGCATCTGCCATGGCGAGATGTGACTCCTACTTCCCGGCGCCACGCAGGGCGCCGTGGTTGTTGATTCGCGGGAATTTGGACACACCACGAACCTCGTGCCGATCTGGCACGCCGCCGGTCAGTGTATCACGCCGGTTCCTGGCCCGACGTCATGGTATTGGCCGCGGCTGTATGGAGGCGGCAAACCGGGCGGTAACCGCT
This sequence comes from uncultured Sphaerobacteraceae bacterium, assembly GCA_964610045.1. Taxonomy (GTDB): domain Bacteria; phylum Chloroflexota; class Chloroflexia; order Thermomicrobiales; family UBA6265; genus JACCYX01. The sequence goes on from CAZSUN010000012.1 coordinate 21,597, forward strand.
GCCGGATTGGTGACCGTATCCCCGGCGATGATGAATGCCGCACCCGCGTCGATCGCCTGCCGCACCGTTTGCGGGGTAAGGAACTGCCCTCCGGCAAACACCGGAAGGGCCGAGTGGCGGACGAGCCAGCGGAGGAAGGGCATGTCAGGTTCGGTGCGCGCGAACGGGTTCGTGCCGGCGATGTCGATCCCGGCATCATGGGCAGCAGCGAGGTCGGACGGTTCGTTCACGATCCCGAGGACGATCGCATTGGCGGCATGAATCGAATCGACGATGCTCGTGAGGTCGTCGGATCCTGGGCGTCGCCGTTGTGTCGCGTTGACGAGAACCGCACGGGACCCGGCGGTGACCAATGCGGTGGCACTCGCCACGGTCGTGGTGGCGAACGGGAGGCCTCCGTGTTCCATGGCCACTGCTGCTGCAATCACAGGGATCGATACCGCGTGAGAGACAGGCACGTACGCCTCGATCGATCCCACCAGCAACGCTCGCGCACCACCCAATTCGATCGTTTGTGCCAGTGGAACAAGGTTATGCGGGTCGTGAAACGGATCGCCGGGGTCAGTCACCAGTGTCATGACCGGCCCCTTGCCAACCTGCTGCAGAAATCTTCTCACCTGTGCATGATGCCCAAACTTCATCCGCTGTCCCTTGGATTGTCGGACTCTTCCGCTGCCCGATGCGTCATAATGCAGACACGATCGCCTTGACTCCGGGTACTCGTGACTCCTAGTATTGCGGCGATTTCCATCGTGACGGCACGGCGTGCGTGTCGTTGAGGGGACCGGAGTCCCAGGCATCGTTCGCACCAGAGACCCGTCTCACGAAGATGAGGTGGTGGTCCGTCGTTACATTGTCCTGATAGGCAGCTTTTCCGCCGAAGGGACAGGACCGTTTGCCAGTCCCAACCGCGGGTAGTGGCACGGTTGATGGTTGCCAGCCAGGAGGACGTTGTGGGCAGGTATCTCGTACGGCGACTCCTGATATCCATCCTGACGCTGATCGCGATCAGTATGATTATCTACTCGATCATTTACATGGCGCCGGGCGACCCGCTCGGTGGGTTGGCGACCAATCCCAATGTATCGCCCGAGACGCGCGAACGAATTCGCGAGTCGTGGGGTCTCAACGATCCCCTGTACATCCAGTACTTCAAGTGGGCGCAGGCGTATTTCTTCCATTTCGACTGGGGGCAGTCGATTACGTCGCGGGTTCCCGTCCAGGAGTACGTGTTCAGCCGTTTGGCTGTTACGCTCCAGATCGTTGGAACTGCCTACCTGATTGGCGTGATGATCGCCATCCCGGTCGGGGTGCTGTCCGCCCTCAAGCAGTACTCGCTCTTCGACAACATCGCGACAACCTTCGCGTTCATCGGCTTCAGCATTCCCACGTTCTTTTCCGGTCTGCTCCTCATCCTGCTGTTCAGCGTCCAACTCAACTGGTTCCCGTTCGTGTATGACTCGACGGTGACCGGATTCTGGCCGAACGTCAAACAATCCATCATGCCCGTCATGGTGCTGGCGCTCTTTGGGTCGGCGCAGCTGACCCGTTTCGTCAGGGCATCGATGCTGGAAACCATCAATCAGGACTATGTCAGGACGGCCCGGGCGAAGGGATTGCGCGAGCAGGCCGTGGTCTTCCGGCACATCATGCGAAACGCCATGATTCCTGTGGTCACGATCATCGCCCTCCAGATGCCAGCCATCGTCGGCGGGGCGGTCATTACCGAACAGATATTCCGCGTGCCTGGTATCGGGCGCGCCCTTATCGACGGCATCAACTCGAAGGATGTCCCGGTCGTGATGGCAATCACCTTCGGGGTATCGGTGCTCGTTGTGGTCTTCAACGTGATTGCGGACATCCTGTACGCAATCCTCGATCCCCGCATCAAGTACTCCTAGGTGAAACCTGACGTGAAGCGGGCGAGCAGTCGTAGCCGCGGGACCGAAACACCCGGGCAACTGGCGAACGGTACGAGGCGCGAACATGGTGAGGTAACGCGCCAGCCGGTTACACCTGACGACGGTGTCTACTCCACTGGGGGGCAGGGAAGGCAATCGAAATGGCGAGCGCACAACAACCCGTAACGGGGACTCCCACGCTCCAGACCGCGGCGACGCAAGCGCTGGACCAAAACCGGGTCCGTCAGCAGCGGTCGCTGTGGAACAACGCCTGGCACCAGTTTCGGCATCATCGGCTGGCGATGGCCGGGTTGGTCGTGTTCGTGACCTTCACGGTCGTGACGTTCATCGGTCCGGCGATCTGGCCGGAGGAAGTCAACGCACCGTTTGCGTTCGAACCTGGAATGCCGCCGTCGCTCCAGAACCCGATGGGGACCGACTCGCTGGGCCAGGACATCCTCGCACGCATCCTTTACGGTGGGCGGATTTCGATTTCTGTCGGTCTGGTCGCGGCATTCGTGGCGATCTCGATCGGGACGTTCATTGGGGCGATCGCCGGATTCTTCGGTGGATTCCTCGACAGCCTGCTCATGCGGATCACCGACCTCTTCATCAGCCTGCCGCAACTGCCGCTCCTGCTCCTCATCACCTACCTGTTTCGCGAGTCGATGCAGAACTGGGCGGAGGATGTGTTCGGTTCGCGCAACCTCGGTGTGTTCATCCTGGTTGTCATTGTGATCGCGGCGCTGGCGTGGATGCCGACCGCTCGCCTGGTGCGGGCGTCCTTCCTGAGCGTCAAGGAGAAGGAATTTGTCGAGGCGGCCCGCTCGATCGGGACGACGCGGGGCAGCATCATCTCCCGGCATATCCTGCCGAACGTGTTGAGCCCGATCATCGTGGCGGCGACCCTGGAAGTCGGTGGTGCGATCATCACCGAGTCCGCCCTGTCGTTCCTGGGTCTTGGCTTCCCTTCGGATGTGCCGACCTGGGGGCAGATGCTCTACCAGGCAAAGGACTACCTCGAGCTTTACCCGCACGAGGCGCTCTTCCCCGGCACCATGATCTTCCTGACCGTGCTCGCGATCAACTACATCGGCGACGGACTCCGCGACGCCCTCGATCCACGGAAGACAAACTGAGCCTGCTCGCGACGCTCGACATCCCGGAACGGCGCTCCAATCGGAGCGCCGTTTTCACGGATTCCAGAGGGTGACGATTGGTCCGTCAGGGCCGTAGACAGGATCGGTTTCCGGCAGCGGCACAGCGGCTATCTCCATATCGACGCGTGGCCGCTCACCCTTGCCGCCGGTGTTCATGTCCCAGATTTGGCCGGGCGGATACGCGCCGACCACGAGCAGATCGTCGGACGATGCGATGTTCCGGTGGGCGGTGCCCGCCGGGAGAATGACGACATCTCCGGCCACGAGCTGGACGAGCGGTCCCTCTTCCCCTCCCAGCTGCACTGTCACGGTGCCCTCGGCAATGCCGAGCACTTCGTGGGCGGTTGCGTGGTAGTGGTGGTAGGGGAAGATCCCGTTGCGCCAGGGGTGATCCCAGCCGTGACCGACGAACAAGCGTTCCAATTCTGGAGCATGGTTCGTGGTTTCGAACTGGAGGGCATCGCGGTAGAGGACGGCCGGTAGGCGTGAATTATTGGGAAACACCCCGTCATCGACGGTTCGGAAGACCTCGAAACCATCATCTTCCGCATCGTGCTGGTGGTGCAGTGAATCGTCCATGGTAGCCGACCTTTCCGCGATTCCATGCTCGTGCCGGTCGTCAAGGGTAGGTACGATGGCTGTCATCCGCCTGCCTGTCAATGACCGGGTTCGAGGTGCTCGGGCGGGCGAGGAAGATTGTTGATGGAGGTCAGGATATTTCCTGCGGTTTCTGGCAGAATGGACGGGTCAACGGCGACGATCGGAATTGCCAGGCAGGGGCTCGCGGGATGGATGACACGATGGACATCCTCGGCCGGTGCGCATCGTCACAATCGGATGCGGTCCGGAGGATCGACGCGATGGAGACCCAGGCGGGCGCAGCATGGGGAAGGAGACCGGTATGAGTGGCGGAATGCTCGTGGTGGCGTGGATCGTCTGCGTCATTCTCGGCGCGGTGGTCGGTTGGCTGATCGGCTGGGCGCTCTGGAAAATGGGACTCGAGATCATCGGCAGCGCGGTCGCCCTCGTCGGCGCCGGCGCCGGCGGCATCCTTGCGTTCCTCGGGTTCATGAACTGGCAGGAAGGGCGCGGAAAACTGTAGTCACCGCAGACCTGCATTCCTGTACAGCCTGGTGCAGGGAGCCATGAGTGAAACGGCGCCGATCTGGGATCGGCGCCGTTTCACTCATGATGCACGCATGGTTCGGGTAGTCACTGGCGGCGGCAATGCCTGTCATTACCCACGCTGGGCGGGGACATGCGATGCTCCACGAGCTGGAAGTTCGCCAACCATTCATCCGGAGTTGGGAAGACACCCTGGCGGCCTGGCACGCAGGGAGTCTGTCACTACCTAGAACGCCACGTTCTCCGGCCCCTTGAGTTTCAGGATCTGGCGAACGTCGTCCGGTGTGGCGATGTCGAGGGAGAGTTCGCCAAGGATCGTCTTGATCCGGGTGACGAGAGCGGCATTCGATGTCGCCAGTTCACCCTTGCCGAGATAGAGATTGTCCTCCAGCCCAACCCGGACGTTGCCGCCCATGATCGCCCCGGTGGTGACCAGATTGAACTGGTGCCGCCCTGCGCCAAGAATCGACCAGACGTAATCATCTCCGAACAACCGGTCGGCGGTCCGCTTCATGTGCGCGAGGTCTTCCGGGTGGGGACCGATCCCGCCAAGGATGCCGAAAATGGTCTGTACGAAAATCGGTGGCTTGACCAGGCCTCGGTCGAGGAAGTGCGCCAGCGTGTACAGATGTCCGATGTCGTAGCACTCGTGCTCGAACCGGACGCCACGTTCGTCTCCGAGATTCCGGAGGATGTATTCGATATCGGCGAAGGTATTCCGGAAGATGTTTTTCCGGGAGTGCTCGAGATAGGGTGCTTCCCAGGGGTAGGTGAACTCGCTGATCCGGTTCGCCATTGGATACAATCCGAAATTCATCGACCCCATGTTCAGCGAACACATCTCCGGTTGAAGTTCCATCGGTGCTCGCAACCGCTCCTCGATTGGCTTGGTGGGATCACCCCCGGTGGTGATGTTGATGACGGCGTTGGTGCGCGCCTTGATCGGCTCCAGGAACTCGAGGAACGTCGCGGTCCGGCCGTCCGGGGAACCGTCCTCCGGGTTCCGGGCGTGAAGGTGGACAATCGCGGCGCCAGACTCCGCGGCGCCGATCGCCGATTCGGCTATTTGCGCCGGCGTGATCGGCAGGTATGGTGTCTGCGATGGCACGTGGATCGCGCCGGTGACAGCACAACTGATGATGACCTTGCGGGCTCCTGCCACGACATTTGCTCCCAGGCTGAATCGAACTGATTGTCGCCAGTATCCTACCCGAACCTGCGTCCAGGCGGATGGTTCGACACTGGCGGAATCTGGTGCGGGAATCCCTGGCGAACACTGTGTTCGAGGAAACGGAGGGTCTGGGTGAATCGATGGGGGCTTGGCCTGGCGCGTTCGCGTGACCCGCATGAAGAGGGAAGGACGGCAGTCCCGCTCGAACTGTTCTTCGACCTCGTGTTTGTGGTCGCCGTCTCGCTGGCGTCGCAAAACCTGCATCACTTCGAGAGTGATGAGTCCTTTTCGACCGGCATCGTCCGCTACCTCATGGTGTTTTTCGCCATCTGGTGGGCATGGATGAATTTCAGCTGGTATGCCTCCGGCTATGCGGTCGACGACTGGCTCTACCGTCTGTTGTCGTTCGTCCAGATGGCGGGAGCACTCGTCCTGGCCGCTGGCATCCCGGCCGTCATGGAACGGAGAGACTTCACCCTCGTCATTGGCGGATACGTCATCATGCGGCTGGCGATGGTCCTGCAGTGGCTTCGGGTCGCACGCGACGATCCGGGACATCGCGTCCTTGCGCTCCGGTACGCCGTCGGCATCGGTGCTGTCCAGGTGCTGTGGGTTGGATTCAGCCAGGTTCCGCACTCGTGGCAGGCGGTCGTATTCGTGGCGCTGGTCGCCCTCGAATTGCTGGTGCCGGTATTCGCGAACCGATCGCGCACCCACGCCGACGCCTGGCATCCACATCACATTGCCGAGCGGTATGGACTGTTTACCTTGATCGTCCTCGGCGAATCGATCCTGGCTGCGTCCACGTCGATCATCCACGCGGCAGAGGACGCGTCGCATTACCGTGACCTGGTCCTGCTGGCAATGACCGCATTCGTGATCGTGTGCGGGATGTGGTGGGTCTACTTCGAGTACCCGCAGGGAGACAGGCTTCACTCGGTGCGGAAGGCGTTTCTCTGGGGGTACGGTCATTACTTCGTCTTCGCCGCGGCAGCGGCGTACTCTGCCGGGATTGAGGTGGCGCTCGACTTCGAGACCCATCACACGGGACTGGCCGCCGCCAGGGCCGCGGCGACCGTCTGTGTGCCGGTGGCGGTATTCCTCTCCGTCGTCTGGGCGTTGATGGTTCGCCCGTATGCGAGCCGGGTGATCAACACGGCAATGCCGGGAGTGGCAACTGCGGTGATGCTGTCGATCTTCCTGCCCTGGTCGTTACAGATCGCCGCGGTTCTGGTGACGGCGCTGGTCGTCTTGCTGGTGATTGACGGCAAGGGTATGCCACACGAGGCGACTTCACATGGGCACTGAGGCGCATCGACTGGCCACCAGGCGCAAGGTGATTCTGCCGCCTGCCGTTCAACCCGGCGACACGATCGGGATCATCAGCCCGTCGTGGTTTGGGGGTGATGCCTTCCTTCCACGCGTGAAACGAGGAATCGCGACACTCGAGTCGCTCGGCTACCACGTGCGCATCGGGGAGCACGCGTTGAACGCCGCAGGTTACGTCTCCGACTCGGCGGAACACCGCGCTGCCGACCTGCACGCCATGGTTCGCGATCCCGGAATCCGGATGGTGCTTTCGACGATTGGAGGCGACCACAGTTGCCACCTCCTGCCGTTGATCGACTGGGATCTCATTCGGGCGAATCCCAAGGTATTCATGGGTTTCTCGGATATCACGGTGCTCAACGTCGCGATCCACGCCGTCACCGGACTGGTGACGTTCAATGGACCAGGCTTGCTCACTGACTGGGCCGAGTACCCGGAGATGCCCGAATACTCCCGGGGGCAGGTGTTGGCGGCGATCTCTCGCGCCGAGCCGATGGGCAGCCTTGCGCCTGCTCCCTGGTGGACGGAGGAGTTCCTTGACTGGTCGACCGGAGAAGACGCGACCCGGCCGCGTACGCGCAACCACAATCCAGGCTGGACCTGGCTGCGGGAAGGACGTGCGACCGGGCCGCTCATCGGCGGGTGCCTGGAATCGCTCCAGCACCTTCGGGGTACTCCCTGGTGGCCATCTCTCGAAGGCGCCATCCTGTTTCTCGAAACGTCCGAGGCGCGGCCGTCCCCGGAGGATGTTGACGCCCTCCTGATGGATTTCGACAACATGGGTGTCCTGGCGGTGATCTCGGGACTCGTGATTGCCCGTCCATACGGGTATGCGCCAGTGGATGTCGATCGTCTCTGGACGGTTGTTCGCGACCGGACGGCGGCGTTCGGGTTTCCGGTGCTTGCCGGGACGGATACCGGTCACACGACACCACTCCAGGTGTTGCCGATCGGTGTCGCTGCCGAACTGGATGCGGCACGCAACCGTTTTGCCATACTGGAACCGGCAGTCCGGGCGTGAAGCGGTGAGTGATCGCGATGTAAGGACGGACGATTGGTAGCCTTGCGGGCATTCGGAACGCATCGGGTAGTGAGTGATTCTCGACTCGTGAGGAAGTGGACATGGCGTGGTCGGTGACCCGGGATCATCTGGAGCGGCTCGCGATTGGGGCCGGGATACTTGGCACGGGTGGTGGCGGCAATCCCTACCTTGGCAAGTTGATAGCTCGGAAATTTCTGGACGAGGGCGGATCGATCGAGATCGTGACGATCGACGAGGTGCCGGATGATGCGCTCGTCTGCACGGTCGGCGGGATGGGGTCACCGACCATCGCCTTCGAACGGTTGCTGCGGGAGAATGAGGCGCTCAACGCGCTACGAGCTCTCGAACGGCATCTTGGGCGCAAGGTGACACACGTCATCCCCAGCGAGGTGGGAGGCAGCAACTCCACCATTCCGATGGTCGTCGCAGTTCAGGCGGGCATTCCCGTGATTGACGGTGACGGCATGGGGCGGGCGTTCCCGGAACTTCAGATGAAGACATTCATCATCTCGGGTGTGCGTCCGACCCCGGCGGCGCTCGCCAACTATCACGGGCACACCGTGCTGTTCGACCAGATATCGGAGGGGAAAACACTCGAACGCTACGCTCGCGCGATCGCCGTCCAGATGGGTGGCCGCGCCGGCTACGCCTTCCCACCGATGAGCGGCGCCCAGGTTCGTGCTGCAGCAATCCCCGGCACGCTCTCCCTCGCCATCAGGATTGGTGATTGCGTACTGGCGGCACGGGCAGGACGTCGTTCGCCGATCGACGCGATGTGCGCGGAGAGCGGTGGTCAGGTCCTGTTCACTGGCAAGGTCATCGACGTTCGCCGGGCGATGGTGGGAGGATTCGCGCGGGGGGTGGTGACGATCGAAGGGCTGGGGGCGTCGAGCGGCGACACGCTCCGGGTCGATTTCCAGAACGAGAACCTGATCGCGAGGACCGAAGCTGGTGCGGTCCTGGCGGTTGTGCCCGACTTGATTTGCCTGGTGGATTCGGATACCGGTGAGCCCCTCACCACCGAAGTGGTTCGCTATGGACTCCGGGCGACGGTGATCGGCATTCCAGCGCCGCTGCAGCTGCGAAACGAGCGGGCGCTGCAATCGGTTGGGCCCGCCGCCTTCGGCTACACGGATGTCAGCTACCTGCCGCTGGCTGGGGTGTACGGCGCAAGCCGGACTGGGTGATCCTCGACAGTCGCGAGCCGGGTATGCGGTACCATGCGCGGACGAACCGGGAGACAGGTTGACGTGAGATGAGGCGGGGACCATGGCGTTCAATGTCAAGAAACGGGGAAAACTGACCTATTACTATGGCGGAGACCGGCCTGTCCTGTCGGCGCTGGTGACCGAGGAACAGCCTGATGGCGACCTGAAGATCCATTTCGCCGGCCTCACCGGTGGCCATTCCGCCAAAGGCGTGCTCGGGCTCGACGACCTGGTAACGATGGAACCGCTGAAGGAAATTCCGCTCGTGTTCCGGTCCTGGGAGCGGTGGCTCCAGGACGCCGGTATCTGCGAATCACTGCAGGACATCGACTTCATCGAAGTCCATGCCTTCGGCTGCCAGCCGAAATCCCCCAACCCGCTGGTCGATCCCGCCGGCTTCGCCGCCGAACAGACGCGGCTTCGCCGGGAGTATGCCGAAGCCTATGCCGGATTCTTCGCTGAGGAACTGCCGGATCATGGTGTTCCATGCAGGTTTACGGTGCATCTCGTGGATGTGCCGGATACTGCCGCATCGTATGAGTTCTACAGTGTGGGCTTGCTCCAGCGGAACCGGCACCTTGATGGGGCGTGAGTTTGGCTGGGGTGAGGCAGTCGCAATGCACCTGGCTGCCGTGAAGTGCCGGGTATCGGTCGCGTATGGTGGCAACGGTGGAGGAGTTCACCAGGCGAAAGCCTCTGGACAGACTGCACGCCAGGTCAGGGGGCAGGTCGCATGAGCAGGGAACAAGCGTCCATCGTTGAGCGGGAGGCGATCGATGTCGCCGAGGCGTCCCACGAAGGGAATGTCCTCGCCTTTATCGAGATTCCGCGCGGGTCGCGCAATAAATACGAGTACGATGTCAAGGACGGGACGTTCCGTCTCGATCGAGTGCTCTACTCCTCGGTCCATTACCCAACGGAGTACGGATTCATTCCCGACACATTGGCCGACGATGGCGACCCGCTCGATATCCTCGTCCTGGTCCAGGAACCGACGTTTCCCGGCTGCCTGATCGAGGCGCGGCCGCTGGGTGGTCTGGACATGGCCGATGAAAAAGGTTCCGACTTCAAGGTCCTGGCGATTCCCGTCGGCGATCCCCGGTTTGCGCATGTGGAGACACTGGAGCAGATTGGCAACCACTGGCTGCGGGAAATCGAGACGTTTTTCGATACCTACAAGCTCCTGGAAGGCAAGGAAACCGAGGTGCTTGGTTGGCACGATGAGGCAAAGGCGAGATCGGTGATCGCTGCCTGCCGCCGCCAGCATCGCCAGAAGCAGGCCACTTGACCAGGAGAGATTCTGGCACGAGCATCGGCGTAACGCTATACTTCCCTTTGTAAAGTATTGAGGCAGATCCTGCCGGAGTGTACCGAGGAGGTGCATCGATGACGACCCAATCCCGGCTCGAAGGGTTCCGCAGCCGAAAAAACACCTTCTTCAGGGAGCACGAACAGTCACCGCTGACGGCGGCTCAGAAGGATGTCTTCCAGGGGCTGAACTATTTCCCGGAGAACGCGGATCTCAATCTCGTGCTCGAGCTCGACACCGCTGGCGACGATGTTGGCGAGGAAGTCACCATTGGCACCGTCAGCGGGGTGGCGAAGGAGTACGTGCGAGCGGGGCGCGTGCATTTCCCGGTCGATGGGCAGCAGGCGACGCTGACGGTCTTCAAGGAGAAGACGCGCGGCCACTACTTCGTCCCGTTCCGCGACCTGACGTCCGGGACCGAGACCTACGAGGTTGGCCGGTATCTCGAGCCGCGGCTCCTCCCCGATGGGCGTGTGAGTTTCGACCTCAACATGGCCTACAACCCGTATTGCGCCTACAACAGCGGATGGTCGTGCCCGATCCCGCCGTTCGAGAACATGCTGAAGGTGCCGGTCCGGGCTGGCGAAACGCTCCCGGAACTCCCCCACGACGAGCGGGAACTGGATCACTGAGCCGGGGCAGCACCCGCAGCAACCGTGACGTTGCAGATTCCAGATACAACGCCAGCGGCCGGGTCATTCCAGACCCGGCCGCTGCTGCTTATGCCATGTGGTGCGCGTCTCGATCAGGTGACGAACTGCGTTGCCAGCCATCGCTCGAAACTCGTGGCGATGGCGTCGTAGGTACCGCTCTCGATCGAACTCGCCACGTACACGCGGCTGAGCAGGCGTCCGAACGCCTCGCGCGGCCAATCGAACCGAGCCCGAGCGTGTTCGATGAATACGCATGATTCGGGATCGAAGGTCAACTCGGCGACGACCCAGCCGTTCGGTTCGCTGGCCACGATGTAAAGCGTGCGATCGCACTGGAGAAGGAATGGATGTCCGGAACGGACAACTGCCGCATCGGCACGGGCAGCCTGGATGACAAGGTCGAACCCCATCGATGGGACAGAACCGGCGGCGTTGTTGAGAACGACCGGCGCCCTCCCGGGCATGGACGAGATCGCTTCAGGTGCGTGCTGATGTTCCGGACAGTCCTGATCGCAACAGTCGTCCTCGCAGTGTGATTGGGAGCCGGCGTGATCCATGCGTGCCTTTCTCGGGACGGCAGCCTGGAGGGTCTTCGTGCCAATGTGGGGTCAATGGGCGGAAGTCAACAGGCAGGCGGGTACTTCGGCAGCGTTACTGGACGAAAGCGTAGCACCAGCGGTTGGAGCCATTCAAGAAGACAAAAGTACGGGGTCGCTTGCTCGTCCCAATGTTCCGTGGTACATCGGCTGCGCCATACCTGCCTCATGCCTGGAAGGACTCCCCACATGCCTCGCGAACTGCCCAATCGCCCGGACCTTGATATGGTCCGTCAGATGCGGGAAGAACTGCTCGCCCACACTGCTGGTCACGATGTGTCCCTGCCCACAGGGACCATGCGAGTCAGCAACGTGCCCGTTTTTCGCGAGGTCGCCGGAATCTCGCATCAGGCAGTTCGGTTGCGATACACACCGGCTGGTGGTGGTCAGGTTGTTGCCCGTCTCGTTGCCGGAGCGAATGTGCAGGATGAGGCGGTGTTGGCGGGAGATGTCGCCGAGTCCGTTCTCCTGTTCGTACCCGAAGTCGAGCAAGGCACGATTGCCCGGGTCGATCTGGACGCGGGCGGAACATCGACTGTGATCGACTTCCTGGTCGAGCCTCAACGGAAGTGGACTATTCACCTCGTCCACCAATCGCATTACGACATCGGCTACACCGATCCACAGGTTGTGGTGCTTGCATCCCAGCTCGCGTATATCGACGATGCCCTCGACCTTGCGACCGTGACCGACGACTGGCCGGATGAAAGCCGTTTTCGTTGGACGATCGAAGCCAACTGGCCGCTACGCCACTGGCTCCGAAACCGTTCCGGGTCGGCTCGCGCGGAGCTTGTGCGCCGGGTCAACGAAGGCAGGATCGAAGTGAACGCACTGCCGTTCAGCATGCACACCGAAGCGTATTCCTTCGATGAGTTGGCACGGCAACTGACGTTCACCCAACGGTTGCGCGATGAACTCGGTATCTCGATCACCACAGCGATGCAGACGGATGTTCCCGGCGCGACCATCGGTCTCTCCACACTCCTGACCGATGCGGGAATCTCGTTCCTCTCCGTGGCTCACAATTACGCGGGCCGTTCCATTCCGCACCTGCTCGACGGTCAGGAGTTGACGCGACCATTCCGCTGGCAGGCGCCCGATGGCGATTCGTTGATGGTCTGGTACACCGATACGCTCAACGGCCATGCGTATATGGAGGCGATGTCGATCGGGTTCGGCAATGATGTCGAGCAGGTGGAACTGAGCTTGCCGGAATACCTGAACGCGTTGTCGCAGCGAAACTACCCGTTCGGGCATGCCGAGAACCCACAGGTCGCCAACACCGTCTGGAATGTGGAGGACCGGCGGGGCGGCTACCCGCGCGACATCCTGCACCTGCGGGTCCAGGGAGCGTTTGCCGATAACGCCCCGTCGTCGATCCTGCCGGCGACGATCGTTCGCGACTGGAACGCACGCTATTCCTGGCCGCACCTGGTGTCGTCGACCAATCAGGCGTTTCATGCGGACGCGGAGGCTCGCCTTGGGGATTCGCTGGCGACGTATGCGGGTGACTGGACCGACTGGTGGGCCGATGGGATAGGCTCGGCGGCCGTGCCATTGGGGCGCAATCGCGCCAGCCAGGTTGGCATTCGCACCGGGCAGACGCTGAACGCGGTCGCTCAAGCCCTCGGCGACCAGGCCGAACCTGCCCTCGCCACCGAGGTCCAGACGGCCTACGAAGAGATGGCATTGTTCGACGAGCACACGTGGGGCGCCTCAAATCCGTGGAACCGGTCGCTCGACAAGACCGATTCCGGCGAGTACCAGTGGTTCCGCAAGGCGGGGTTCGCCTACACCGCGGAAGAGCGGGTCGACGGCCTGGTTCGCGGTGGATCTGAGCGACTTGGCGTGCTGGCGGTGACTCGTGGTGAGGGTGAACCGATCGCGGTCTTCAACCCGAATTCCTGGGCGAGGACCGACCTGGCACGGGTGTTCGTACCGGCGCGTTCCCTGCCGGCCGCGGCGGTCCGGGTCGTGGATGAAGCGACCGGAGAATCCGTACCGGTCGTTGTCGAACCTCAGGATCACAGCCGGTTCCGGCCGATCGGCGCCTGGCTTGTATTCTTCGCCCGTGACGTACCGGCCACCGGATACCGGCGGTACCGCGTGACGACCGCGCCAGCGGGATCGGAGCCAGCGCAGGCTGCTCCGGACCGGAACTCCCTCGAGACGGACCAAATCGCGCTGAGGGTCGATCTGGAGCGGGGCACGATCGCGAGCATCCTGCACAAGCCGACAGGTCATGATGTCGTCGATGGCGGCGCTCCGTTTGGCTTCAACGGTTACATCCACGACCGGTACGCCACCGCGCCCGGGTTCAACCACTTGTCGAGCCGGCTCCACCGGGCAGGGGCCTGGTTGTTGGGTGCGCGTGGCACCGGTTCACTGGGAGTCGTCGTCGAGCGCACGTCAAACCCGGTGTACGAGCGAATCCGATTCCGGCAGACGGCGCAGGGCGCCGACTGGATCGAGACCACGATCACAGCGCCCCACGGTGTCTCACGGGTCCACATCGCCAACCGGTTGTCGAAGCCATCGACGATGGAAAAGGAGAGCGTCTATTTCGCTTTTCCGTTCGCCGGGAACGATCCGGAGATCTCGTTCGAGATATCGGGTGGCGTCGTTGGACCGGATTCGCCGCATGTGCCCGGATCGGCTCGCCATTTCCGCGCCATCGCCCACTGGGCGACGATCGAGGCCCAGGGACAACCCGTGGTTTCGTGGGCGACGAACCAGGCGCCATTGATCCAGGTTGGCAATATCCATCTGCCGTACGCCCCGTTCCCGTCGTCGGTTGCCGAGGACCATGCCGGGACCATCTACTCCTGGGCGCTGAACAACATCTGGGATACCAACTTCCCGGCGCAGCAGGGCGGCGAGATGGCATTCGACTACGTGGTTGCCGTGGGAGAGCAGGATGCCTCCGGGTTGGGGCGGGACACCGGCGCGGCGGCGTCGCAACCCTTGATTGGACTGCATGGCAGGCGGTACCAGGTCGGCGTGGACCTACCGGCGTCCGGGAGCATCATCACGGTGGACGATCCTCGTGTGGAGGTGACGCACCTGTCGCCGGAGCCCGACGGTACCATCGTGGCCTGGCTCGAATCGCACGCCGGTGAGACGGTGAGCCTCCGGGTGGCGTCCGACCTGATTCGGATTGACGGTGCGGAGGTCGCCTCGTTCCTGGGGGCGGATCGCCAACCCGTCGAGGTCGTCGATGGCGGTGCGTCGATCGAGATCGACCCGGGCGCCATTCGGCAGGTTCGCTTCACGGTGTGATTCAGACGTAGCGATCGTTAGGGCAGGTCCAGATTCCTCGCTGGCGCTCGGAACGACAACATGGTCTGGATAGAAACAGTGCCGTCCCATTGGGACGGCACTGTCACGTTTCGGTTTCCAGTTGATTGCTTCTAGAGTTCCTGGTGATAGGCGAAGAGGCGGTCTCCGTCGAGGCGTCGCAGCTTCTGCAGTGCTTCGTTCTCGATCTGCCGTACGCGCTCGCGGCTGATCTGGAGTTGCTCGCCGACTTCCGCCAGTGTGTGCTGGTGACCCTGGCCGAGCCCGAATCGCAGTTGCAGGACGAGGCGCTCGCGGGGCGAGAGCGTGTCAAGGGCGGCGCTGACATCCCGCTTCAGCATCGACTCGGATGCCGCTTCGTACGGGGTCTCGGAGACATCATCGGCGATCAGGTCACCGAGGCTGGTGTCGTCCTCGTTCCCGATCGGCGTTTCGAGCGAAATGGTGCGCTGGGCGGCCTGGACGATCTGGTGAATCTTCTCCGGAGCGACCGCCATTGCTTCGGCGACTTCCTCCGGCGTTGGCTGGCGGCCGAGCTCCTGGGCGAGCATGTTGAGGGTCTTCCGGTAGCGGGAGATCGAATCGCCCATATGGACAGGAAGGCGGATGGTGCGGCTCTGGTCGGCAATGGCGCGGGTGATCGCCTGGCGGATCCACCAGGTGGCGTAGGTGCTGAAGCGGAACCCCTTGCGCCAGTCGTACTTCTGGACGGCGCGCATGAGGCCGATGTTGCCTTCCTGGATCAGGTCGAGCAGGGTGAGGCCACGGTTGACGTAGCGCTTGGCGATGGAAACGACCAGCCGCAGGTTGGCGCGAACGAACTGCTGGACCGCCTGGAGATCGCCATTTTCAACGCGCTTCGCGAGGTCGATCTCCTGGTCGTGGGTCAGCAGCGGGGTCTCGGCGATCTCGCGGAGATAGAGGCGGACCGGGTCGTTGATGAAGTTGGGATCGAGCCGCTGCAGGACATCGAGGTCCCGCTCGAGATCGACTTCCGGTTCGATCTCGTCGGCCATTTGGGTCGTGATTTCTTCGGGAATTTCGACCTTGTCGTCACCAGACATGTTGTCCTTGACGATTTTGTCGATCTGGGAAACATCGAAGCCACTCATGGGATCGGACATGTGTCAGCAACACTCCTCTGTCGAACGCGAACCGTGCGTCGTCGTGGATTGCGGGTCGAAGCGACCCGTCAGCCTGATTGCAGGACGCACGAAAACCCGGGCGGCGGTGGTTCCCCACGCGCCGCGACACCGGCGGCAAGCAGCATGCTGGCCGGGGCGCCCGTTCGATTGATGGCGTCGTGCAATCGAGAAGGGGTAAATCGCGAAGCCTGCCTGGCGTTCGCGGTGTGCGTCACCTGCCCGATGTCGCACTGTTCCCGTCCTTCAATTATAGCAAGGAGATTGGAGTTTGTGAAGTAGTTAACAAACGACTCTCGGTGATCCATTCTGGTGCCTTACCGGAGTCGAAACCGGTTGAAAACGCATGCGGGGAGGTGGGCGCGAGCGCCCATCCTCCCCGTTCCCGTTGTGTGGGGACTAGTGTGAGCCGCAACCACATCCCTGCGCGGTCTGCGCATTGTCACCCGCATCGAAGGAGTGACCGCAGGCGCAGCCGGCAACCGCGTTCGGATTGCGGACAGTGAATCCGCCGCCCATCAGCGAGTTGACGTAATCGATCTCGGCGCCGTTGAGGTACATCGCGCTGAAGTTGTCGACCAGCACGCGAACGCCCTGGGTGAGGATGACCTCGTCACCCTCATCCGACTCTTCGTCGATGGTCATGCCATACTGGAGACCGGAGCAACCGCCTGGCGCCACGAAGACCCGCAACGCGTGGTCCGGGGTTCCCTGGTCGTTGAGGAACTCCCTCAGTTGCGACACGGCTTCGTTGGTCATCGTGATCATGATGGAATCAGCCTCCAAAAGGTTCAGCCCTGATTGGTTCCGGAGGCGCTCCTGTGGGCGCTTCCTTATGATAAGCATAACGAGTGTCCATGAAGTGTCAAGCATGTTGGCACCCTGGGTGGACAGGGTCGATGTCGCTCACACGCCGCTCGATCGCGCTCGCTCCGTCCGCCGCTTCCTTTCAGGAGTCTTTCTGCCTCGTGACTCGTCCCAACCAGACGAAGACCCGGAACCCGCTGGCGACCCGGCCCACGGATACCGCCGTGCCTGATTCGCCGCCGGCGGGTACCGTTTCCGCGATTGTCGTGCGTTCCCACGGGTTGTGGCACGAGGTGGTGCCCGCTGGCGGCGCACCCGCGATCGCAACGGTGCGAGGTCAGCTCAAGCGACACCGCCGGGGCACCGATCCGGTTGCGGTCGGGGACAGGGTGTGGGTGACGATGTTGCCCGACAACGAAGCGGTGATCGACTTCATTGAACCGAGGGTGCGGACCCTTGGGCGAACTGCCCGCCACACGCGGGATGTCGAACAGGTTATCCTCGCGAATCCCGACCAGGTCCTGTTCGTGTTTGCGTTCCGGCAACCCGAGCCGCATTTGAGAATGCTCGATCGCTTCATCATTCTGGCGGAAC
This sequence comes from uncultured Sphaerobacteraceae bacterium, assembly GCA_964610045.1. Taxonomy (GTDB): domain Bacteria; phylum Chloroflexota; class Chloroflexia; order Thermomicrobiales; family UBA6265; genus JACCYX01. Next base: position 38,931 of record CAZSUN010000012.1, read on the forward strand.
TCCAGGAGATCCCGATCCGGATTGTGGTGAGCAAGATCGATCTGGATGATGAAGGTGCTCCCAATGCCCGCGCCCTGTTTGCGGATCACGAGCGAGCCTTTCCCGTGCACTACGTCAGCGCGCGCACCGGCGCCGGCATGGAGGAACTTCGCGCTGTGCTGTCTGGCAATGTCTCCGCGGTGGCTGGACCTTCCGGCGTTGGCAAGTCGAGTCTCCTGAACGTGCTGGATCCCGAACCGGATCGAGACGTGCGCGAAGTGTCGGCCGCGACCGGGAAAGGGCAGCACACGACCGTTGGCACACGCCTGCACGACCTGGGAGTTGGCACGTATGTGGCAGACACCCCCGGCATGCGAGCGCTCACCATGGTCGCGGTCCCCGAATTGGACCTTGACTGGAGCTTCCGCGAGCTGCGGCCATATCTCGGATTGTGCCGGTATCCCGATTGCACCCACGTACACGAGCCCGGCTGTGCTGTGCTCGCCGCGGTCGATCGAGGCGAGATCGCGCGGTCCCGCTACGAGAGTTACGTCATGCTCCGGACTGGCGACGAGGTCGGATCCTGATCAATCCGGTCCGAGGAGGACTCATGCCTGCCAACCCCCACGACACCGGACCGAACGGGATCACGGTCGACGATCTGGTCGATGAGATCTTCCCCGTCGTCGATGACCTGCTGGCGCAACTCGATGGTGACGAATTCACGACGATCGACTTCATCGAACTGATGCAGTCGATACCCGGTCCGGCCGAAGCCTACGACCTGGCGGTCCGGCAGTGGGGCGAACAGGAACGGCAGAGTCGAATGGTCGTCCACGGTCAAGTCATCCCGTCAGCACTTCGCCGGTCGAGCCGCGTGCAATGGATCGGGTTTGCCCACGGCGTTCACGACGAATACGCCGTTCCCGCCTGGTGGAAGCTGGTCCCCCTTCCCTGACGCAGTGTACGTACGGTACAATCGTGACCGTGAGTCATCATTGCTGCTGACACGGTCACGGACATGATTGCGATGGCAACCCCGGCACCAGGCCGAAGAATCACCGACCTCCGGCGGACGGAGGTTCCCGTTGCACCACGGGGACCGGTCTTTCCTCGTCTCGACCTGACCCGCATCGAACATCACCTGCCGCAGCCCCAACGGATCAGGATCGAGATCAATGGCTGTCTCTGTGGCGCTCCGCTTGCGATTCCCGACGCGGTGGTCGAGTTCGCGACTGGCTGGGCATTCGCCAACCGGTTCTTCGACCGGTACGACCAGGTTGGCAGGATTTCCGAAGCATCCTCTCACGTCTCGCTGATGGTGGCTGGTGGATGCGACCTCGACCGTCGCCGCTACGAGGCCATCGGCTGGGTTCCTCGCCAGGATTTCCTGGATGGCGATGAGGTTCCCACCTCCGGCCGCCGGCCAAGGGCAGTGGCGGTGATGTCCGAGCTCGAAGGAATCGAGGCGATCGAGCAGGCGTTCCAGCAGTTCGACCAGGATGGGGCTCGCGCTGGCTATGCCCATGCCGCCATCGCCACGGTTGATGAGGCTGCCTGCGTCGCCCGGGATCTCGGGCCAGAGGCGGCGGTGCACAAAGTCCTCGGGTGGGCGCTTGCCAGCGGGTTCGAATGCGAAACCACCGCCCTCGTGATTCATGGGATCGTCGGCGCTGATCAGGTCGAGGCCGCCGCCCGGGCCGGAATCCCGATTGTTGCAACCGATGCCGTGCCGACCATCGGCGCGGTATCGATGGCGCAGCAGCACTGCATTACCCTGATTGGTCTCGCACGGTCGACCCGACGTGGTGTCTTCGTGGACGGAGGGCATTTCGGCGATGCCTCATACCCGGAATGGGACGATCTCTTCGGGTCGTCGGCCCCGGATCGCGCATCACGGACCTGAACACCCGGGTGGGTTGAATGGCCTCCTGCCTTGGGGCCTCGGGCGAGTACAATAAACGTGCGGGGTTTCGGCCGGTTTCACGCCGACAGGACGTCGATGTCCGACGGTGCTCCTCCCGCCCAGTTGCCAGGAAAGACAACGCCTCCATGTCGCAGGACCCCAAGAAACCGCAGTTGCCACTGATGCGGCCGGATAACGACCGCAAAGGGCAGCAGAAGCAAGCCCCCAGGGGAGGGGGAACCCCACCACCCGAACGACGCAGCCCTCGTATTCCCACCTGGGTCGTAGCGACCCTGATCATTGCCCTCGTTGGCTGGTACCTCTGGGAATTCTTCGGCCCGAATGACGATCCCAGTATCACCGGGGTGACCTACTCCGCGATCACGGAGCAGATCGCTGCCGGTAACGTGCAGACGGCCATCCTCTCGGAGACACAGATTGAGGTTGAACTCGAGAACGCTGTCCGGTGGGATGAGGAAAACAACGTCATCAACAACGATGCCCCGCAGGACAGCGCCGGTGTCGTTGTCACCGATCATCTCGAGGCAACATTGCCGCAGGGAGTCGACAACCCCAACCTGCTGCAATCGCTGGAAGATTCAGGCGCCATCATCGAAGGCAAGACCACGAGCGGTTCGCTCTGGACCAGCCTGCTCTTCAGTTTCCTGCCATTCCTGCTCTTCCTCGGCCTGATTGTGTTCATGGGCCGGCAGATGAGCCGTGGCCAGCAAAATGTGTTCGGCTTCGGCCGGAGCAAGGCACGGCAGAACGATCCTGAACGGCCCCAGGTCACGTTTGCGGATGTTGCCGGCGAGGATGAGGCCAAGCAGGAGTTGATGGAAGTCGTCGACTTCCTGCGCAACCCGGCGAAATACCACGCCCTTGGCGCACGGTTGCCGCGTGGCGTCCTGCTCGTCGGGCCTCCAGGCACCGGCAAGACGTTGACGGCCCGGGCCGTCGCGGGCGAGGCCGGTGTGCCCTTCTTCTCGGTCTCCGCCTCCGAGTTCGTCGAGATGTTCGTCGGTGTCGGCGCCAGCCGCGTGCGCGATCTCTTCGACAAGGCGAAGGCCGCCGCGCCAGCGATCATCTTCGTTGACGAAATGGATGCGGTTGGACGCCAACGCTTCGCCGGTCTTGGCGGTTCAAACGACGAGCGCGAACAGACCCTCAACCAGTTACTTGTCGAGATGGACGGGTTCGAGACGAACCAGGAAGTCATCGTCATGGCGGCCACCAACCGCCCGGATGTCCTCGATCCCGCCCTCCTCCGTCCTGGCCGGTTCGACCGCCAGGTGACGGTCGGTCTCCCGGACAAGCGAGGTCGCATCGCGATTCTCGGCATCCATACCCGGGGCATCCCGCTCAACCCGCAGGTCGATCTGGAGCACATCGCGAAGTCGACGACCGGGTTTTCCGGCGCCGATCTCTCGAACCTGGTCAACGAGTCAGCCCTGACCGCCGCCCGCCGGAATCGCAAGGAGATCCTCCAGGCGGACTTCGACGAAGCCCTCGACAAGATCCTGCTCGGTGTCGCGCGGTCCGGCCTGATCAATGACCGTGAGAAGGAAGTGGTCGCCTACCACGAGGCGGGACACGCGATCGTCGCCCACTTCACCCCCGGCTCCGATCCGCTCCGCAAGGTCAGCGTCGTCCCGCGTGGTCGATCGCTCGGCGTTACCGTCCAGATGCCCGACGAAGACAAGCACAACTACAGCCGGACGTACCTGCTGGGCCGGCTTGCCGGCATGCTCGGCGGCCGAGCTGCCGAAATGGTTGTCTATGGCGAAATAACGACGGGCGCTGAAAATGATCTCAAGCAGGCCACCAGTCTCGCCCGCCGGATGGTCGGCCTCTGGGGCATGAGCGAGGATGTCGGCCCGGTCTACCTCGGGACGGGCGAGGAACATGTCTTCCTCGGCCGGGAGATCACCCAGGACAAGTCGTTCTCGGATGCGACCTCGGAGCGGCTGGACACTGCCGTCCGGGAGATGGTCGAGAACGCCCTTCGCCAGGCGATCGAGATCAACGAGAAGCACCGCAGCAAGCTCGATGGACTGGTGAAGGCGCTGATGGAGCGGGAGACGATGGACGCGCCGGAAGTGCTCGCCATCTTCGGTCCGCCGGTGCCCGAGGATCCGGAAGCTGGCATGGTCTGGCACGAGACACCGGCGGCGGTGCAGGCGAACGGTCTCGGCGAGCAAGGTTAGCCACCCCTCACGCAACGGCATCGCAGAACGACCCGTTACCACCAGGTAGCGGGTCGTTTCCTGTCCGGAAACGGCCTGGCGCATCGACGGGCAGTCATCCTGCGCCGGGGCGGTGCCTGGCCCAGCCTGGGAATGGGTTGCCTGCCGCTCGCTACGCGAGTCGATGCAGTTCGAGGAAGGCGGCGCGGTTCCCGGCCGAGCGTGGAACACTGCCGACGATGATGATGAGATCGCCTTCGGTGGCATGGCCGTGGTCGCGTGTACCGTCAGCCACTTGCCTCACCAATGCGTCGGTGGTTGTGGCGAGTTCGACGCAGAATGGTTCCACACCGTGGCAGAGTGAGAGCGATGCCGCCACCTCGGCGCGGTCGGCGAAGGCGAGGATCGGGACGCCGGGTCGCTGCTGGGATATCCGTCGCGCGGTGCCGCCACTATTGGTGACGACCGCAATCGCCTTTGCGCCGAGGTCGGTTGCGAGCGCGGCTGCCGCCCGGCCGACGGCGAACGCTTCGTCGTGGCCATCGCCAGCGTCGATGCCGGCAGTCGACGCCGCCATCGCCAGGCGCCAACTCGCATCTCCCTCGATCGTGCGGGCGATTCTGGCCATGGTTTCGACGGCGCCGACCGGCCAGGCGCCGACAGCGGTTTCGCCGGACAACATGACTGCGTCGGTCCCGTCGAGGATGGCATTCGCGATATCGCTGGCTTCGGCCCGGGTCGGCCGAGGGTGCTGGATCATTGATTCCAGCATCTGCGTGGCCGTGATGACCGGTTTCCCGTGCTGGTTGGCGAGCCGGATCAGGCGCTTCTGGATGATGGGAACCTGATCCGCACTCAGTTCGACTCCCAGGTCGCCTCTGGCCACCATCAGGCCGTCGCTCTCGCGCACGATTGCTTCGAGATTCTGCACCGCCTGCGGTTTCTCGATCTTGGCGATCAGGGGTTGGTTGCCACCGAGCCCACGGATACGTGCTTTCGCGTCGATGACGTCCTGCGGCGAACGCACGAAGCTGAGGGCGACCATGTCCACGCCTAGCCCGATACCGAACGCGAGGTCGGACAGGTCCTTCGGTGTCAGCGCCGGTTGGCTGACGTTGGTACCGGGAAGGTTGATCCCTTTCTGTGGCTTGAGATCACCGCCGTGCACCACCATGGTATGCGCGAGATCGCCCCAGCGTGTGTCCCGCTCGATCGATGTCACTCGCAGTTCGATCAGTCCATCGTCAATGAGTACGGTATCGCCGGGGCGAATGTCCTTGCCGAGGTCGGCATACGATGTGGACACGCGTTCGGCGGTTCCTTCGACCGGCTCGGTACAAATCTCGAGGGATTGCCCCGTCACGAGGCGAACAGGACTGCCATTCTCCAGGTTGCCAACGCGCAGTTTCGGTCCCTGGAGATCCTGGAGGATCGTAACCCCTATTCCCAGGGCGGCGGAAACCCGCCGGATCCGGTGGAAGACCTCGGCGTGGTGATCCTGATCGCCATGCGAGAAATTGAGGCGAAAGGTACCAGCCCCGGCTTCGATCAGACGCTTGATCGTGTCATCATCTTCGGATGCGGGCCCCACCGTGGCGACGATGTGCGTCAGGGGGCGGCGAACGACTGGTTGTGGCATTGATTGCCTTCCCAACACGCTACTTCCGGGAAATTGGGCAGTCGCCCTCCTGGCCATTGTGGCACAGTCCGGACGTGCCGGAATTGCGCCGAATGGCGTATCCCGCTTCCGCCAGTCAATCCCGTATAGTTTCGGCATGCCGAGGTTCTGCGACGGATGGTCAGGTGCGCCTGCCGCGTCTCCTCAATAATGGCACCAGTTTGGATGGAGAGTATGGACACGGTGAACTCGAACGAAGCTGCAGGTGATGCGCTGGAGACGGCTGAAGGGCGGCCGACTCCAGTTCGCGAACTGGTTCCCCTTTCGCCGGAGCTATACATCAACCGGGAGTTGAGTTGGCTCGAGTTCAATCGACGAGTGCTCGAAGAGGTTGCCGAGGTCGGCAACCCGCTCCTGGAACGCGTGAAATTTGCCGCAATTTTCACGGCCAATCTCGACGAGTTCTTCATGATCCGGGTTGCGGGCGTCAAGCGGAAGGTGGTGGCTGGCATCTCCGATATCGCCGTGTGCGGACGCGCCCCCCAGCAACAGCATATGGCGATCAAGGCCACTACCCAGGAGTTGCTCGACGAGCATGCTCGCTTGATCCGGGACGAACTCATTCCGGGCCTGGCGAAGCAGCGTGTCGCCGTTGTGCCCTTCGACGGCCTCCGAAAGGAGGAGCGAGCGTTCCTTGGTGAAGTGTTCGAGCGCGAGATCTATCCCATGCTCACACCGCAGGCGGTCGATCGCGGGCGGCGTTTCCCGCACGTCTCGAACGACAGCCTGAACCTGATCGTGCTCCTCCAGAGTGGAGGGCAACCGCGATTCGCGCGGATCAAGATTCCCGGCCTGATTCCGAGACTCCTGCCGATTCCCGGTGAACTCTCGGCCCGTTCCGGCACGATCCTGGCCAATCCCAACGCCTGGGTTGCGGACGACGGCGTGAAGTTCACCTGGGCCGAAGATGTGATCGCCGCCCATCTGGACCGGCTCTTTCCCGGGAGCCAGGTACTGGCGGCCTACCCGTTCCACCTGGTGCGCGATTCGGACGTTGAACTCGATGAGAACGATGACGACCAGGCCAACATGCTGGAAGTGATGCGCGAGACGCTCGCCCAGCGCCCCTTCGGTTCCGTCATCCGGCTCGATATCGACACGACCATGCCCGACCAGGTGCGGGATTGGCTCGTCAATCAGGTGCATGCAACGTCCACGGATGTCTATGCCATCGACGGCCGCCTCTGCATGGACCACCTGTTCGAATTGACCCGTCTCGACCTGCCGGCCCTCAAGGATCCGCCCCTGATCCAGTCCGGGATGTTTCCGGCTGGCCGGACTCCAGCCAGCCAGCCGGTCTGGGAGGCGGGTGACATCTTCGACCTGCTGCGGCGCAAGGATGTGCTTGTCCACCTGCCGTACCAGACGTTCAACATCGTGGCCGACTTCGTGCGAGCCGCGGCGACCGATCCGAATGTCGTCGCCATCAAGCAAACGCTCTACCGCGTTGGCAAGGACTCGCCCCTGATCCCGGCATTGACCCAGGCCCGGGATGATGACACCCAGGTCGCGGTGCTCGTTGAGATCAAGGCGCGATTCGATGAGGAGAACAACATCTCCTGGGCGGAAACCCTGGAGGAGGCTGGCGTTCACGTCGCCTACGGTCTGCTGGGTCTCAAGACGCACTGCAAGGTGACGCTCGTCGTGCGGCGGGAAGAAGATGGCCTGCGTCGCTATGTGCATGTTTCCACTGGCAACTACAACGCCAACACCGCGAAGATCTACGAGGACATTGGCATCCTGACCTCGCGTGACGACATTGCCGAAGATGTTTCGCGCCTGTTCAACTACCTGACCGGCTTCGCGTCCGAGATCGACTACGATGTGTTGTGGACGGCCCCCGCAAAAATGCGGCAGCAGATCATTAGCGCCATCATGGCCGAGATTCGCGAGCACGAGCGATCCGGCACAGGCCACCTCATTTTCAAGATGAACTCCCTGGTGGACAAGGAGGTCATCCGTGCCCTGTATACGGCGTCCCAGGCCGGGGTCAAGATCGACCTGATCATTCGAGGCATCTGTTGCCTCAGGCCGGGTGTGCCCGGTCTCAGCGAGACGGTGCGGGTCATCAGTCTCGTCGGCCGGTTCCTGGAACACAGCCGCATCTATTACTTCCACAACAGTGGCAAACCGAAGGTCTTCATTGGGAGTGCCGACGCGATGGAACGCAACTTCGATCGACGGGTCGAGGTGATCGCTCCAGTCGACTCCCCGGAGCTCATCACGCATCTGCGCAATGTCGTGCTGGATGCCTATCTGCGCGATACCGTCAATGCCCGGAGCCTCGACTCCGATGGGACGTATCGACCGGTGCGCCCTGAACGGCGACGAAAGCCGTTCGATGCGCAACGGTTCTTCCTCGATCACTATCGCCAGGGTTCGCCGATCGGTTCGAACGGGCTGGCCGAGGATCATCCCGCAATCGGCTAACACGGTCGCCTGCCCAGCGTTGGGCGAGGGCGTGTTGAAATCGTGCCAACACTCGTGGCGGGTTGTGCCCAGAGGCACATACAGGACGCTTTGTCGGTCATCAGAAGAGTGGAGTGACAGGTGCGTCGAATCGGACAGGTCATCGGCGTTCGACAGGATCGGATCGAGGAATACGAGGCCATTCATCGCGAGGTGTGGCCCGGGGTGCTGGACACCATCCGGAAACACAATATCCGGAACTACTCGATCTTCCGGCAGGGCAACATCCTGTTTTCCTATTTCGAGTATGTCGGCGAAGACTACGATGCCGATATGGCCGGGATCGCCGCCGATCCGGTGACGCAGGAATGGTGGAAACTCACCGATCCGATGCAGGAGCCGCTGGAAGGCCGAAGCGACGGCGAGTGGTGGATGGTGATTCCCGAGGTATTTCACACGGACTGACCAACCGGCGAACACACGAGGGTTCCCGGAATCCGATCGCGTTGGTAGAGTGTGGCGGTTCACATGGGCCCCGGTTTGGGGCGATACGTGAGTGAAACCAGACCAGGAGTCAGTCGGCCATGATCTTCAATTCTCCGGAGCGCATTGCAGCCCTTACGCCTCAGAATCCGTTCGACCGGGCGAGCGATGGTCGCCCACGCGTGCCGGATGACCTGTTGGAGCGGCTGAAACTCGTCACGAACGACGAGGCCTGGGGTGTGCTCGAGCGTGGACATAACTACCACTTCCAGTTTGAAGGCGATTGGAATGTTCACCTCCACCCGGACATTCCCCTCGTTGGCCGGGCAGTGACTGCCGCCTACGTGCCGTTGCGACCGGACCTGAACGATGTCGTCCAGGGCATCGGCGGCAGTGAGGGGCGATCAGGTGGCCAGAATACCTGGATCATCGACCAACTCCAGCCGGGTGATGTGCTGGTGGTCGATCTCTTCGGCAAGGTCGAGGACGGCACGTTCATCGGCGACAACCTCGGGACGGCGGCCCGCGCCCGCACCGGGACCGGCATGATCATTGACGGCGGTATCCGGGACTCCATTCGCGTGGAGGAACTTGGCGACTTCCCGGTCTATTGCCGGGGTGTCCACCCCAGTGCGATCTACGAAGTGACGCTTAGGGAAGTCAACGGTCCGGTTCGCATCGGCAACGCGACCGTCATGCCGGGCGACGCCGTGCTCGGCACGAAGGCCGGCGTGACATTCATCCCACCACACCTCGTGCAGCAGGTGGTCGAGCGATCCGAGGACACGCGGCAGCGCGACGTGTTCGGAAAATTGCGGTTGGCGCAAGGCATCTACACATCGGGTGACATCGACGTCTCGACCTGGATGGACCATATCGAGGCCGATTACGTTGAGTGGGTGAAGACGAACGCCTGATACCGACTTCGGATGACCACCTGGTGTTCGGTAGGAATCCGGCGAGAGGGCCTTGCGGCCAGAGGTGCCTGTGCATGAACGACAATGCTGCCGGACAACCCGTTCCGGTCGTGCCGCCGGCGTGGCCGGCGTTCGGCGATGACAACGCCATCCGGATTCGCGATGTCCGGGTGATCATGACCGCACCGGACGGGATCCGGACGGTGGTCGTCAAGATCGAGACGACTGAGCCCGGCCTTTACGGCATTGGTTGCGCGACCTTCACCCAGCGTCCGCTGGTCGTCAAAACCGCGATCGAGGAGTACCTGCGGCCCTTCCTGATCGGGCGATCGGTCCACGACATCGAGGACATCTGGCAGGCATCCTTCGTCAGTTCGTACTGGCGCAGCGGTCCGGTGTTGAACAACGCCATGAGCGGCGTGGACATGGCGCTCTGGGACATCAAGGGCAAGATTGCCAACCTTCCGCTGTACCAACTCTTCGGAGGCAAGGTTCGCCAGGCCGCCGACGTGTACGTCCATGCATCCGGCGGTACCTTCGAGGAAGTGGAGGAGAACGTCCGGGCGTTGATGGCCCAGGGATTCCGGTTCATTCGCTGCCAGGTGGCGGTTCCTGGCAGCGCGACGTACGGCGCCCGCCCGAAGGCCAGCAAGACCGACGGCCAGAAATACGCGATCCACCTGGAAATGACTGATGCCCGTTGGGATCCCGCCGCCTATTGCCGGATCGTACCCAGAATGTTCGATCACGTCCGGTCGCAGGTAGGAGACGAGATCGAGCTCCTGCACGACGTTCACGAGCGCGTTCATCCGATGGCTGCGATCCGGCTCGCCCAGGACCTGGAGCCTTACCGGCTCTTTTTCTACGAGGATCCGTTCGCGCCAGAGGACAACGGGTACTTCCCGTTGCTGCGACAGCATTCCACGATCCCCATTGCCATGGGTGAGTTGTACGTCAACCAGGCAGAGTACGTGAACCTGATCAAGGACCGCCTGATCGACTTCATCCGCGTGCACATCTCGGATATCGGTGGGATCAGCCCGGCGCGCAAACTGGCAGCCTATTGCGAGTTTTTCAACGTACGGACAGCCTGGCACGGTCCGGGCGATGCATCCCCGATCGCGCATGCCGCGAACCTGGCGCTCGATCTCTCGTCCCCGAACTTCGGGATCCAGGAGGCGACCCTCTGGGGCGAGCGCTCTCGTGAGGTCTTCCCCGGAACACCGGAAATCCGGGACGGCGCGCTCTGGTCGAACGACCTGCCTGGTCTCGGCATCGACATCAACGAGGAGCTGGCGGCAACCTATCCCTTCCCGGAGCATCCGATCAACGGCGCCTGGCCGGATATCCGGCATCGGGACGGTGGCATCGTCCGGCCATAGTCCCAGAAATCCGGGTTCGATCGCATCACAGGCGGGGCTATGGTCCCGCCTGTGATCATTCCAGACCGGAGTCTGCGCGCCAGGTGGCCATATCCTTGTTGCGGAGCACCGCGCGGCAGCACAATTGGCAGCAGGGCCGAGCCTTGCTCGACACTCCCACGTTCTTCAACGCGACAGGGCGTACATGCTCGGACCCGTCGCACGTCTCCCTGCCTGAGGTCTCCAACTGATGCCAGTCAACCGGTTCCGTGGCACGGTTCGTCCACAACTTGCCCTGGCCATCATTTTCATTCTCCGTGGCATCCTGTTCGGAAGCTGGATCGCGCGCGTACCGGCGATCGCCGAGCTGTTGGGAGTCAGCCGCACGGAACTCGGGAGCGTCCTGATTGCCGGGGCGATCGGGGCGCTGGTAGCGTTCCAGGTCACCGGTCCACGCATCTCCCGGTGGGGGAGTGCGTATTCGGTGCGCTGGTTCGGTATCGCCTGGGCGGTTTGTTACCTGCTCGCGCTGTTTTCGCCGAACCCGGCTGCCTTCTTCCTGGCGTTCCTGGTCTACGGATTCATGAACGGCACCTGCGATGTCTCGATGAACGCGCAGGCGGTCGAAATCGAGCGACAGCTTGGCCGCCCGATCCTGTCCACCATGCATGGCATGTTCAGCGTTGGCGCCCTGGCTGGCGCGGCCATCGGCGCGGGACTCGCGGCGCTTGATGTGCCGATACAGGCGCAGTTCGTGGTGCTCGTCTCGTTGATTGTGATTGCCTGGTACCTGCTCTCCCAATTCCTGGTGCCGGACGAACGGATCGAAACCACGATGGCGTCCTCGCGTCGACGTCCCTTCTTCTCGATCGGTCCCCGCATCCTGTGGCCGCTTGGCGCAATCGCGCTGTGCGCGGGGTTGATGGAGGAGGCGTTGGCAGACTGGGGAGCGCTTTTCCTCTCGGAAGACCTGGGCGCGAATCCGGGAATCGCGGCGTTGGGCTACACCATCTTCTCGGCCGCAGCCCTGGTCGGACGCCTGGCCGGGGATTCGATGGTCCGTCGGTTCGGACCCGTCCTGGTCATCCGCGTCGGGGCGGCTATCGCCATTGCCGGTGTGTTGTTCGGGGCGTTGATGGCAGTGCCGTGGGCGTTCCTGCTCTCATTCGCATGTGCCGGCCTCGGCTTCTCCGCGACCATCCCGATTACCTACCGGGCCGCAGGCTCGGTTCCGGGTATCGAACGGTCGGTCGGGGTCGCGGCAGTGGCGACCGCCTGCTACTCGGCATTCCTGATCGGTCCGCCGGTCATTGGTGCGATCGGTGACCATCTGTCGCTTCAGGTGGCGTTCATTGGGGTCGCCCTGTTGGTGTCAATCGTGATCGTGCTTGCGCCGTCGGTTGAACGGGTGACAACTGGAACTGCGACTGGCGATGAACAGCCTGAGACCAATGGCGCCGTCGCTCCCGCGAGTACCGCACTGTGACACCCGAGGGTGAGGACCGGTCTCGGTCCTCACCCTCGTCGGGCTTCCACCACACCCTGCAGGACTCCAGGATTACTCAGTCAGCCGGATCACTGGGTTATGGAGTGTGCCGATCCCGTCGATCGTGATTCGCACCACGTCTCCGTTTTCAAGGGTGAATTCGGGCGGTGGGATAATCCCGGTCCCGGTCATCAGGAACGCGCCCTGCGGGAAGCTGTTGTGGCGGAACAGGAACGAGACCAGTTCGGTAAACGGGCGGTGGATCTGATTGGTCGACGTTTCGCCGTCGAAATGCAGGGCGCCGTCGCGTTCGATCACGAGTTGGATCGCCAGGTCGTTCGGGTTCGGTACTTCCGACGTCAGCGAGATCCAGGGGCCGAGACCTGCGCAGAGTGAATAGACCTTCGCTTGCGGCAGGTAGAGCGGGTTCTCCCCTTCAATCGAGCGGGACGAGACATCGTTGCCGATGGCGTAGCCGACGATCTCGCCGCGGCAGTTGATCGCAAGCGCGAGTTCCGGTTCCGGCACGTCCCACGTCGAGTCTCCACGAACCGCCACCGTGCCACCGGTGCCAGCAACGCGGCTCGCCGTCGCCTTCATGAACAACTCGGGCCGCTCCGCATCGTACACCAGGTCGTAGACATCCTTTTGTGTGGACTCTTCCATGCGAGCATCACGGCTCCGGAGATACGTAACGCCGGATGCCCAAACCTCCTGGGTGTCGATCGGTGGCAGCAGGGTGACGCGGTCGAGTCCGATCCCGGCTTCCGTATTGGCTGAAGCGCGTTCCGCCGCGACGTTCAATTCGGCCGCATCCAACTGGAGCGCTGCCTCGATCGAGGCGGGGCCATCCGTTTCCGCAAACGCGAAAACAGCCTCACCGCTGATGTAGCCGATCTGGGGCGATGGATCGCTGTCCACGGTGTAGCGAGCTATAGGCACGTCTCATCTTCTCCTCGTGGTAAACAGATGCCGTTTGGTGCATCGTATGCGATACGGGAACGAAATCGAAGTGTCGCCGCGAGTACTTGCTACAATCGACGTGGAGGTGTTGCCATGGTTACGACGGTGCGGAAGGAATTTAGCGTCGATGCCGAT
>CAZSUN010000012.1:52533-62167 GCA_964610045.1 uncultured Sphaerobacteraceae bacterium
TGGAGGTGTTGCCATGGTTACGACGGTGCGGAAGGAATTTAGCGTCGATGCCGATCTGGTCGCCGCCCTGGAGGCGCGATCGCAGGCGACGGGTGTGCCGATCGATCAGATCGTATCGGATGTACTGCGGAATGGACTGGACGATCGAGAAGATCACCGTGAGACTCGAAATGGCGTGCGACTGGTGCGTCGTTCGAAAACAGGAAGAACGGTGACTGCTGATGAGATCATAGCTCTGTGGGAAGAACTGGATTGAGCCGTTTCCTGGCGGATGTCAATGTCTTGATCGCTCTGGTTGACGCCGACCACGAGTTCAACGCAGTGGCAACCGCATGGATCGCCGCTCTCGGCGAAGACAGCGAATGGCTCACATGCCCAATCACCGAGAACGGCGCCGTGAGAATCAAGTTCGGCCCAGGCTACCCTACAGGGCCACTTCTCTTGGCTGAGGTCGTTGACTCGGTGTTGTCGTTGCGCGAATTGGGTCAGCATCGATTTATCGGTGACAGCATCAGTATCACCGATACACGGCACTTTTCACCGGAGCACATTATCTTCTCAAGGCGGCTAACCGATGCGTACCTGGTCGCGCTCGCGGCGGCGAATGGCGCCACCTTCGTAACTCTGGATTCCCGCCTGGTAACCGGTGGTGTGGTTTCGGATCAGGCGCGAGTGGTGTTCCTTGGATCGGAACTCCGCAGATCACGGGCATGATCTCGACGCGACATCGCTGACACTTACGATTGGGACGGCTCTCTCACCGCGCGCTCCCGCACCCGTTCTGCCAGCAACTCCGCGATGTGTCGGACCTCGATCCGGCGACCCGACGCATCGAGACCGCCACGCAGATGCATGATGCATCCCTGGTTGTCGGTGACGATCAGGCGTGTGCCGGTTGCCTCCGCGTTGCCCAGCTTGCGGTTCATGAGACGCTCCGCCACCTCGGGGTATTCGAAGCTGAACGACCCGCCAAACCCGCAGCAGAGTGTGTTCTCGGCCAATTCCACCAGGCTGTCGCCCATGACCTGTTCGATCAGGTAGCGCGGTTCCGGCCCAAGACCGAGCGCATTGAGTCCCTGACAGGAATCGTGGTAGGTAAGTTCGCGTGAATTGCCGTCCAGCGGTCCCAGCGACCCAGGATCGAGGTTCGCGACGTTGGCGAGGAACGACGTGAAGTCGATCACCTTCGCTGCCAGGGCGGCAGCCCGTTCGCGCCACACAGGCTCGTTTCGGAAGAGATGCAGGTAGTCCTGGCCGAGCATCGCCACACAACTTGCGCTGCCCGAGACGATCCAGTCGGCCGATACCGCCTCCAGGCATTCGATGGTGTGAATGGCCATTGTCCGGGCGTGGGCGATGTCGCCCGAGTTGTTCGGGATCAGGCCGCAGCAATGAAGCCCCTCGGGATACCGGACAGTCACCCCCAGCGCCTCGAGAACGGTCACGACCGCCTCTCCCTGTTCTGGGTAGATCCTGTCGGTCATGCACCCAGGGAAGAGCGCCACGGTCATCCCGGCGGCGGCGCTGGGTACGACGGCTGCCATGGCCGGTACGTCTCCGGTGCGGACCCGGTCCCGGAGTGGGCGGTTGGCGAGGGCCGGCAGGCTCCGCCAGCGTGTTTGCGCCTTGAGGATGGGCAGCTTCCGGTTGCGGATCAGGCTCGACCCGCGGGTCAAGGGATACTGTGTACGACTCCCGATCTTGAGCAGGACATTCATCACCCGCGCATGCGAGTAGGCGGCCAGGATCGCGCTTTTTGGCTGCTTCATCCCCTTTTCCGCGGCCACCATCGCCCGGACATCGAGGATTTGCCGCGGTAACGGGATATCGACCGGGCAAACGGTTTCACAGGCATTGCAGGAGAGGCACATGCTTTGCGGGCCAGCGCCGTTCTCCAGTCCATTCAGGAACGGTGTCACCACCAGGCCAATGGCGCCAGAATAGATGTGGCCGAAGACATGGCCCCCGACTTCCCGGTATGGTGGGCAAACGTTGGCGCAGGCGGCACAGCGAATGCAGTGGAGCGCTTCGCGGAACTCCGGCATCTCCCGCATTCGGCGCCGGCCGTTGTCGACCAGCACGATGTGTTGCACGTGGTCTGGCGATGGCCCGTGGATGAAGGTGGTGTAGACCGTGAGACGCTGGGCGGTCGCGCTGCGGGCAAGGACCCGCAGCTGTGTCATCGCGTCGTCGTAGGTTGGAACGAGCTTTTCGATACCTGCAAGAACGACGTGGACTGGTGGAATCGATGAGGTCAGCCGGCCATTTCCCTCATTCGTGACCATCATCACGGTGCCGGACTCTGCGATGAGCGCATTCGCGCCGGTCATGCCCATGCCGGCGTTGAAGAAGACATCGCGAATCGCATCGCGCGCCGCGTGGACCTGCTCGGTGACATTCTGCCGGGAGATTTCCCGCCCGAGTTCCTCGCTGAAGACCTCGCCGACCTGTTCGCGCGCGAGGTGGATGGCCGGCATCACCATGTGACTGGGGCGTTCCCCGCGCAGTTGCACGATCCACTCACCGAGATCCGTCTCGATCGCTTCGATGCCGTCATCGGCGAAATGATGGTTGAGTTCGATTTCCTCGCTCACCATCGACTTCGATTTGGCGACCAGCGTCACCTCGTGATCCCGCGCGATCTGTTTGACGATCCTCGTCGCCTCATCGCCGTCGGCCGCGAAATGGACAATGCTGCCGGCAGCCTCTGCCGCTTGCACGAACTGTTCGAGATAGTGATCGAGGTTGTCGATCGCCTCGGTCTTGGCCGCCTTCATCCGTGCCCGCAACGTCTGAAAATCGACCTCGGACATGACCGTGGCGCGGTCCCGCCGCCAGGATTGCTGGAAGTTGGTCAGGCTGGTCGAAAGCCGTGGGTTCGCAAGGGCATCGTCGTACCGGTCGTGGAACGGACGTTCCACCTCCTCGTGCCTGGCCTCTTCCGCCTGGTCGAGCTCGTTCGGGACGGCAGCGGGGGAGTATGGCATGTGGAACCCGGACCTTTCGCGCTCAGGACAGCTGGTCGACCAGGATGACGTGATAGACGCCCGGCCCCTGGACGCCGACGGTCAGCTGTCGTTCGATGTCGGCGGTGCGGCTGGGACCGGTGATAAACGTCGCGTAGGATGCGCCCTGGTTTCCGATGCGTCGCAACACGGCTGCTGCTTCATCGAGCGACGGCATCAGTTCCGTGAGTGGGCAGACGATGACGAGCGTCTCCGTCATCAGTGTCACGGCGCGGCCAGCGACAGCGGGTTCCGACATGATGACGGACCCCGTCTCCGCCACCGCCGCCTCGGCGATGCCAAGCCCGAGCGGTTGATCCCGGACCTCGGCCGCCGATAGCGGTTGCCGCAGGACGAAACCGCTGGCGGCAAGCCGCTCCATCAATGCTGGTGCGCGATCTGCGAGTTCTGCGGAAATCCAGATGGTGCGATCCGGAATCCTGTCCGCGATTGTCGCGAGTTCGCTGGCGCAGGTGGCGCTGTCGAACGTTCGATGTACCTGGCCGCCGACACCGCTGAGTCGCTGCGTGAACAGGTCCACAAGCTCGTTGACGGGCGCGGCGTGAGTCGTCGTGGGTTCGTTCACACCTACAGGGTCGCGCCGATGATCCAGGGATTGAATTCCTCTTCCCCGATACCGGCCGCTTCACTCTTGCTCTGTTTCCCCGAGGCGATTTCGAGGATCACGTCGAAGATTTCCTGACCCATCTCCTCGAGACTGAGGCCATCGAGCATCTTCCCGGCATTGATATCCATGTCGGGTTCCTGCTTCGCATACAGATCGTTGTTCGTGGCGATCTTGATCGATGGCGCCGGCTTGAAACCGAATGCAGAACCACGTCCGGTGGTGAAGACGACGAGGTTGCACCCGCCCGCGACCTGACCGGTGGCGGATACCGGATCGTAGCCGGGGGTGTCCATGTGGAGGAACCCCTTCTGGGTGATGCGCTCCGCATAGTCCAGGACATCGACGAGTGGGGTGGTGCCGCCCTTGGCGATCGCCCCGAGCGATTTCTCGTAGATGGTGGTCAGGCCGCCGACCTTGTTGCCGGGTGAGGGATTGTTGTCGATCGATGCACCGAACATCGATGTGTAGCCTTCCCACCAATGAATCTTGTCGACCAGCTTCTGCCCGACCTCGGGAGTGACGGCTCGCCGGGTCAGGATGTGCTCGCCACCATAGACTTCGCTGGTTTCGGCGAGCACGATGGTGCCGCCCTGACTGACGATGAGATCGCCCGCCTGACCGAGGGCAGGGTTGGCGGTGACGCCCGACCAGCCATCGGAGCCGCCGCACTGCAGGGCGACGACCAGCTCCGAGGCGGGGACTACCTCACGGACCGCCTTGTTGGCTTCCGGCAGGATTTCGAGCACGGCGGCGATGCCTGCTTCAACGGTCTGGAGGAATCCGCCGTCCTCCTGGATGGTCAACACCTGGGGACGGTGACCGTTCGCGAGGTGACCCGTTTCGATGATGTCCTCGGGTTGGTTGGTTTCGCAGCCGAGACTGACGATGACGTAGCCGCCGATGTTGGGGTGGTCGACCATGCCGGCCATCGTCCGCTGAAGCATGCCGAGGTAGTCGGAGCCGTAGTGGGCGCCGCACCCACCCTTGGTCGCGAATGCGATGACGCCGTCGACATTTGGGTACTGATCGAGAATCGGGTTGTCACGGAAGTGATCGGCGATGCGCCGGACGGCAGTCGAGGAGCAATTCACCGATGCGAGCAGGGCGACAAAGTTCCGCGTGCCGACGCGGCCATCCGCCCTGCGATACCCAAGGAAAGTTCGCCGTTCGGCCTCCGGAACCATGTCGACCGGGACATAGCCTTCACCGAAGGCATAATCGAGCTCCAGTTCGCCCTGATGGACCGCGATATTGTGGGTATGCACATGCTGGCCGGGAGCGATGTCCTGCGTGGCGAACCCGATGATCTGTCCGTAGCGGCGCACGGGTTGCCCACTTGCGACCTCCCGCACTGCAACCTTGTGGCCCGGCGGGATCATCTGGGCGACCGTGATATCACCAGATTCGGCGACGAGCACCGTGCGCGGCAGCAGCGGCTGTTTGGCAATGACGACATCGTCGTCAGGATGGAGACGCACGGTGACATCGGCGATGAGGAAGGTTCCGCGCTGTGTTCGGCCGAGGGAGGTAGGATTTGCCATGTGCGGATTCCTTCGTTGATTGCGTGAGTGAACTGTTCCGGATGCAATCCGGGTGATGGCGTCTAGCGTGCGGTGAGGCCGCCGTCGATGGTGAACTGGGCGCCCGTGACGAAGGCGGATTCATCTGACGCCAGGTAAAGAGCCAGCGGTGCGATTTCGTCCGGCCGGCCCATTCGCCCGATCGGTTGGCGGGCGTGCAGCTGGCGCCGGGTTTCCTCGATCTCACCCTGATGGTACTTGTTCAGGTATGCCTCGACGAATGGGCTCTCGATCGTGCCGGGGCAAATACAGTTGCAGCGAATGCCGCGATCGATGTAGTCCATTGCGGTTGACTGGGTCATCGAAATGACGGCCCCCTTCGTGGCGCAATAGGCAAAGCGCCGGGATACCGCGACCTGCCCCGCGACCGAGGCAATGTTGACGATGACCCCACCCTGCGGATCCTGGGACAGCATCTGGCTCAGGGCCGCCTGCGAACAATGGTAGACGCCGTAGATATTGACATCGACGAGCCGGGCAAGGTCTTCGAAACCGGTTTCGGTCAGGCTGCCGACCATACCGATGCCGGCATTGTTGACAAGGATGTCCAGGCGTCCGTGCTTCGAAACGATATTCTCTACAGCTGCCTGCGCCTCGTCAGCGCTCGTCACATTCAGCGACAGGGGAAACGCTGTGCCGCCGTCAGCCACGATTTCGTCCGCAACTGCAACCCTGCCCGCTTCGTTGATGTCGGCAACAGCGACGACTGCTCCCTGTTTCGCGTAGCAGATCGCGATTTCCCGACCGATACCGGAACCGGCGCCGGTCACGAGGGCGGTCTTGCCGCTGAGGTCGAACACGATGTCTCCTTTGTGGTGGCTCCAAATCGATCGATGTGGACCTGATCGCAGCATGGTGGCAGGTGAGACGACACTGTGTCACGCCGATCCCGGTCTGGCGCATGGATTGTATACAAACGGGCGGTATTTGGGAACCATTGATCCACGTCCATCTCGGCCGGGTGACCCTGACTTTGGCGACGTCACGACTGCCTGATGGAACTCGCACCGTCCCATGGTCGTTTGGTCTGTATTGGTCACGAATCACGCGTGCATCGCTTGCCATAGTAGAACACATGTTCTATAGTGACCTCCTGACAGGCGGACTGGGTATCGACCGGATCGAGGATGATTCTGGACATGGAAGTAGCAGCATTTTCGTTTACCTATGTCGACAGCGATGGCGCCGAGGGGCGGATCGGCATCGAGTCCATGCGCAAGCTCTGGGTCGAGCGGAATCGTTCGGGCATCGTGTTCGTCGATGCCGATGGTGACGGTCTTGCGACCGAGCATGAAGTGGTGATCGAAGGTTCCGAGGTGGCGGGTGGCATGGCCGAGGTCATGGAGACACTGCTCGCCGCCAGGTCATTCCAGCGGGTCGAACTGCCGGCGACGGATGCGCTCCTCCTCGAGTTCCGCTATCCATGCCCGTCGACGGTAGCGCTCACGGTCCGGGCGTGACGCCCATCGCTGAATGAGCAACGGCCGGAGCGCCTGTCCCGAGCCCACGTCGTAGCGAACCTCGTGAAAGGCAAACTGACTGTTCGTGACGCTCCGTGCTCACGCGATCAGGCGTGGGCGATCCGTGCATACCGGGTCGGCTCTCGCTCCAGGTCGGCCTGCAACCACCGGTGCATGACCTCGGACCGTTCGGCTGCCAACGATGGGTCTCGCCACCGGTTGACCCGCTCCTCCGGATCGTTCACCAGGTCGAAGAACTCGCCTTCGTCTGATCCCCGGTACACCGTCATCTTCCAGCGATCTTCCACATAGGTCTGGAGGTGGAGTTTGGTCGGTTGGTGTCGATTCTCCACGATTGCCCACGATCGAGCGGATGCGGAATCAGCATGCCAGACGGCAAGTTGAGACACGCCCTGCATCCTTCCGGGGATGGGGACGCCAGCCGCATCGAGAAAGGTCGGGGCGAGATCGACGAGACTCTGGATTGCCGACGAATTCCTCCCGGCAGGAACCTGACCTGGATACCGGACGAGGAACGGGAGGCGGACCAGATCCTCGTAGTGGAATGCGCCCTTTGCCACAAGGCCATGCTGGCCGAGAAAGTGGCCGTGGTCGGTGGTGAAGACGACCAGCGTGCTCTCAGCCGCGCCGATCGAGTCCAGGTGATTGAGGATGCGTCCGATCTGGTCGTCCATGAACGAGATCATGCCGTAATAAATGGCGATGTCCTCGCGAAGCTGGTTGTCGTTGACCAGGTGACTCTGGAACCCGTGGCTGTGATAGCCGCCCTCATCCCACGCGGAGAAATCCGGGGATTCCTCCTGTGTTAGCAAGAAATGACGAGCCATCAACTCGAATTCCCCCGGCAGGAGGCTTCCTGGTTCCATCGTGTCCGGGTCATACATCGATGCCCAGGGTTCGGGCACGACATAGGGCGGGTGCGGATCGTGGAACGACGCCCAGGTGAAGAACGGCTTGCCGCTCGCAACGGACCGATCGATTGCGGCGATCGTCCGCTCGGCCGTCCAGGTCGTGTAGTGAAGCTCGGCGGGGATCTCCCAGGCGCCACGGCGTGATGGACGCGGAGCCTCGCCCGGCATCGGCATGAAGTAGTCAGGCCAGTTCCCGGCTCCGTGTTCTTCCAGCCAGATTCCGTAGTGTTGGCCCGCCAGGTATTCGTCGCCGTGCATGCGAGCGATCTCGACACGATCGAATCCGTACCACGGGCCGTGAAACGACCGCCAGAAATCGAGATCGCGAATCCGGTCCGGTGTTTCTAGCGAGATCTGGTCGGGCTCGGAGCGAAGCGGCTGGAAGTGAGCCTTGCCGATCAGGCTCGTGTCGTATCCAGCCGCCCGGAGTGCATCGCCTACTGTCGGGATCGCCTCGTCCAGCTTCACCCCAATCGTCCAGCAGCCATGCGTGGAGGGGTATTGCCCGGTGATGATCGAGGCTCGCGAGGGTGAGCACACCGGGCTCGGGCAATAGGCCCGGGTGAATTGCGTCCCCTCATCGGCAAGCCGGTCGAGGTTTGGTGTGCTGATCCGCGGGTTATTCCTGCCCAGGGTGAACCAGTGTTGCTGGTCGCTGGTGATCAGGAGGATGTTCGGAGGTTGATGCACCTGTGACCTCACGGGATTGGGAGACTCAGCCTCCAAAGGGTTTTCGTCAGGACACCTGTGGTACTGCGACGATGCGTCCGGTATCGGCGGACTCGGCGGCGGCGATCATCAGCGCAATGCTGCCAAGGTTGTTACGAGCGGATGTTTCGGGTTCAGCGCCAGTCCGGATTGACTCGGCGAACGCCACCAACCCCGCGGAGCGGCCCCAGAACTTCGGCGTGTCCAGCGCCACGGTTTCTGGCTCACCCCCGACCGGGGTGATTTCCAACCGGTCGCCCGCCGTGCCTGCGGGTCCGCCTTGCCGGCTGGTGAAGAAGATGCTCGCTTCCTCGCACTCGATGTTCCAGTTGCCGCCCCAATGAGTGTGTCGGTCCGGGCTCACCCAGCTTCCCCGGTAGGACACGACCGTGCCATCGGCGAACTCGATGGTGATCGCCGCGCTGCCCGGATCGTTGAACTTGCTCCAGGAGGCATCCATCGACCGTGCGTAGACACTGACCGCTTCCTGGCCGAGGATCAGGCGCATCAGGTCGAAGTGGTGAATGGCCATGTCGTAGATCAGGGGATGGGCGATGGCGTAGTGCTTGTTGCCTTCCCTGGCCGCCCGGTTCGCCCACCAACGGAAGTCGACGCGTACCGTTCCAACCGCGCCGCAGGCGTTGCTGGCAACCAGTTCGGCGGCCTTGCGCACCGCTGGATAGTGGCGGTACTGCTGACTCACCATCAGCACTTTGCCGGTCTCCTCCGAAACGGCGATGCCTTCGCGAGCCTCCTCGACCGACATGGCGAACGGCTTCTCGACAAGGACATGCTTGCCGGCGTGCATCGCTTCGATGGCGAGTGGGACGTGGGCGGGCTGGGGAGCGGTCACCAGCAGGGCATCAGCCTCAACGGCGTCGAATGCTGCCGCGATCGAGGTGAAACACCGGTCCTTCGGCAGCTTGAGCTTTTCCCGGGCGGCTTCGAGGGTCGGCTCGTGGGCATCCACCCACGCTACGCGCTCGATTTCGCTGACTGGCCCGATCGCGTTCTGTTCCCAATCCTGGCCCCATCCGCCAAGACCTACATGCACCAGTTTGACAGCCACGGTTGCTCCCTTGTTGCGTGCGGGGCATGCAAGCCCCTGACTCATGCCGCGCGATTCTACCCGTGGTTCGAGGATGGCGCGAGGGCTTGTGCTGGTTCAGGACCTCTGGGAATGATGGAGGGTGCGCGCTTCGAGGGGAGTGCGAGACCCGAGCGCGTAGATGCGGGCGTTCCCGATGGAGCCGTTCCGTCGCTCGACCATTCAGGTTCGGGCGGCGAGGCGGCACCACCTTGCGGGCAATCTCGTTGGAAC
>CAZSUN010000013.1:0-13271 GCA_964610045.1 uncultured Sphaerobacteraceae bacterium
TTCGCAATCACCGTCCCTGCAACACGCTGTAGGGAAGGCCTTTCCGGCGCGCAATCGAGTTTCCCGGGCCGGATCGTCCCTGTGCCGGAGAACGGCCTTCCTCGTTGCATCTACGCGACGGAACCAGACACCAGGAATCGGTTTCAGCCCACCAACCACCTGGCGCAGTTCTCGCCGCTCTCCGCGTTCGTTGGTGAAGGGACCGGCAACCGTCACGCTGTCCCTGCCGGACTCGTTGCGGGATTGCAGTTCGATCGCGAACACATGTGGACAGGGACCGAACCTCCGAAATCCCCATGAAACCGGGCGATTCGCGAAAAAATGAGAAACGCGGATGGTTCGCTCACTCGCCCGGATTTCATGCGAGGCATCGGTCACGGGGTAGACCTTGAACATGACCTGGTCTGCCCTGGAGCCGGCACTACGCGCGTGGGGCCCAGGTCCAGCCACTGATCTCCGCGGGATCTTCCATGTACTGGTAGGCGTGAGCGGTCGCGCGCCGGGTGAGATCCTCCAGGTCCGCGATGTAGCCGTCGGCCTCCTGTCCGAACCTGCTCGATCGACGGATCGCTTCCGCCGCGAGGTGGTACCGGCTCATCTCGTTGAGTACGACCATGTTGAACGGCGTCGTGGTTGTGCCCTGTTCGTTGAAGCCACGGACGTGGAAACGGTGTGCGTTGACACGTCCGTGGACCAGTTCGTGGATCGCGCGCTGGTAGCCGTGGAAGGCGAAGATGACGGGCTTGTCTGCTGTGAAGAGTTCGACGAAGTCGGTTTCGTTCATCCCGTGGGGGTGGACATCGCGCTGGAACAACGTCATCAGGTCGACGACGTTGACGACACGAATCCCGATGCCCGGGACGTTGTCGCGGAGCCATTCGGCGGCGGCCAGGGTCTCCATCGTCGGTACGTCACCTGCAGCCGCGAGGACCACATCCGGTTCGCCCTGGTCGCCAGTCCCGGCCCACTCCCACACCGAAGCGCCCTTCGTGCAATGGGCGATCGCCTCCTCCATCGTCAGGTATTGCAGGTGTGGCTGCTTGTCGGACACGATGAGATTGACGTAATTACGGCTGCGCAGGCAGTGGTCCGCCACCGAGAGCAGCGTGTTGGCATCGGGTGGCAGGTATATCCGGGCGACCGAGCCGCGCTTCGAGAGCATCACGTCCACCAGACCCGGACCCTGATGGCTGAATCCGTTGTGATCGTTGCGCCAGCAGGTTGACGACAGCAGGACGTTGAGCGACGGCACCGGCTTCCGCCAGGGCAGTTCGATCGCCTCCTGGAGCCACTTCCCATGCTGCACCGTCATCGATGCCGAGACCATCGCGAAGGCTTCGTAGGTGACGTAGATCCCGTGGCGTCCTGTCAGGGTATAGCCTTCGAGCCATCCCTCGCAGAGGTGCTCGCTCAGGACTTCCATGACCCGGCCGTCGATCGAGAGGTGGTCGTCGATCGGGATGATCGGACCGACATACGCGCGGTCGTGCTGCTGGAGGATCGCGCCGAGCCGGTTCGACTGGAGTTCGTCGGGGCTGAACGCGCGAAACGAAGTGGGGTTCTGCGTGTAGGTATCGCGGAGCATTTCACCCAGTGGATGCGTGTTCTCGATACTGACCGTCCCTGGCACATCGAACTTCACCGTGTAGGCACGGAAATCCGGGAGATCGAGCTTCTCTCCGGTACCGCCGTTGGCGGCGGGATTGGCGCCCATGCGCCGGTCACCGGTTGGGGCGAGCGCGGCGAGTTCGGGCACGAGACGACCGTTGGCATCGAAGTGCTGGTCGGGGCGGTAGCTGCGCAGCCACTCGTCGAGCATCCGGAGGTGGTCCGGGTTCTCGCGGACCCCCGAAAGCGGTACCTGATGGGCGCGGAACGTCCCTTCCACCGGGATGCCGTCGACGACTTTCGGGCCGGTCCAGCCTTTCGGCGTGCGGAGAACGATTGCGGGCCAGCTCGGGCGCCCATCGACGCCATGCTCGCGGGCGTCGGCCTGGATCTCGCGAATCCGGGCGTAGGCGTTGTCGAGCGTGGCGGCGAATGCCTGGTGAACCTCTGCCGGGTCGTCGCCGCAGACGAACGACACCTCGTAGCCCTGGCCTTCGAGATACTTCCGGACCTCGTCATCGGTGGAGCGTCCGAGCACGGTCGGGTTGGCGATTTTGTAGCCGTTGAGGTGGAGGATCGGCAGGACAGCACCGTCGTGGACGGGATTGAGATAGGAAACCGATTTCCACGAAGCCGACAGCGGGCCGGTTTCCGACTCGCCATCACCGACGACGGCGATGGCGAGCAGGTCGGGGTTGTCGAACACCGCGCCAAAGGCGTGCGTGAGCACATACCCGAGCTCACCACCCTCGTGGATCGAACCAGGCGTGGTCACGCTGACGTGGCTGGGGATGCCGCCGGGTGCGGAAAATTGGCGGAAGAGCCGGCGCATGCCGTCGATGTCCTGCCCGATTTCCGGGTAGATCTCGGAGTAGGCGCCTTCGAGGTAGACCTGGGCGACGAGGGCAGGGCCGCCGTGACCGGGACCAGCCAGATAGATGGCGTTGACATCCTGCAACTGGATCAGGCGATTGACGTGAACGTAGATGAGGTTGAGCCCCGGCGAGGTGCCCCAGTGGCCGAGCAGGCGAGGCTTGATGTGATCGGCCGTGAGCGGTTCGCGCAGTAGCGGGTTCTCCCGCAGGTAAATCTGACCGATGGTGAGGTAATTGGACGCCTCCCAGTAACGCTGCATGAGGTCGAGTTGCTCGTCCGTAAGCGGCCGCTGGTCACAGGATGGAGTGGGCGGATTGGCGCTACCGGCCGGGACGGCACTGGAGATGGTCGGATCGAACACGAATTCCGGGGTTGCGGTGGAAACCACGAAGACATTCCTCCTGCAAGGTGCGTTCCTGGCGCCGAAGTTCGCAGTCGACGCCAGTTCCGCATGTCAGCATAGTGGAATGGAGATTGCAGGAGTGGAGGTTGCTTGCCCCTGACATGTCAATTTCGTGTCGGTTTGCGGCAGCAACAGGTGGAGCGTTTGGGCACGCCACGAGTGGCGGGAGCGTGTCTTCCTGCCGTTTTACCCGGGCAATCAGGCTGGATGGAAACCGGGGCAGCCTCCTTCGTGGTGGACTGCCCCGGGAATGCCCGAACGACGTTCAGGCGCGGGGTTTGATGTTCATGTTTCGGCTGAAGAGATTCTCAGGGTCGTACTCGGCCTTGACGGCGGCAAGCCGTTCGTAGTTCTCGCCATAGGAGGCCATGACGCGTTCCTGCCCCTCCTCCATCATCATATTGACGTAGGCGCCCCCGTCGGAGTGTGGATGCATCGCTTCCCAGTAGGCGCGGGCCCAGCTGGTGATTCGATCCTTGTCGTCGGCATCCGGGCTGACCCCGACGATGACCTGCCCCCACTTCGAGCCGCGCCAGTTCCAGGCCGTTGCATCGTTGGCAACGCGGCCTGCGGCGCCGTCCACCGGGTAGAGGTGCATGGTCGAGTGCCAGGTGGGCAGTTGGGCGGCGAACTCGAGGTGACGCTCGATGGCGTCATCGGTGAGTTCGCTGAAGAAGTCTGCTTTCCAGTACCACTGCAATCCCGGTGGGTAGAGACCGTCGAACATGGACTGCAGGGCGGGTTGCGCGATCGGGCCCACCAGGTCGAGCAACGGAGGGCCGAACTTCTCGCGTATCGGGGCGAAAAACGCCTCGGCCTCGGCTGTCGGTCCGGAGTGGGACCAGACGACAACGCAGGCCCGGTGATTCCACAGGGCTTCGGGGAACGGTGGGCCTGGCGGGATGATGTGGAACCCGAAAAACCCGCCAACCTCATCGGACTGCGCCGGGAGGAAATCCCGGTACCAGCGCAGGACCTCTCCCGCGAGCGAGACATCCCAGAACATCGGACCGGCGTAGAGATTCGGGAGCGGATTGAGGTTGAAGAGGAAAGCGGTCACGACGCCGAAGTTGCCGCCACCACCACGGATCGCCCAGAACAGGTCGGGATGGTTCGTTGCGGTCGCGGTCACGAAGCTGCCGTCGGCGAGCACGATGTCCGCCGCGAGCAGGTTGTCGATCGCCAGGCCGAAACGGCGCGTGTGATGCCCGAGGCCGCCCCCAAGGGTGAGACCGCCGACACCGGTCGAGGAGATGATGCCGCTCGGCGTCACCAGCCCGAACGCCGAGGTCGCGTGGTCCACATCGGCCCAGGTGCTGCCGCCCATCACCAGGGCGGTGCGGGCTTCGGGATCGACCCTGACCCCCTTCATCAGGGAGAGGTCGATCACCAGGCCGTCATCGCAGATGCTCAGGCCGGCGCCGTGGTGACCACCACCTCGTACTGCCAGCACCAAATCGTGATCGCGGGCGTAGTTCACGGCGGTGATGACATCGCCGGTATCGACGCAGCGCGCGATGATCGCGGGCCGCCGGTCGATCATCGCGTTGTAGATCGTCCGCGCGCTGTCGTAGTCCGGTGATCCTGGATGAATGAGATCTCCGCGGAAGTCTGCGCGCAATTCTTCGATTGCCTGGTCAACGAATACTGCGGACATGTGGGTGAACCCCTTCCGATGGGCACAGCGCGGATGTCCTCGGCGCTGTGCATGAGGCGAACGAATGGGTGGGGAATACTGCCGAGGAAGTGTCGCGCCACCTGGGTGGCCGCAACGGGCGTGCGCCTCCCTCCGCCTTCCCATCATCCGTCCGTGTCGCCGGACGCGCATCGTACGACTGGGGGATTTATGCCAGCAAGGGCTCGCGGGCCGATCTACGCCTGGTGCGTGGATTCGTCCCGTTCGGAACGGGCCAGCAGACCGTGGCGGTGGGCGTAGTCGACCGCCTCCGTGCGGCTGCCGACATCGAGTTTGCGAAGGATGTTCGAAACGTGGGTGCGGGCGGTTTCCCGGCTGATGAACAACGCTGACGCGATGGCAGGATTCGAGTGGCCCTCGGCGACGAGTCGCAGCACGTCGAGTTCTCGCGGCGTTAGCCCGCCTGTAGGGGGACCGTTCTGAGTGGAAAACGACAGGCGGCCCGTCAGAGCGTCGGCCCAGGCCAGCGCGGGCCTGGCATTGAGCGCCGAGAAGGTCGCGATCGCCGAGGACAGGAGTTCCATTGCGCGGGTTGCGGCATTCATCGACAACTGGCATTCAGCCAGGACCAGCTCGGTGAGCGCGCGCTCGTACGGCGCATCGCAGGCAGTCGCCAGCGCGAGCGCTGTGACGAGGTGTGCTTCGGCATCCGGCGTCCGATGGTCGGCGAGGGCAATCGATCCGAGCAACCGGTGGGCGCGGAGCCGGACGAGCGGCTGGTTCGGATTGGCGGCCCGATCGAGCGCCTGCCCGAGGACCGCCCTGGCGTCGTCCAGATCGCCGGTCTCCAGGAAATACCGTCCCCACGCCAAACGCCCATCTGCCTGCCCGAGCACACAATCGGTCCATGCGAGCCAGCGATCGTGTGCGGTGAGCCACTCGCCGGCGCCTGCGAGGTCGCCGGAGTCGAGGCAGAGATCGGTGGCGAGGCGGATGAGCGACAGGCCCTCCTGGTGGATCAGGTTGCCGGGTTCCGTCGCAGCGCCCTGCGGAAACAGCGGCAGAATCTGTTGCCAGGCACGATCATGGTCCCCCGTGTGCCGCGCGATCGTGGCCCGTACGGCCGTCGTCTCGCGTCTCAGGAACGCGTTGCCGGGGGTAGGGAGATCCTCCAGGATATGGAGGGCATCATGCCAGTGGCCATCGATCTCCAGGCAACGCAACGAGGCGATCGCGGGTGTCACCCCCGGTCGCAGTGCTCCCCCGGCACGTTCCAACGCAGCGGCAGCGTCTGCCGCGAGCTTCCGGCGCGCAGACGGATCGTCAGTCCGGAAGGTGAGCGCCACGTCTCTGAGTTCATCAAGGCACGTGAAGGCGACGAGAACGTGGTGGTCCTCGAAGTCTCTCCGCGCCCGCGCCCAGAGCGCAGCAGCCTCCTCTGAATGGCCATCAGCGGCGGCCAGAATGGCGAGAGCGTGGCGAAGGAACGCAGATGCGAGACGGGTGCCTCCGCCGTGACCGGTATCACCAAGGATCGGCTCCAGACGGTCGCAGATCGATCGCGCATCGGTCAGTCGTCCGGCGGTAGCCACGACCCACGCCTGGTAGGAGCGACGGTAGTCGACCCGGGTGTGCTGGAGGCGCGCCAGCACGGATTCATCGTCGGCGGGCACACCCTCGCGCTGACCGGTAAACGCCTGGCTCAGCCAGGAACGCATGGTGTTGAACGCATCGAGGACGTTGGTGGGGAGGGATTCGATTCCGGCGATACCGTGCTCCATGTCCGCTAGACCCACGCGAAAACGGTCTGTGTAGCAAAGCAGGAGCCCGCGGAGGGCCAGTGTCTCCGGAATGGAGAACTGGTCGCCGGTCTCGTGGGCCAGGCGAATGGCTTCGTCCATCGCCGCGATCGCCGACGTTGGGTAGGCAAAGCGCAGCAGGTAGAAACTTCGGATATGGAGCCGGAGTTGTGCTTCCTGGTGGTGCTCTCGTCCTTCGAGCAGCGAAACGGCGGCCTGGAACCGTTCGGCTGCCGTCAACCAGGCATAAGCGGATTGGGCGCGTTCGCCGGCCCGAATCAGCCAGTCCACCGCGCGAGGATCGCCTGCTTCTCGCAGGTGATAGGCGATGGCGTCGGGATCGGTAGGCGATCGAGCGAGCAGGATTTCGGCGATCCTGCCGTGCCACCCTTTGCGCCGGGGTGGCAGGATACCCTCGTAGAGCGCTTCACGGGTCAGGGCGTGCACGAATCGAACCCTCGTGCCCTGACGATCCGCTTCCAGCAAATGTGCCTCCAGCGATCGCTCGACCAGGTCGAGGAGATCCCCTTCGCCAATGTCCGCGACAGTCTGCCAAAGGTCGAGTGGGACATCATGCCCGATCACGGAGGCGATGGCGAGCTGGACTCGCGGCGCCTCGCCGAGGCGCGCCACGCGAGCGTCAATCACCTGACGCAAGAGGGAGGGAACTTCGGTGTGGTCGATCGCCCCAAGCACCCATTCCTGGTCGTCCTTGCGAAGCACGCCGGCGCTCTCCAGTGTCCGCAGGATCTCGTTGGCGAAGAGCGGGTTGCCTTCCGACTTTCGCATCAGATAGGTCAGCAACCGGCTTTCCCCGGCTGGCTCCAGATGGTAGCGCGTTGCCATCAGCGCCCTCAGCGCGTCGGCGTCTAGCGGATCGAGGTCCAGGCGCATCCCTTCGGTTTCGCGGATGAGGGCGGGGAGATGCTGTGGCCACAGCCTGCCCGTGGCGAGTTCGTCCGAGCGATAGGTAATCAGCAGGAGGAGCGGTCGGTGCTGGACGTATGGACCGATGTGGCGGAGCAGGTCGAGACTGGCTGGATCGGCCCAATGCACATCCTCCAGGATTACGATCGCGGGCCGTTCATCCGTCAACCGGGAAAGGAACCGGCGGACGTCGGCAACGAGTGCGGCCTGGTCGGTGATCCGCGCAAGTTGACCCTCGGCGAAAGCGCTGGGGGGCGGTGGAAGGGTATGGTCGCGGTGGCAGGATTCGAACAGGTCGAGCCAGAGCCCATATGGCGGGATGCCGGTGAGGTCGTAGCAGGAACCGGTCAGTGCCAGGAACCCGGATGCCCGTGCTGTAAGGGACAGGTCTCGGGCCAGGGTCGTCTTGCCTATCCCGGCTTCACCGCCAATGAGGATGACCCGGCCAGAACCGTCGAGAACGCCATCGAGCGCGAGGCGTAGTCTCTCCTGCTCCCGGGTTCTCCCGACAAGAACCTGGGTGGCAGTCCTGGACCCATCGCCTGCGCGCTCGTCCGCCATCGTGGTCTGTCCCAACGCGATTGGACATAACACTGGGTTCGATTGTAGCAAACGTGCTGCAGGTGTCAGCCGCCGACCGTGAGGGTGGAAACTGCCTCGCCGTTCAACTCGACGGTGCCGGTGATCGACTGCGGGTTGGCCAGCAGGTTGAGCACCGGGCACACCTGTTCAACCGCCTCGTGGACGCGGGCGATGTCGGCGGCCGAGGCTGTCGATTCGATACGCAGGGTATAGCCGATGCTGTGCGGCACGCCTGGGACGTGATCGAAACCGGGAACGCTCGATTCGGCGTCCTGGTCTGCCCAGACCTCGGCCTCCACCGCGTCGAGTGGGATCTCCAGATCGGCCGCCACGATCAGGACGAGATGGGTGAGGCAGGCGCCGAGGACGCCCATCTGCATCTCGGCCGCTCCCGGTCCGAGGTTGTATCCGGCGAGTGCCGGAGTGGAATCGCTGATGAGCTGGAAGTCCCGGATGCGTATGCGGCGAATGCCGCTCCGCCCCTCGATCGAGACGGTTGCCGCCGGACGCAGCGGTGCGGGTTCGCTGGTCCGGTTCGTGCGGATGGTCCGGATCGCGTCGCGTTTCTGGACGAGGTAGTCGCGGAGGGAGCTCATGGTGGTCGAGCCTTTCGGTGAGATCGTCATTCCTGCCAGTACTATCACATTATGGCGAACGGGAGTGCCTCGCCGGAAGCTGCCATTTTGCGCGCTTGACAGCGTATCCGGCAGCGGCTACGCTGCCAGCGTGATGAACGATGCGATGCACGCACCGGTCGAAGATGGAACATGTACTTGGCGTTGCACGTCCGCAATGTCCGGCTTCGTCTTTACCAGCCCCCCAGCGTTGCTGGCGGGGCGTTTCGCGTAACCGGCGAAAAGGCCACTTGCTCGCAACGTAGGATGGGGGATCGCCGGGGTATGCGCCCCGGTGTTTTTCTGCCCGGCAGCAAGGTTGCCATGTCGTTCGACTCGGGGCGGCCGCCCAATCATCTGGAACAGGAGCACACCGGTCCATGACTGCAATCTTCGACGCGCCAACCGTCTGCCGTGGCATTCGTGGGGCCACCACCGCCGCCGCCAACACGGCCGAGGATATCCTCGAGGCGACCGAGGAGCTTGTTCGGGTCCTGATTCACCTCAACGACCTCGACTCGGCCGATATCGCCAGCGCGATATTCACGACGACGCCGGATTTGACCGCCTGGTTCCCCGCGCTCGCCGCCCGCGAGTTCGGCTGGACCGAAGTCCCCATGATCTGCACCCATGAAATGGCGGTGCCGGGATCGCTCCAGAAGGCGGTCCGCGTGCTCGTGCATGTCAACACCACCCGAACCGCTTCCGAGATGCGGCACGTCTACCTGAAAGGCGCGCAGCAACTCCGCCCGGAGTGGGGCATTTCCGATACGGAGCTGGCCACGATCGTGAAAGACTCCCGGCGGACTACCGAACCCGCTGTCGTCACGCCATGACCGCTCCAGCCTCACCGAACCGCGACCAGCCAATTCCGTGGAGCCCGCAATCGCTTGCCGGCCTGCTCGATATCATTGGGAGAACCAACATGATCATCATCATGAAAGCCGGCGTCGCGAAAGACGATGTCCAACCCGTCATCAACCGGATCGAAGAGCTTGGGCTCAAGTCACACCCGATCTTCGGTGAGAATCAGACCATCGTCGGCGTGGTCGGCCTGCCATTGCCGCCGTCACTCGACGAGATGTTCGAAATCATGCCCGGCGTCGAGCGGGTGGTGCGTGTTTCCAAGAAGTACAAACTGGTCGGATGGGACTTCCACCCACAGAAGACCGTGATCCAGATCGGCGACGTTGCGATCGGCGGTGACGAGGTCACCATCATCGCCGGTCCGTGCTCGGTCGAGACCGAGGAGCAGACGCTGGAGACAGCCCGCGCGGTCGCGGCGGCCGGAGCGAAGCTCCTGCGTGGCGGCGCCTACAAGCCGCGGACATCGCCCTACGAATTCCGCGGGCTCGGGGTCAAGGGACTCGAAATCCTGGCGAAGGCACGCGAGGAAACCGGGCTGAAGATCATCACCGAGGTGATGACCCCATCCGACGTCGAGGTTGTTGGCCAGTACACCGATGTCTTCCAGATCGGCGCCCGCAACTGCCAGAACTACCTCCTGCTGGAGGAGGTCGGCAAGGCCGGCAAGCCGGTGATGCTGAAGCGAGGGCTCTCGGTGCTGATTGAGGAGTGGCTACTGGCCGCCGAGTACGTGATGGCGCAGGGCAACCCTAACGTGATCTTCTGCGAGCGAGGTATCCGTACCTTCGAGCAAGCCACTCGCAACACGCTCGATGTGGCCGCCGTGCCGGTGGTGCAAAGCATGTCGCACCTGCCGGTGTTCATCGATCCGAGCCACGCCGCCGGGAAGCGGGCGTTCGTCGCATCGCTTTCGCTGGCAGGGATCGCGGCCGGCGCCGATGGCCTGATCATGGAGGTCCATCCAAACCCTGATCTGGCCCTGTCGGATGGCGCGCAGTCCCTCAACTTCGATGAGTTCAACGAGCTGATGCCGCGTCTCAGCGCTGTCGCCGAGGCGGTCGGGCGGAAGCTTCCCATACCAGCGACGATTGGGTAATCCCGGCACGTTTCAATCAGCCTGTGGCGCCGGTGACCAAACGCGGTCACCGGCGCCACCGCGTTTCCGGAAGGCTCACCGTGTCCGCATGTAGCCGCCATCACGACTCGATCCCGGTTGTTCGCCTGGCGGGAGTTCCAGCCACCGTAGGTGGAGACAGTCAGCCGTGACGGCGAAGCAGACGACCTCCACATTGCTCCTGGGGATCGCCTTCCTGGCGTTCATCAGCATCGGCTTTCCCGATGCGGTGCTCGGGGTAGCCTGGCCATCCATTCGCGAGACCTTCGGCCGGCCACGGGCCGATCTCGGCTTCATCCTGTTTGGCGCAGGCGCCGGGTATTTCAGTTCCGGCGCGCTGGCCGGAAAGGCCATCGAGCGGTTCGGGGTCGGCCACCTACTGACCATCAGCACGTCGCTGGTTGCGGTGGGTTTGCTCGGCTACGCGGTCGCACCGTCGTTCTGGTTCATCGTCTTCGTTGCGGCGATGATCGGTTTCGGGTCGGGCGCGGTCGATGCCGCGCTCAACTTCTACGCCTCCGAGCACTTCTCGGTGACGGTGATGAACCTGCTCCACGCCTTCTTTGGCATCGGGGCGATGGTCGGTCCGTTCATCATGGCCGGGGTGCTGGCCGCGGATCTCAGCTGGCGGGTTGGCTACCTCATCGTCGGCGGCGCGATTGCTCTGATGGCGGTGGCGTTTGCTTTCACCTCGGGCGCCTGGTCGGCAGGCGGGCACCGTGCGGATGGAGGCACGCTGCGCGCCGCGCCGGTCCGGGTCGTGGTGCGGATGCCGTTGGTCTGGCTGCAAATCCTGCTCTTCTTCGTGATGACAGGGATCGAAGCCGGGGCAGGAGCCTGGGCGTTCACCACGCTTTTCGAGCGGTTCGGGATGAATGAGGGATTGGCGGGATTCTGGGCTGGTGCCTATTGGGGCGCCCTGGCCCTCGGGCGGTTGATCCTGCCGACACTCAGCCGAGGGATGCCACCTGCCCGGCTGGTGCAACTCGGTTCGTTTGGTCTCCTGGTTGGCGGCCTGCTCATGACGCGCGATGTCGAGGGAATCTACCTGGCTGGCCTGCTGGTCTTCGGTTTCTCGATGGCGCCGATGTTCCCAACCCTGATGTCGCTGACGCCGGTGCGGCTCGGCTCGGATGTGTCGATCCATGCCATCGGCTTCCAGGTCAGCGCGGCAGTGTTGGGTGCGGCGGTCGTGCCGACCGTTGCCGGCATCCTTTCCGAGCGCTACGGACTGGTCGCCATCTCGTGGACGCTGGCGATGGGAGCATTGGTCCTGATCGGGATCGAGACGACCTTTCGAACGCTCGCCGATCGTGTGCGTGTGGTGGAATAGCCGCCTGGCGTATTCCACGGGAACGGGATTGCGTACGTAATCGACGCATCCTCCCGGATCCATTGCTGAAACTGAAGCAATTCGGATTCGGCAAATTCACCGATGGATGCGCGACGTCTCTCCGGCACACTGGAACTACAGGCAAAACGTCATCGTTACCTGTCCAGTGCAACAGCCAGACGCCGAGAGGACATCACGCCATGATCGATTCAGTCGAAACCAGTGCTTCTTCCGCGCACGTCGGTCGATTCGCGATGTCGGATTCCCTGCGACCAGCGCTTCGCGCGGTGTTCCATCGTGGACCGGAAGGTCTCACGATGCGATGGGTGGCCGAGCGCGAGTGGCTCGGTGGGGAAGTGCAAATCATCGTCGGCGATCCATTGCCCAACCCTGAACACCTGATCGATATGGTGGAGCGCTCCGTGGCGTACTCGGCTGCGGATTGAAGCGAACCACGGGCCACAGGTGACGTGGCTGATCGCACTGGAGCACCTGACGCGGTCAGCCTTCCACCGGTTCCGGCCGGCCCTCCCATTCGTAGAACCCGGTGGCGCCGATCAATCGCTGCATCACCGGGGCTGCGCGAACGGCCTGGCGTTGTGCATCCGGCTCGCGGAGCACGGAACGAAGCAATGAGCCAAGGTCCGGATCGTGCAGGTCAAGGTTCGTGAAGAGTTCCTTGTCCCGTGGCAGCCAGCGACCGTTGGCCAGTGACCACCATTTCAGTCCGGAGACGAGCGCTTCGACCAGCATCGCCCGGCAGCGCTCCGGATCGATGGTGACGAGATCGACCGCGTCCTCGAACACGGTCGCTATACCGTAACGCCGGTAATCGAGTGCCGCCGCATCGATTTTGGGGCCGGCCGCGAGGTTCTCGCGGCCCTCCTGCTGGAGCGTGACGCCAATGCCATTGGTGTCGTGCACGACCGTGCCGGTGGCCAGCATGTGTGCCATCACCGGCCGTCCCTCCCGCGCGTCCTGAGCCATCTGCCGCCGGATTTGCGCGACCGGGTTGACGAAAATCTCGCACGGCACATCAAGGAACACGTGCTGGATGCGTTGCCGCCAATTGGGTTCATGCACCACGACGATGTCGAAGTCGCTTCCCGCGTGGCCGGCGCCGCGAACGATCGAACCGCTGGCGACGATGGCGAGTGGTTCATACCGGTCGAGGATGGAAGAGATGGCCTCCGCCAGAGCGATCCGATGAGCCTCGGTGAGATTGGGTGTCATTCACGACTCCAGGATGGATGCGGGCGGTTCGGGCGTGATGCACGATGGCGAACCTCCCTGGGCTGGACGCTCATTGCACCCAGGGCCTTCAGCGTCTTTGCGTATGCTGGCCGGGTGCCGTTCCAGGGCAGGCCACTGATGGCTTCTGAACGAAGATCCGGCGCACGACAGCATTAGTCAACACTAAACACCATACGTATACTTGGTGAAGCCGCTCCCGAGCAGCGAGAGACAGGGTTGCCGAGCGAACAGTGGGAAGCAATGAGTGCTAGGTCCACA
>CAZSUN010000013.1:13371-19549 GCA_964610045.1 uncultured Sphaerobacteraceae bacterium
GCGAGAGACAGGGTTGCCGAGCGAACAGTGGGAAGCAATGAGTGCTAGGTCCACAGTGTCTGGTGTCTCACGACGAGTGGGCATCACGAGCGTTTTGCCGTATCTCGGTCCAGCTTTCGTGGCCTGCATCGCCTACGTCGATCCCGGGAACTTCGCCACCAACATCCAGGCGGGGGCGCAGTACGGATATCTCCTGATCTGGGTGATCGTAGCCTCGAACCTGATGGCAATGTTGATTCAGGCACTTTCGGCAAAGCTGGGGATCGCCACCGGGAGAAACCTGCCCCAACTGATCAGGATGAACTTCCCACGCCCGGTCACGGTTGGGATGTGGGTCATCGCCGAGATCGTGGCGATGGCAACTGACCTGGCCGAATTCCTCGGCGCGGCGGTCGGCTTCAATCTCCTGTTCGGGATTCCCCTCTTTCCGGCAGCCATCCTGACCGGCGTGGCCACGTTCGCGATTCTCGCGTTGCAGCGGCGAGGGTTCCGCGCGCTCGAAGCCGTCATCACCTCGTTCGTCGCCGTGATCGCCGGTTGTTACCTGATCGAGACGGTGCTCGGGCGGCCTGACTTCGGGGCTGCCGGGAATGCCATCATCCGGCCCCGGTTCGATGGTACGGAGAGTGTGCTCCTGGCGACCGCCATCCTTGGCGCCACCGTCATGCCTCACGTCATCTACCTGCATTCCGCGCTCACCCAGAACCGGATTGCGACGAAGACACCGGATGAAGCCCGCCGGGTGTACCGGTTCGAACTGGTGGATATCGGGATCGCGATGGGGATCGCCGGCCTGATCAACGCGTCGATGCTGATGATGGCCGCTGCCGCGTTCTGGGCCACCGGTCACGATGTCGCGAGTTCCGGCGACATCATTTTCGAGGCGTATCGAACGCTGACACCGCTGCTGGGTGGAGCGGCCAGCACGGTGTTCGCCTTGTCGCTGGTGGCCGCCGGATTGTCGTCGGCGGCAGTTGGGACGATGGCCGGGCAGGTGATCATGCAAGGGTTCATTCAGCGGCGCATTCCGCTGTGGCTACGGCGTGGGGTGACGATGCTGCCCGCGCTGATCGTGATCGCGCTCGGTGTCGATGCGACCCGGACCCTGGTGATCAGCCAGGTGGTGCTTTCGTTCGGCATCCCGTTCGCCCTGGTGCCGCTGGTCATGTTCACGCGGCGTCGAGATCTGATGGGAAGCCTTGCCAATCATCCGGTCACCACGGCGGTCGCATCCGTGGTGGCCGCCATCATCATCGCGCTGAACGTCTTCCTGCTCTACCAGACGGTGCTTTCCTGAGGGGTGAGTGATGGTGGCGCCACGAGCCGCTGGCACCAGCCCACTACGCAGGAGGGCGATCGGATTGCCATCCGCGAAGGGCTTTCAGGTCGCGGTCAGGCAACGTCGGGCCGGTCGGCGACCGCCGCGCCGGCGGTGCGACTGGTAATCTCAAGTGTGCCTTCGATTGACTGGATACGATGGCTGACCGAACGTGATGCCCGGATTTCGTATCGACCAGCCTGTGGGATCCGCGTGAATCACTGACCGTCGAGTGCGTTGGGTCCAGCGAAAAAGCGGAGACCGCCATGCGTTGCCTTCTTTGCCGGGCGTACGATAGTCATACCTACAGCGTGTTGCAGGGACGTTGATTGCGAACACAGGACAGCCCAGGCGCGCAGCACCGTGTGGCTGTCCCTACACGACCGAACACCGATCAGGCTCACCGCAACGGGCTGTAGACAGAAGGATTGGCTTGCGGCGTGGCCCCGAATCCATGTTCATTGCCCCGAAGTGGTAACCGGCAAAGCGTCGTTCGAGACTCGCCCAATGCTCGTTCCTGGTGGCGCTTGACCAGGCGATTACGGAGGATCGCCGCGACGAATACGGTCGCCTTCCAGTCATGAAGCTTCCTACCCCTTCATGGAGCCGGCAAGCATGCCGCGGATGAAGAAGCGCCCGAGCAGCACGTAGACCACCAGCGTTGGCAGGGCCGCCAGCACGGCTCCGGCCATCACCATGCTCCAGTTTACCGAGAGCGACCCCGAGAGGTTGTTCAAGGCCACCGTTACCGGCTGTTCGCGCGGGTTGGTGATGACCGTGAGGCCGAACAGGAATTCGTTCCAGATGTTCGTGAACTGGAAGATGCCGACCACCACGAAGGCCGGGAGCGAGAGCGGCAGCATGATCTGCCGGAAGATGCTCCAGACCCCGGCACCGTCGATTCGCGCCGCCTCCACGATTTCGTACGGGATGTTGGCGAAGTAGTTGCGGAAGATCAGCGTCGTGATCGGCAATCCGTAGATGACGTGGACCACGATCAGGCCGAAGACACTGCCATAGAGCCCGATGAAATCGAGGAACTGGATCAGCGGGATCAGGATGCTCTGGTAAGGGATGAACATCCCGAACAGGAGCAGGGCGAACACCACCTCCGAGCCGCGGAATCGCCACTTCGAAAAGAGATACCCGTTGATCGCGCCCAGGAACGACGAGATCAGCGTCGCTGGAATCACCATGAGGAAGCTCTGGCCGAGATTCGGGCGAAGCGCCGCCCAGGCATCCGGGAATCCGCCTCCGGAGAGGGAACCGGGCAGGTGCCACATCTCGGCGATGCTGACTTCCGTGACGTCCTTCAGGCCGGAGACGACCATCACGTACATCGGCATCAGGTAGAAGAGGATCGCGACCGAGAGGGCCAGGAAGAGGAACAAGCGCTTCAGGGTGAACCGGCGCAGACCGCGACCGGTGGGGATCGAGGCAGCGCTCATCGTTCGACACCCTTCATCGAGCGGGCGAGATAGGGAATCATCACCACCGAGATCAGGAACAGCATGACCACCGAGGCTGCGGCGCCCGTGTTGTAGCGGGTCGCGCGGAACGTCTGCTCGTAGACGAAGATGCCGGGGACATCGGTCGCGAAGCCCGGTCCGCTGCCGGACATCGCGAAGATCAGGTCGAAGATCTTGAGCGAGATATGTCCCAGGATGATGAGGGTGCTGATCGTGATCGGTTTGAGCAGCGGAATGATGATGTGCCGGTAGGTCTGTGAGGTCGTCGCTCCATCGAGGGCGGCGGCTTCGCGAATCTCATGCGAGATGGTGCCGAGCCCGGCGAGGTACATCGCCATCGCGAAACCCGAGAGCTGCCAG
Organism: uncultured Sphaerobacteraceae bacterium; assembly: GCA_964610045.1. GTDB lineage: Bacteria > Chloroflexota > Chloroflexia > Thermomicrobiales > UBA6265 > JACCYX01. The sequence continues at coordinate 16,519 of CAZSUN010000013.1, forward strand.
GCCGCTGCGATGACGACGGGAATCAATGCGATTGGAATACCGATCTGGGCCTTGACCGCGTCCGGCATCGGAAGGTCGCCCCAGACCGTGGGGTCGATCAGCCAGTCGATCTTGAGTGGCCCCAACCCGACCTGCGCCAGGAGCCAGTTGATGCCGAGGTCATCGACGAGCTGGGTGAGTCCCGATTCCGGATTGAAGATCCACCGCCAGGCGACGCCGGTGACGACGAATGAGAGTGCGTACGGGAACAGGAAGATATTGCGGATCAAGCCACGGGCCGGCAATGACTGGTCCAGCGCGATCGCGAGCAGGAGACCGACGAACACCGCCGCCAGCAGGAAGAGCACCGTAAAGACAACGGTGTTGCGCAGCCCGATCTGGAATCGGGTGTTCTCGAACAGCTTTTGGTAGGTGACGAGCAGTGGCGAAATGATCGACAGGTCGCGCCGGGGAGAACTCCAGTTCGAGAACGAGACCCAAACCGTCATGCCGATGAAGCCGTAGACGAAGATGAAGATGGCGATCAGGCTGGGCGAGAGGATCAGGGGGGAGAGCCAGCGTTCGGAGATGCCACGCCGGCGAGGTTGCGGCGATCCGGTCGCCGCCACGGGTTGTGCCAGCTCGGCCATGCGTGGAATCCCCTCCCCGAATCCTCGTATGGGTGACCACGGAGGGTCGCCCGTGTTCCCCGATGTCCGTCACGCAAACGGGGGAGGCGCCATGCCTCCCCCGTTTGCTACGACCAGCGAGCCTACGACGCCGCGGCGTCTGCCCCCGCCGCGACCAGTGCATCCTGGAAGGTTGCGACATCGAGATCGACGACGAAGAGCGTGATCGCTTCGTTGACCGCCTGCTGGAACTGCGGCGACGCGGCGCCGCCGTGCGCTAATGACGGCACGACCGAATCCGCGCCGAATGCGCCGGCCGACCACTGCATATACTCGTTGAAACTGCTGGCATCGGCATCGCTGCGAGCCGGGATCGCGCCCTTGTGCGGGGCGAACGCTGCCTGCGCCTCGGCGGAGCCAACCGCGATCAACCAGGTCTTCGCGTTCACCGGGTGCGGTGCGCCGACCGGCATCGTGAAGCCGTCGATGACGGCGACGAACGATCCGCCCGTGCCCGGGTGGTTCACCCAGCCGATGTTCTCCTGCTGCTCCTTGGCGATGGCGTCGCCGTAAAGCCAGTCGCCCATCGAGGTGAAGCCGGCCGAGCCGGCGTAGACGAGATCGGCCGCGCCGTCCCAGGTGAGGGCGGCGTGGTCGCTGTTGACCGAGTCGAAGTAGCTGGCCAGCTCCTCGATCGCCTGGGTGACGCGCTCGTCATCCCAGCCAACGCCGCCGGACCAGACAGCGGTGTAGTCATCCGGTCCGAGGGTGGACAGCAGGATGTTCTCGAACAGCTGGACGACTGCGAAGGTGTCCTTGGAGCCGAGGGCATAGGCGGGCACACCCGCTCCGGCGAGGGTGTCGCGGGCGGCATGCCAGTCGTCGAGGGTCCAGTCGTCAGCCACTTCGATGCCGTTATCTGCCAGGAGTTGCTTGTTGTAGAAGAAGACGTTGCCACGGTGGACGCCCACCGGCACGAGGTGGATCTCGCCATCGAAGGTGATCTGGTCGATCACGCCCTGGGGGAACTTGTCGCCCCAGCCCTGCTCGTCGTAGAGGGCGGTGACGGGCTCGGTGTACCCAGGCTCGACGTAGCGGGCCCAGAGTTCGGCGCCCGGGTGGCTCTGCCAGGAATCCGGCGGCTCGTTGGCGGAGAGGCGGGTTTGCAGCGCGACCTGCGCGTTCGAACCAGCGGCGCCGGCAACAGCGGCGTCGATGATTTCGACATCGGGCGAGATGGCGGAAAACGCCGCGAAGAGCTGCTCGAGACCGGCGTGTTCGCCGCCGGTGGTCCACCAGGAGAAGATCTCGACCTGGTCTTCCGGTGTGCCGCCTCCTGCAGCCGGAGAGGAGTCCTGGGCGGCCACGAGGCCATAGGTGCCCAGCGGCAGCGCGGCAAATACGGCAGCAGAACCGAGCGTGAACGTGCGGCGGGTCGAGCGGGAATCAAGAATCGACATGCCGAGTACCTCCAGACAAGCGCGCACCATCGTGGTGAACGCACGCGTAGACCATGGCCCCCAAACGTGATGGCCGCGCATTGGTCCGGTCCCAACGGTGGGACACCCAGCCCGGGTCGTGGCACGACGGGCGACATGGAGAAATGCAGGCGAAAACAGCATACGCTGTGGCACGCGTCTGTGCAATGGGAGCGCTTCCATGTGAGGAAGGAGAGGAGAAGGTACCTCGGCGACAGATGTGGCACCGGAAGATGGGCGGCCCCTGCCCTGCATGCAGGGCAGGGGCCGAATCCTTCTGGCACCGGTGTCGTTGACCAAGACTAAAGCGCTGGGCACCCAGAGGGATGTGAAATGGCAGGCTCGCCAGCGAAACAGATCGATCTGGAACGGCGCCGGCGGTTGGAGCGCGGCAGTCTGGTCTTCTGCGTCGGTTCGGCCCTGCTCTGCCTCGTCGTCTACTGGCTCACTGCCCCACTCGACTCGCAACAGGAGATCGAGTCGCACCTCGAACGGCCAATCCTGGCGTTTGATGTCTGGGATGGAACCACCTATATCGTCTTCGAATACGGCGAGATGGTGCATTTCGATCAGCTTGTATACGACCCGGTCTCGCTGGATTGGCCACCCCTCGGCCGTTGGCAGTGGAGCGGGAACTGGTCGAGCCTGCCGGTGACGAGTGCGCCTGCGAGTGTCGCCGTCAGCGATTTCCCCATCTCACGGGTGCTGTTTGGGCAAATCAACGACACCTCGATCGTCACGATGGAGGCCGACGTCAACGGTACGATCCAACGATTCGCGGTCGCGGTTCCGGGCTTCATGGTGCAGTACGAGGGACCACTCCCGCCATCGACCGAGGTGCGCTGGTTGAATGCGGACGGCAACGTCGTGTGGACGAGCCAGGTGCAGCAGGGATGAGCGGCGCGATTGGCTGCGGAGAACGTGTAGGGGAGGGCTAAGCCGCGC
>CAZSUN010000013.1:19649-60265 GCA_964610045.1 uncultured Sphaerobacteraceae bacterium
GGGATGAGCGGCGCGATTGGCTGCGGAGAACGTGTAGGGGAGGGCTAAGCCGCGCGGCGGCGAATGCCCTCCCGCGTTCGGTCATTGCACGATTCGGAAGGTTTGGCCGGGTTCCGGAGTCCAGGTTAACGTGCGGCCGTCGCGCTCGGCGGTAATGTCCCCGCCGAGGGATGAAGCGTGTTCGATCCGGTACGCACGGTCGTCCGGCACGCGAACGCGGATCGGGCGATCGGTTTCGGCGTGCAGGGTCGCCTCGATCAGCGATCCGCCCGACCAGGCGATGTCCACCGTCACGCCGCCGCGAGCGCGCAATCCGGTGATGCTCCCCTCCCGCCAGGTTGTGGGCAGGGCCGGCAGCAATCGGATCAGGCCGTTGTGACTTTGCATCAGCATTTCGGCCACGGCGGCGGTGCCGCCGAGGTTGCCGTCGATCTGGAAGATGCGTGGCGGGTGGAGGTCGAGCAGGGCGTCCGTCGCGAAATGCGAGATCAGGGCATCGAAATGCTCGCGCGCGAGGTCGCCTTCACCGAAGCGAGCCCAGAGCGCGGCGACCCAAGACCGGCTCCAGCCGGTGTGACCCCCGCCGTGCGCGAGCCGGCGCTCCAGCGATGCTCGCGCGGCGTCTCGCAGGGCTGTACCTTCCTCCATCGCCGGATCGTTGCCGGGAAAGATGCCGTAGAGGTGCGACAGGTGCCGATGACCTGGTTCGGGCTCGTCCCAGTCGTCGACCCACTCCTGGAGCTGGCCGTACTGGCCGATCTGGAAGGGTGCGAGGGTATCGAGCGTCGCTTGCCACTGCGGCCGCTGGTCTGCATCGAGGTCGAGGTGGGCGCTCGCCTCCAGGCAGGACGCCAGGACATCGCGCGCCAGGAGCAGGTCCATCGTTGCGCCGACGCCGTACCGCAGGGGCGAACCCTGCCAGGTATAGGAGTTCTCTGGCGAGTTCGACGGCACCGAGACGAGCTTCCCTTCGAAAGGATGGCCGGAACGCGCTTCCGGCACCAGGAAGGTCGTCCAGAACGCGGCGCATTCCTTCAGGTATGGGTAGGCGTGATCGCGCAGGAAGACCTCGTCGCCGGTAAACTCCCAGTGCCACCAGAGATGCTGGGCCAGCCATGATGCCGCGCCCTGCCAGACATCGCAGACAGGGGCTTCCGGGGTTGCGCAGCCCCACCGGTCGGTGGCGTGGGGCATGATCACGCCATCGGCGCCGTAGAGACGCCCAGCGACTTCCTGAGCGGAGGGGACGAATCGCTCGACGAATCCGACGAAGGGCGGCAGGCATTCGGGAAGGTTGGTCACTTCCGCCGGCCAGTAGTTCATCTGAATGTTGATGTTCAGGTGGAAGTCGGACTCCCAGGGCGGGTCGAGATCTTCGCACCAAACCCCTTGCAGGTTGGCGGGCTCGTCGCAGCGGCGTGACGAGTTGTAGAGCAGGTAGCGCCCGTAGGCGAACCAGAGACTCGTCAGGCCGGGATCGTCTCCACCCGCCCGCAGCCGCTCCAGCCGGGCGCTCAGCGGCAGGCGGTCGACCTCGGGATCGACCGGCAGGTGAAGCCGGACCCGCTCCATCGCCGGGACATGCTCGGCCAGATGCGATGAGAGGAGCCGCTCGAACGAGGCGGGGACAGCGTCGAGGTGGGACGCTACTGCGTCGCGCCGGTTCATCAGGGTCGATTCGGTTTTCACGCTGATGCCGAGGACGGCGGTGACGCTGGTTGCGCCGGTGACAACGATCCGGGCCGACCCGGGATCGGGTGAGGTGATCTGGACATCGTCGCCACTGGCGGTCACCCGCACCTCGGTCGCGAACGAGATCCCCTCGTCGAAAATCCCGACGAACCCCGCCCGGTTCTGACGGGACCACGGCGTGATCCGTACCTGCTGCGGTTCCACCCACTCGCTGGCGTGGCGGGGACGTGTTGGATCGCTCGCACGGCGTTCCAGCCTGAGCGCGAGGTCCATTCCGGCGGGATCGGTCGACTCCATCTGGACCACGATCGCGTTGTGGTCGGCCGAGGCGAACGTGAGTCGACGGCAGGTGTGCCCGCCCGAGAGCCAGCTTGTGGCGGCGACACCCGTGATGAGGTCGAGTTCGCGCTGGTAGTCGCTTGTATCGCCATCGGCGCCTGCCAGGTCGATCAGCAGATCGCCGACCGGCTGATAGGGCATGATCCGCTGGTCCTTGCCGCCGAGAATCTCCTCGGCAAGGGCTGCACCGCGAGCCATGTCGTTCGCGAAGAACGCGGCCTGGATCTCGGGGAGACGTTTGGCGACATCGGGAACGGTGCGATCCCGAGTCACGCCGCGCCACAGCCGCTCGTGGTTGAGACCGATTCGCTCGTGCTGGATGCCGCCGAAGACCATGCCGCCGAGTTGCCCGTTGCCGATCGGGAAGGCGGCCAGCCACTCGGCGGCCGGTGTGTCGTTCCAGAGGCGAGGTATCGAAACGGCGGTCGGTTCGAGCGTCACGGATGTCCCCTGCTGATGGCCTGCTTGCCCATTCGGCGTTGATACCTGATTATCGCCGGACCTGATGCTGCGGCAAGTGCCGCAGGGGGCAGATAAGGCTCGCAAATCGGATCGGTCGGGACGCGACATCACTCGATACCAGGAGGTCAACATGGGCGTACTCGACAGGTTCAGGCTGGACAGTACCGTGGCGCTCGTGACGGGCGGCAGCCGTGGCATCGGGCGCGCGATCGCCCAGGCGCTGGCTGAGGCCGGGGCGAGCGTGGCGCTGACAGCCCGCACCAGCGAGGCTGCGGAAGCGGCTGCGGCGGAGATACGCGCCCTCGGTCTCGCCGCACGCGGATTCCGGCTGGAGGTCACCGATCCAGCCGATGTCGAACGCGCAGTCTCCGTGATCACTGCCGCGCTCGGGCCGATCGATGTCCTTGTGAACAACGCCGGAATCTCGGTGGCGCACACGGCCCTCGACGCCGACAACGCCGACTGGTCGGCGATCCTCGCGACGAATGTGGATGGCGTCTGGCACTGTAGCCGGGCGGTGGCGCGAGGCATGGCGGAACGCGGCAAGGGCACGATCGTGAACATCGGTTCGATGTCGGCCCAGATCGTCAATCAGCCGCGGTGGCAGCCGGCGTACTTGACGTCCAAGGCGGCGGTCCATCAACTGACGAAGGCGCTCGCGGCCGAATGGGCGCCGCTGGGCATCCGGGTCAATGCGATTGCGCCTGGGTACATCGAGACCGATCAGTCGCCGGTGTACGAGCCGGAGTACAAGCCGTGGTGCGTCGATCCGGCGCCGATGAAACGGGCGGGGCGGACCGAGGAGCTGGGGCCGATCGCCGTCTTCCTGGCGAGCGATGCCTCCAGCTTCATGACCGGTTCGATCGTGGTTGCCGACGGCGGGTTCACGTTGTTCTAGCGCTCCGCGGTGTTGATAGCGGGCGATCCCGGCCCATCCATTAACCGGAAGGGATCCCCCCTGGTAGCGGCAGAGCTTGTCTCTGCCCAGAACGCTTCCGCAGCCGCCAAGCCTGGGGAAACGAACCTGACCGCTGCACGGTTCCCGGTCACGTTCGAAACTTGCCTTGCGCGCAGGGGATCAGCAAGGAAAGGTTTCGGTCTTGACACAACCACGCCGCAAGCAATTGCGGGTGCCCGGGTACGACTATTCGACGCCCGGTTCCTACTTCATCACCGTATGCGCGAGTGACCGCTCGGATCGGTTCGGTGAAATCGAGGATGGCGTGCTGGCATCGAGCCCTGCCGGGGCCATGCTCTCCGCACAGTGGCAGGCTTTGGGTATTCGATTCCCGGACATTGCTGTCGACGCCTTCGTGGCGATGCCTGACCACGTACACGGCTTTCTCTGGCTCGGTGCCAACGAATACACTGGACAACCGGCCTTCCTGGGGCGGGTTGTCCAGGCATTCAAGTCGATCACCACCCGAGAATACATGACTGGTGTCCGAACTGAAGGCTGGCAATCGTTCCAGGGGCGACTCTGGCAAGCCAACTATTATCCGGTCGGACGAGTCTCTTGACCGGCACCGAGAGTACATTGCTTCGAATCCGTCACGGCGGTGTATGAAACGAGGCATGTAGATCGGCGGAGTCTCGGGGTTTCGAGGACCTGGGATCTGGCGACCATCCTGAATCCCTGACCCTGGCAGAATTGTGTTGAGTGTGGGGCGCACTGGGTCGAGACAAGCTCGACCACTACCAGTGTATGGTCGTCGGAACGAGATGACTGGAGGGGCGCGATGATTCGGGTTGGCATTGTTGGTGCTGGGTTGCGGGGGCGGATGTACGCGGCGGCGCTTGCGGAATCGCTTCACGCGGAGGTCGTTGCATTCGCCGAACCGTCAACCCGGATCGCCGGGGCGGCCCAGCGTGACACCGGCGTGCCCGTGGTCCCCACCCATCGAGATCTGCTCGACCAGGTCGATCCTGATGCCGTGATCGTGGCCACGCCGGACTTCGCGCACCGGGATGTCGCGGTGGCAGCTGCCAGCGCCGGCAAACACCTCCTGATCGAAAAGCCGCTGGCGATGACTGTCGCCGAGGCGCATGACATCCGCGACGCTGTGCATGCCGGCGGCGCAACCTGCCTCGTCGGCTTCGAGAACCGCTGGAATCCGCATGTGGTCCAGGCACAGCGCGCCATCGCCTCCGGCGCGATCGGCACGCACATCACCAGCACCGCAACGTTGTCCAACACCTGGTACGTTCCGGAAACCATGCTCTCGTGGGCGGCGAAATCGTCACCGGCGTGGTTCCTGATGCCACACACGGTCGACCTCGTGATGCTGCTGTCTGGCCGGACCCCGGCCTCGGTGATGGCGGTCGCGTCGCATGGCAACCTGGCGGCGCGTGGGATCGACACGGCCGATGTCGTTCATGCGCTGATCACGCTCGACGACGGCACGACCGCCTCGCTGAGTTCGGCGTGGACGCTGCCCGATGGCAACGATGCGATCGTCGATTTCCGGTTCCAGGTCAACGGTACCGATGGCGTGATCTCGGCTGACCCAATCCACCAGGGCCTCGATATCGTCACCGACAAGCGCCGGACCCAGGGCACGCTGGCAGGCAGGATTGGAACTGGACTCGTCGGTGCCCCGGTCTGGATGGTCCAGGAGTGGGCCGCCTGCCTCGACCGTGGCGAATCGCTCGGTCCGGGCGTCGACCAGGGCGTGCTGGTAACCGAAGTGATCTGTGCCATCGAGCGGTCGTACACCGAGCGGCGAGCGGTTTCCGTCGAGGAAATCCGTGCCTGAGCGGCGTGTTCGTATTGACGTCTCCACCCCGGCGAATTAGCCTAGGTGGGTATCCATCAATCGAATCGTCGCCCGGCGGAAGTGTGAACCCCGCAGTGCGACGCCACTGCACGAGGGTCGTTCAGTGGATGGACGAACTGCTGATCGGGTCCCTTGTCTGCGGCTTCCCGCACTGTATGGGCAGTTCCGTGGGGATGAGGCGGTACGACGGCATCCAGGCAGGACCAGGAGGTCACGATGCGGAAAACGCGACTCGGTTCCGGGGCCACAACGACCAGAGGAAAACAACGCACCGGTTTCAACCGGCGCGACCTCATGCGCGGTGCTGCAGGCGCTGGGCTCGGCTTGGCCGGCCTTTCCCGCTGGGGAGCGTCCGCCTTCGCCCAGGACGAGATTCCGCTGACGCCGTCGACGGCGACGGTGGATGGCACGCTCCAGGTGCTCCAGAAGCTGGATTTCCACCCGGACCACAACCAGTTCCTCAAGGATGAGATCGCTCGCTTCGCCGAGGCGAGCGGTTGGCAGGTCGAAGTCAGCGAGGTCGGGAGTCTCAACTCGTCCGAAGTTGCCCAACGGCTCGTCGCCGGTGTCCAGGCTGGCAACGCACCGGATCTCTACTTCGACAATGTCCCGGTTCGCCTCTTCCAGGACCTGGGTATCTTCAAGGACGTCACCGCCCTCACCGACGAGATGCAGGCAACCTACGGCAGGACGACGCCGGCCATGGAGAATGGCGCCCACTTCAGCGATGCCTGGTGGGGTGTTCCCTGGTTCACCCGTGTCGACGGTTGGTGGGCGCGCAACGATATCTTCGAACCGGCCGGGATCGACGTTTCGACCCTGACATCGCTCGATTCCCGCCGTGACGCCGCGCTCCAGGTCTCCGATCCTGACAACAACATGTTCGGCTGGGGCATCACGGTCAACCGCTCGACCGATGCCCGCGCGCTTGTCCAGGCGGTGCTCTTCCATTTCGGCAGTACGTTGCAGGATGAAACCGGCGATCTCGTCACCTTCAATTCTCCGGAATCCGTGGCGGCGCTCGAGTGGATTGCCGATACCTACTCCAACGAGCAATGGAAGCCGATGCTGCCGACCGGTTGGGAAGCCTGGACCGATACCGGCAACAACGAGGCGTTCCTCGCCGGGATCCTGGCCCTGACCCAAAATGCCGGAACGATGTACGCCAAGGCCGTCCTCGATGGCGTGCCGTTCGCCGGCGATATCCGGTACATGCCGAATGCGCTGCGCATCTCCGACCAGCAGCCGGTCGACCAGCTTGGTGGCGTCCTCCTCCACATCATCGAAGGGACGAAGAACGAGGAGGCGGTTCACGACCTGATCCGTCACCTCCTCTCCGAGGGTGTGCAGCAACGGATCTGGTCGATCTCCCTCGCCTATGCCGTGCCCGCCTACCTCAATGGTTGGGACGACCCGATCATCGCCGACAACGCGAACGCGAACGCGTCCCGGTCCGCCACCTGGGACAACGAAACCTTCACCGGTCTCCGGTGGCCCGGTCCGCCGTCGGTTGCGGTCGACGCCGTCGGCGGCGGTTTCGACCAGGTCGACATGGTGGCGGAAGTGCTGCAAGGGAAGTCGGCCCAGGAAGTGGTGGAAGATTACCAGAGCCGCTGGGTCACCCTCTGGCAGGACTACGGGCTGCCTGGCGAGTAGGCCGCAACCGGCGTCCTTTACCGCCACATCATCACCGGCCCGGGTTGGCAAGCGCCGGCCCGGGCCGATCGGGGGTTACACATGGCCGTCCAAACCGCCAGGAAGCCGACCGCTTCCTCCCCGGAAGCGGTGTCCGTTTCGAATCCAACCTCCAGCGGGTTCTGGCGCGTCTCCAAACGCATCCTGGGACGCGATTGGGCGGTCGGGTTCCTGTTCGTCGCGCCGACGGTCATCCTGCTGTTTGGGCTGATCGGATATCCCCTGTTCGATGCGCTCCGGCTGAGTTTCTACAACGTCACCGGGGTGACCAACCGGGGTTGGGTTGGCCTGAGCAACTACGAGCGCCTGTGGTCGGATGAACGGTTCCGCGATTCCGTCTGGAACACGGTGCAGTTTGCAGCGATCTCCGTCTTCGTGAAGTTCTGGCTTGGCTTGGCGGCAGCGAACCTGTTGAACCGCTCCAGCCTCAAGTTCAGCAGCATCCTCACCGGCCTCGTGCTGTTGCCCTGGATCATTCCCGAAGTGGTGGCGGCCCTTACCTGGCGTGGTCTGTACGACCCGATCTTCGGCGGCCTCAACGTGCTGCTGAAGCAACTCGGGATCATCGATACCGGAATCGTCTGGCTCGGTGACTACAACCTGGCGTTGCCTTCCGTCATCGCGGTCAATGTCTGGAAGGGGATTCCCTACTTCACCATCCTTTTCCTCGCGGGACTCAAGGCAATCGACCAGGAACTCTACGATGCCGCTGCCGTGGACGGCGCCAGTGGCTGGAACAAGTTTCGCGACATCACGCTGCCGGGTCTCCGCTATGTCATCGTCGTCGCCTGCCTGCTTTCCCTGATCTGGACCCTCAATGCCTTCGGGTTGGTCTACCTGATGACCGGTGGCGGACCGGGTGGGGCGACGCGCCTCTTCTCGATCCTTTCGTACGAATACGCCCTGGGACAGATGCGGTACAGCATGGGTGTCGCTGTCGCGATGTCGGTGGTGCCGGCCCTGTTGGTCCTGATCGTGATTCTGGGACGCTTCATGCGGGTCGACAACGACCAGCCGAACGAGCATCCCGGTGTGTTCAACCAGATGGGGGCCATCCTCGGCTGGCCGTTCGCCAAAATCGGCGATGGGCTCGTCTGGTTCTTCGGCGCGGTCGCATACCCGTTCGTCTGGGCTGGCGAGCACCTGGGTGCCTGGGTGCATCGCTCCTATGTGCGCGGGGACAGCAACCGCGAAAAGCCATTCCGCATGTTGATGAACCGCCTTGGGGACAGCATTGCCTACATCAGCCTGGGCATCCTGCTGCTGTTCCTGCTCTTTCCCTTCTACTGGGTGATCGTCACCTCGTTCAAGGGTACCGAGCAAATCCGCACCATGTCCTCGCCGTTCTGGCCGAACCCGTGGACGCTCGAGAACTACCGCCACATGCTCTTTGATACCGGATTCCCGACCTGGTTCTGGAACACGGTCCAGGTCGCGGTCGTCAGTACCCTCATCTCGGTTCTGGTGGCCGCGCTGGGCGCCTATTCGATGGTGCGGCTCAAGTGGCGGGGGGCTGGCTTCGTCCAGACCGCGATCCTGTTCGCCTACCTGATGCCGACCGTGCTCCTGTTCGTGCCGCTTTACAAGATCTTCACCAACCTCCACCTGATCAACACGATCTACGCCCTCATGATTGCCTATCCCACCTTCGGTCTGCCGTTCGCGTGCTGGTTGCTGATGGGCTATTACCGGTCGATTCCCAAAGATCTCGAAGATGCGGCGATGGTGGACGGCGCCAACCATTTCCAGACCTTCATCAGGATCGTGCTGCCGCTGACGCTGCCGGCCCTGCTGGCCGTTGCGTTGTTCTCGATCACCAGCGCCTGGAACGAGTTCCTTCTCGCCTTCGTGCTGGTTTCGCCCGATTCGCAACGAACATTGCCGGTTGGCCTCGGCAACATGGTGATTGGGGATATCTTCCCGTTCGGCCAGATGTTCGCGGCCTGCATCATGACCGCGATCCCGGTCGCGGTCATCTACATGCTGGCGCAACGGTTCATGATCGCCGGTCTCACTGCCGGCTCGGTGAAGGGATAGGCGGCGTCATCCAGTATCCGGGCTGGTTCGGTGCCGGCCCGGATTTCCGCGTGCTGTTGACGTGGTCACGCGATGAGGATGCGCGCGCCTGACACGAGACCGGGATCGATCGCAACGCCATCCCACGGCTGGACAATCGATGCTGGATCCGTCCGCAGGCTTATTGCATATGGACCAGCGCCGAAGCGCTCGAAGTGGGCGAGCGCTGCCGAATCCGGCATGGTCTGGACCAGCGCCATCCACTGCCTGGCGGCGGCGAACGGTAGGATCGCCAGGCCTTTCCCCCCCAGCCCGAACCGGGAGGTGATCTCCGGCACGCCAAGCAGGACGGCAATGAGGCTGGCGTCGGCGTTGATGTCCATCGTCACCAGGGAGACGCCGGCGATGCCGATGGCGCCGTTTGCATGGTTCGTCTCACCGGAAACCCGCAACGCGCGATCGGACGTATCCTGAATCAGGAACGGGTATCCCTTTCCCGGGTACGTCGTGGCGGGCAGGCTCATCCTCCAGGTAATGCATACCCCGTCTGGCCGGACTCGCGACAGTTCGGTGGGTGGTGGGTACGGAAGACCCTGAACCGCCAGTGACGCGAGGTCCGCATCGAGGTCGTTCGACAGCAGGGCGAGGTCGGCCAGCCCCGGACCAGCCGCCAGTCGCTTCGCGAAGTAGTGGCCTGCAGGCGGCGATTCCCGGAACGCGAGCAACTCGATGTAGCTCCCGTCCTGAAACGGTATCAGTGCGTTGTGCGTCCCACCAGTATCGTGTTGCCCGCCCGGACTCACTGTGAAGCCTGCTGTCGTTCCCCCGCGCATGGCCTCGTCCAGATCCGGTACAAGCAGCACGATGTGATCTATCTGCGTCACCATCAGACATTATCCCCGCGTCCGTGATCGCCTCCACCAACTGCCAGGTTGCCATCCCACCGTATCATGGAAACAGGGTTGGGAGACGGTGCGCCTGATGCGACACGACAGTCACGTCATCACTTCACAGGAGTTCTGCGTCATGTCAGCCCTGCTTCGATCAACCGGACGTTCCCCCGGGTCCGGATTGCCGGTGAACCGGCGAGCGCTAATGCGCGCCCTCGCCGGGGGTGTCCTTGCGTCGTCGTTCGCCGGCGCGCTGACCCGTGCTGCATCGGCGCAGCGGATGGATCCCTTTACCTACATCACGACGATGGAGGCGACGACCGAGATCGGTCAGGCAGTGGGTCAGCCGGCCACCGGGATCGATCCGGTGGTGACGGCGGAAGGCGAATGGCACGCGTATATCCAGTTGCCGATCAAGGAAGGTCAGGACTTCCACTATACCTGTGAGTTCGACTCGGCCTGGATCATCCTGAAGGCCTACGGGCACGATCTGGGCCTGGACGAGCAATTGGCGGTGGTGGGCCAGGATCTGTCGATCGAGCCGTGGTGGGAAGAGGCTCCCGGCAGGATCACGGTCTATGGCGGCGACATCGCCGAGATGTATTCCGGCGACTATCGTGAGAACATCCTCGCCCGCGCCCGTACGACCGCCGTGCGCAAGGTGTTCGACCACGTCGGCCTGGTGTCGACTGACGCGCCCGATCGCGCCTCGACAGAGCAGGCGCTGCTCGCCGGTCAGCCTGTGTTCTTCAAGTCCACCGTCGATTTCCTCGATTGGGACCAGGCGACCTGGATCTGCCCGGATGGCGACGAGTACCCGGTCGTGCTCACCAACGACCATGCCCTGATCGTGATGGGGTTCAGTGACGACGAGGTCATCATTCGCGATCCACTTGGACCGACGACGACCAACGAGATTCGCCCTTGGCAGTACCGGGTCAGCTGGGATCGCTACCTTGCCGTCATCGCTGCCCAGGGAAACGATGCCGTTGCGGTCGGTCCGGCCTCAATCCTCGGAGACGGCACCGGCGGCTGATTTCCGTCGCAACGACTTCACAGAGGGACCATCATGCCGTACGACACACGATCCGACCTTCCCGATTCGGTGAAAGACAATCTTCCCGCCCACGCGCAGGACATCTACAAGGAAGCCTTTAACAGCGCCTGGAACGAGTACGGACATGACGAGGCCCGCGCCCATCGTGTTGCCTGGGGCGCCGTCAAGGAGAAGTACCACAAGAACGACGACGGGAAGTGGGTCGAGGGTAAATCCGACGACGCCTGAGACGACCATGGGTTAACTGGCGGTCATTGCCGTCTGCTGTGGCTGGGATGTGGCATGGACACCGGCGAGACGATGCGGGGTCATCTCAACTCAGGTCGCGGTGCATCCCCGCTTTCAGCAGGTCCACGACCTTGCGAACCTCCTGGGATTTCTCCCGGTCGATCACCAACAGCGCATCGGGCGTGTCGACCACGATGATGTTGTCGAGCCCGATCATGGCGACCATGCGCCCGGTTTCCGACCAGATCACGCTGTTAGTGGTCTGGATTTGCAGGAGCTCTCCCCGGACCGAGTTGCCAAGGGCATCCTGCTCGATCAGCTCGCCAAGCCCGTTCCAGTCGCCGACATCCGACCATCCCATTTCCGCCGGCACGACCACGACCTTCTTCGCGTGCTCCATGATGCCGTGATCGACCGTGACATCGGGCAGGCTGTGCCAGACCTCGGCGGTGACGCGTTCGCTGGCGGCTGAGTCCCACGCCTCGGCGATCCTGACGACCCCGGCGTGGACATCGGGCTGGAGCCGCTTCAGTTCGCCCATGAAGGTGTCTACCCGCCAGGTGAACATGGCGGCATTCCAGAAATGCCGGCCATCGGCGAGGTAGGCTTCGGCCCGCGCCAGATCCGGTTTCTCCACGAATCCCGCCGCCCTGTATGCAATCCCGGCCGGCGTGCGGGTGACCACCTCGTCGGTACGCTCGATGTAGCCGAATCCTGTCTCGGGGCGGGTGGGGGTCAGACCGATTGTGACCAGGGCGTCGTTGCTGGCGGCGGCGATGGCGGTCTGGACGGCGCTGACGAACTGATCCGGTTCGGCGACATCATGATCGGCTGCGAAACTCCCCATCTTCGCGCCTGGATGGTCTCGGGCGATCAGAGCGGCGGCCAGTGCGATGGCCGGCAGGGTCCCGTTTGGCGATGGCTCGACGATGATGTTCGTCGACGGCAGTTCGGGGAGCTGGCGGGCGATTGCCGCGGCGTGGGCCGGACCGCAGATGACGAGGATGCGGTCCGGGTCGGTGACCAGTGCAAGGCGATCAAACGTCTGCTGCAGCAACGATCGGTTCCCCAACAGCGAGAGCAGGAATTTGGGCCTGGTCGAGCGGCTGAGCGGCCACAGGCGCGTGCCCGATCCGCCAGCCGGGATCACCGCCCAGAAGTTCCGGCCCGAACGGTCCGGCAACGAGGCAGACAAGGGCGATTCGATCATGTTGCGATGCTCCCAGGCGGCGGCCGGGCAATGTCGGGCCGCGTCGATTCGGTTCGCAGATGATACGATGATTCACTGAAGGCTCGATGCAGCGAAGGTGGATGTGTGGTGACGGAACAGGTGTCGATTGTTTCGCCGCGTCTTGACGTAAAGCCGTGGGGAGGGCGGCATCTGGAGTCGATTGGGATCACCCTTCCCGACGATGAGCGGATCGGGGAAGCCTTGCTGACGGCCAATGAGGCCAGGATCACTGCCGGCGCATTCGCCGGAATGACGCTGGGTGAGGTGGTGGCCGTTGACCCCGATGCAGCTCTGGGTTCGCGCGGTCTGGCGGCAGTCAGCGGTCGGGCCGTCTTTCCACTTCTGGCCAAGCTGATCGACGCGTCCGAAAATCTCTCGATCCAGGTCCATCCGGACGATGCCCTGGCCGTTCCGCTCGACCGGCTCGGCAAGACCGAGGCCTGGCATGTGCTGGGTGCCGATCCTGGCGCCAACCTCTATCTTGGGGTGCAGCCGGGTACCGGTCTCGAGCGGTTCAGCGATGCCGCGTCCCGTCTGGACGGCTCGTCTGCGGCCCTGATGCGGACGGTGCCTGCCCAGATCGCGACGACGGTGCTGATTCCAGCGGGCACCATCCATGCGCTCGGCGCCGGGGTGCTGGTCTACGAAATCCAGCAGCCTTCGGATGTCACCTTCCGCCTCGATGACTGGGGGCGGGTCGATGCCGAGGGCAACCCGCGCGCCATGCACCTCGATCAGGGATTCGCCGCTTCACGGCTGGGAATCCTGCCGGAGCTGATTGCCCCGGTCCGCCTGCGGCAGGTGACCGGCGAGCGTCATTTGCTGGCGGCCTGCCGGTACTTTGCCCTGGAACGGGTGGCGCTGCCGACCGGCGGCGCGATCGATGTGGGCGATTCCGGCAGCCCAACCGTGGTCACGGTCGTAGCCGGTTCGACAAGCATCGGCGGGCATGACGTGGGAGCCGGCCAGTCGGCCGTCGTCTGGCCTGGAGTTACACAGATCACCATTCGGGCAACCAGTCCGTTGGTAGCCCTTGTTGCGTACGTGCCCGACC
This sequence comes from uncultured Sphaerobacteraceae bacterium, assembly GCA_964610045.1. Taxonomy (GTDB): domain Bacteria; phylum Chloroflexota; class Chloroflexia; order Thermomicrobiales; family UBA6265; genus JACCYX01. The sequence goes on from CAZSUN010000013.1 coordinate 33,091, forward strand.
TCGACGTCCTCGCGCAACGCGCCAAGGCTGTGGGCGCCAGCGATGCAGCCATCGCCGCCCTTGCCGGAGCCACGGCCGACCTGCTGCCAGGAGCGCACTCGTGAGCGCACCGGAGTCACGCGCCGCTGGCGCCATGCTCGGACTCGCTTGCGCGGACGCCTTGGGCGGCGCCGTGGAATTCAGGACCCGGAACGACCTCGATTGGGCATTTCCGGACGGCGTCCGCGAGATCACTGGTGGTGGGCCGCACGGGCTCGATCCCGGTGAATACACCGATGACACCCACATGGCGTTGGCGATTGCCCGCGCCGGGTCGGCGGAGGGGTTCGGCTTCGACCATGTCGCCGCGAACTTCGTCGCCTGGTACCGCGCTGGCCCAAAGGACATCGGGATTGCGACCGCCAATGCCCTGTCGCTGATGGCGGGTGGCATCCCCTGGCAGGAGGCGGGAGAGCGGCTCCAGGCCCGGTCGGCAGACGGGGTTGCCGGCAACGGAACGGTGATGCGCTGTGCCCCGGTCGCGCTCCGGTACCCGCACGACCGGCAGGCGCGCGAACTCGCCGCGATCGAGACCTCCCGGATGACGCACGCCGATCCGCGCGCCACCTGGGGCGCCGTCGCGCTGACCAATGCGATCGCTCACCTGGTACGAGGTGGTGAACCGGACGAGTTGATCGCGGCCGCGATCGACGGTATCCCGGAGCCACGCGTCGTGGCGGCAATTGCGGGTGCTCCTGCCCTGTCCCGTGCCGATGTTCGCTCTGGTGGATATGTGCTCGATACCCTCGGCGCGGCCTTCTGGAGCGTGCTCTCAACCGATACCGCTGAAGAGGCGATCGTGACGGCCGTCAGCCTGGGCGATGACTCGGACACCACCGGTGCGGTTGCCGGCGCCATCGCCGGGGCGATCTACGGTGAGGACGCCATTCCTTCCCGCTGGCTTGCCGTCCTGCAGGACCGCGACGAGATACGGTCGCTTGCCCTCCAGCTCTATGCCTGGGGAATTGCCGGCGATTCTGCCTGACCGGGCGCACACCGGCGCGTCTCGCCCGTTGGCAGGATGATGGCGACCCGGTGATCGGTCGCCGGACCCGATGACCCGGCTGGATCGAGCCGGTCCGTCCGCCAGAGTTGCGCCGGATCCCAGAGCATCCAGCCCGAGGTGCCGTACTCGTCCGCGGCACGGATTTGCTCCCGTACGTCCAGCGCGGTGTAGTCGCGCATGCCTGGATAGCCGAAGTCCTGGAGCCACGGCCGGAAGATCCTCGCGTTGCCGCTCAATTGGGCGATGCCATCGTCCAGCGTGATCGCGACGGTGTCGTACGGGTACTCGTTCGGGTGACCCGCCAGTCCGAACTGGTGGTTCGCGTAGTGCGACGGGTAGAGCATCGGGCTCAAGTAGTCGACGAGCCCAGACAGGTTGACCACGTTCTGACCGATTCCCATGTCATCGTCCACCACCAGGGTATAGCCGAAGATGTCGGCGGACTGGCGGGCGCCAGTTGGCAGGAGCGCGGCGTGGGACGCGGCGAGGAATCCCTCAATTGCATCCTGGCGGGCGGATTGGGTCAATTCCGTGCCGAAATCCATGGTTGACAGGTCGCCGTCGGTCGGGAATCGCACGTAGTCGTACTGGATCTCGTCGAATCCGAGAGTGGCTGCCTCGACCGCGAGGTCGATGTTGGGTTGCCAAAGCGCCTCGTTCATGGGATTCACCCAGGCGACGCCGTTCTGGTCGCGCCAGGGTTGGCCGGTGTTGATGTCCTTGATGGCGAGGGCAGGAAACGCTTCCGCGACGATGCTGTCCTTGAACAACACGAGCCGGGCGATGGTGTAGATGCCGTGATCTTCGAACTGCCGGAGCAGGGCTGACAGGTCCATGATTGGGTTGACCGAGCCGGCTTCCCGGAAGAACCCGACGTTGGTGTCGTACCAGATCCATTCTTCCTTGATATCGATGACGACCGCGTTGGCGTTGGTGGTGTCGATCACGTCGATGAGACGGTCGACCTCGGCCTGGGTATCCGTGTATTGCGGATTGAGGTAGAGGGCGCGAATCGATTGTGGATCCAACGATACGTCGAGCCGCGACGAGGTCGAATGGTCGATTGGCTCGCGCCAGTCGGCATAGCCAGCGGCGCGAACGAGCAGGGTATCCGCATCACCGTCCAGCGTGACCGAGTAGAGACCATCCGCACCGGTGACCACGGAGACCGTCCCATCGGTGACGAGGGCGCCCTGGATGGCGGCACCGCTCGTATCGGTCACGGCGCCTTCAAGGGTGACGGAGGTGACGGCCGCGCCAGCGGTGGGTGCGCGCAGGCACAACCCGGCGCTGACCAGCAGGAGGAAGCCGAAAGACAGCGCAATGAACCGGAGTGCGGGAAGGTTCGCAAGCATGGAGGCATCCGGGAGTAGCGGGTTCCGCCCCGCCCAAATCGACTGCGCGATTGTGCCACGGGCCGGAATGCACCTTCCATGCAGGTTCATGCATCCTGTACGAACACACCGGCGGTCGAGGGCGATGTTTCACCCCAGACCGCCGGCGTATTTCCGCTGGTGCGAACGGGTGTCGGGCCGCTAGTAGCGAACGGTGGTGCCGGCTTCGACCTGCTCCATGTCGACCACTTCGCCCCTGGGGGAGGCAGTCCAGTTGATGTTGCCGAGATCTTCCTTCAGGTACCCAACCATGTAGCGGAGTTCGCTGGCCATCGCGCAGAACTGGAAGCCCTGTTCGATCCGCATGTTCACCCCGGCCGAGCCGGAGGTGTGAATGCCGGTGGCGACCCCATTCCGGATGCAGGCATCCCGGATGTGCATGATCGCCTCCACCAACTGCGGGTTGTCGCTCTCCAGCGGCACACCGAGTCCGAGTCCCATTGAGGCCGCCAGGTCGTTCGGGCCGATGAAGCAGGCGTCGACCCCGGGTGTGCTCAGGATTTCGTCGGCGTTGTTCACGCCGTCGATGTGCTCGATTTGCAGCACCAGCAGGACCTGATCGTTGGCGGCCCGGAAGTACTCGGCGCCGGAAGAGTCCCAGCTGAGGCTGTGGCGGCCACCCCCGACGCTCCGGTTGCCGTCCGGGTAGTAGCGTGTCGCCCTGACCGCCTGCTCGGCCTCAGCGCGGCTGTTGACCATCGGCACGACGACGCCCCACGCCCCCGCATCGAGCACGCGCTTGAAGTTCTCGGGGGTATTCCACGGAATTCGGACCATGGGGGCGGTTCCGGAGGCGGTCATGGCTGCGAACATCTGGGCCAGGGTCCTGATATCCACCGGATTGTGCTCGGCATCGATCACGAGCCAGTCGAACCCGACCTTGCTGATGAACTCGGCCGCCTCGGGCGAGGGCAGGGAGAGCCAGGTGCCGATCGACGGTTCACCGGCTTCGAGGCGCTTGCGGACGTGGTTGACTCGCATGACGATTTCCATTCCTGACCGGCACGCGGGCCGCGCACCACCTGCTGGCGGGCATCTGCGCCACCGTGCGCCAACGACGACGAACGCGTACACGGTAGCAGAGGTGGGATATTCGCGAAAGGGATGCGCAACCTTTGGACCACCACTCGACCCGGTTCCCCCGGATTCCGGCCAGGTTTCCTGGAGCAACCAGGGCTTGAACTATCCTTCATCGCGATATCGCGATAATCGAGCATCTGATTTCCAGCGGAATTGCGGTTGATTCGCCGAATGTTTGTGAAGAATTTCCTAATCTTGTCACCCATGTTTGGGCACGGTACAAATGTGCCAACGTTTCCTTCAGGAAGAAGAGATCGGTGGGCGTAACGCCCGAGGCGGACCACCCCGCAAGGGGTGGAGTCCTCGTGTGCGGCGGGTTTGTCGTGTCCGGGATCCAGGCGCTCGTGAAGCCGCCGACAGCGGGGAGGCCATCCCTCCCGCAGGCGCAGGTATCCCTCCACCATTCCGGTGAAAATCGCGGCGGGAGATCGCATGCGCATTACCCAGGTAGAGACATTCACGCACTGGGTCGAGTGGTGCAACTGGCTCTTCGTGAAGGTATCGACCGACGAAGGCTTACACGGCTGGGGTGAAGGGTCGCTCCATGGCTCGATCCCGGCTGTTGAGGCCGCCATCCACGAGCTTGGAGCGAACCTGGTGGATCAGGATCCCGCCGGGGTCGAGCGGCACTGGCATGCCCTCTACCACGCCTGGCGATGGCGTGGCGACCATGTGCTGATGACCGCCATCGGCGCCCTCGATATCGCTCTCTGGGACATCGAAGGCAAACGGCTTGGTGTCCCGGTCGCCCGCCTCCTTGGCGGACCGTACCGGACCCGCCTGCCCGTGTATGCGAGTCACTGGCTGGCCGGGGCGAAAACACCGCAGGATGCCTTCGACGGCGCCCGTGAAGCCGTCAATCGTGGCTTCACGGGCTTCAAGTGGACGGCGTTCGATCCGGTCGCCCTGCACGACGATGAGGCAGGAGCGATCGCCCACGCCACGGAGCTGATGGCGGCAGCCCGTGAGGGGGCCGGCCCCACCACCGAAATCTACGTCGAATGCGGGGAACGCCTGTCACCACGGACCGCGGAGATCGCTGCCCGGGCGTTCGCGCCGTACCGGCCCGCCTGGTTCGAGGAACCGATCCCGTTCGAGAACCCTGCCGCGATGGTGCGGCTGCGGCAGACCCTGCCGGTGCCGATCGCGACCGGCGAGCGGCTCGTCTCCCGCTGGGAGTACCGCGAAGTGCTGCAGGAAGGTGGGTGCCACGTCGCCCAGCCCGATGTCATGCATTGTGGCGGCTTGACCGAGGCCAAGCGCATCGCCGCGCTGGCGGACATGAACGTGATCCCGATCGCGCCCCACAATCCGGGTGGCCCGATCTGTACCCTGGCTTCGATGCACCTGGCTGCGGCCATCCCGAACTTCCTGGTGCTCGAGCAGATGGAAGACGAGCGTCCCCTGCGCGACTCCCTGTGTACCAACCCTGTCCGCTTCGAGGCCGGCGCGTTCGTGCTGCCGGAAACGCCTGGAATCGGCACCGACCTCGACCTCGCGGCTCTTGCAGGACGGCCCGCCCGTCCGCAACCCATTTCGCGCACATCCGACACGATCTGGCGGTAGCGCCGATGATGGATACCATCGAACGCGTCCTGGAGACCCATTGGGGACTGCGCCCGCCAATCCAACCCGAGCAGCTGACGACTGGGACCAACAATCAATCCTGGCTCGTGAGCGTCGGCGGCGAGTCCTACGTCCTGAAGCGGTACCTCAATGCCGATGCGGCATCGCGACTTGGGTTCGAGCAGGCGTTGCTGCGGTCGTTGGCGCAGGCGAACCTGCCGTTCGCCGTTCCCGCTTCCGTGCCGGATGCAATGGGTGAGTCGATTGTCCGTGGAAGTGCTGGCGAACACCTGGTCCTGACCCGGCGCATCCCCGGAGAGCCGGGCTGGCGCGGCGACCTGGCATTGACGGTGCGGGCGGGACGCGCCCTCGCGGTCCTCGATCGGGCCCTGGCGCGTATCGAACTGCCGCCTGGACTGCCGGTGCCGGAGGCGTACCCGCACCTTGACGTCAGCGATGCCCGGATCGCGCGCGGGCTCGATGTCGATCGCCCGCTCGCGAGTGAGATCGGTGCAATCCTGCGGCGGGCGGAACGGCAACTGGAGGCCGCGACAGCCGGTTGGCCAACCCAGGTCATTCACCTCGATTTCTTCCCGCCCAATGTCCTTGTGCACGACGGGGAAGTCACCGGCGTGATCGATTTCGAGTTTGCGGGCTCGGGCCATGTCGCGATGGACTTCGCGATCGGCCTGGTCTCCTTCGGCACCGATCGTGGGGCGTTTGCGCCGCACCTGGACCGGATGGAGACGTTTGCGGCCGGGTATTTCGACAACTGGACGCTCTCGCCCGAAGAACTGTCGGCCATCCCGGTCCTGCTCCTGTTTCGCGAGGCGGGAAGCTTCGCCCACTGGCTGGGCAGGATGGAGGATGGCTTGACCGGGCCGGACGACCTGCGCGAACGCGGCCAGCGCCTGCTGGATCTCGACGCCTGGCTCACCGCCCATGGCGCCGCCCCGGTAGACGTGTTGCATCGTCTCCGGAATCGTCACCGGTAGGGAATGCCTTTCCGGACACTGTCCGGGTGGGCTACGCCACCTGGGAGCCGCCTTCGGCGCACGCGTCCGTTTCCAGCAGCGCGCAATTCGCGATATCGACCACCTGGTTCCGGAACCAGGTCGACACATCGTCCTGCTCGACCGAACGCCGCAGCCGCTGCGCCCGGCGCTGGCGCTCCTGGATTGGCATCGTCAGCGCCTGGTAGATCGCCTCGGCGGTGCCCTCAATATCGGCTGGCGAGACCATCAGGGTGTGCTCGCCCAACTGGTCTGCCGCCCCCGCGCCTTCCGAGAGGATGATTACCCCGCTTCGCTCGTTGATGAGCGCGCCTTCCTTGGCGACCAGGTTCATGCCGTCGATGATCGAGTTCACCAGCAGCACGTCGTACCATTTCATCGCCGCGAGCACACGCGGATAGCTCTCGCCCATGATGATCTGGACCGGCTGCCAGCCGGTTTCGACGTTCGCGTACTTCGCGTTGATCCTGCCGACGGTCGCGCTCATGTCGTCGAGGTAATTCCGGTACTCGGCCACATCCATCCGAGACGGCTGGGTGACCGCGATGAAATTGACGCGGTTCTGGAACTCCGGATGCGCTTCGAGGAATCGGTCGAACGCGTGGAACCCGCGGATGATGTTCTTGCTCGGTTCTGCCCTGTCCACCCGCAGGATGGTGTACTCGTTCCAGTGGGTTGGCAGGTACCGCTCGTAGGCGCGGGCTTCCTGGCTGTATGCCGTTTTGCGTACCGCCTCGGCATCGATCGAAATTGGATAGCTGCGAACCTGGATGGTGCGTCCTCGCCAGGACACGCTCTTGCTGGCGTAGTCGATCGTGCAGCCGGGGACATAGGCCTCGCAGGTGTACATGAAACTGCGGGCGTGGGCCGGAATCTGGAACCCGACGATGTCGCACCCGAGCAGCCCTTCGCAGATGCCCTGGCGCATTTCCGCTGGCAGGAGCCGCCAGTAGTCGGGGTCCGGCCATGGGATGTGGATGAAGTGCTGGATGATCGCATTCGGACGCTTCTCCCGGATCAGCCGGCTGACGAGGTACAGCTGGTAATCCTGGAGCATGATGATCGGTTCCTGCTCGAACTGTTCGCAGGCCACGATGATCTCGTCGGCGAATTGCCGGTTTACCTCCATGTAGCCTTCGCGCCAGGCAGCCCACACCTGATGCGTGATATCGGGGGCCCGTGGCGTGTCCCACAGGTAGTGCTGCAGGAACCACAGGAGCGGATTGCTGATGACGTTGTAATACTGGTGGTAGGCGTCGGGAGTTGGCACGACGAACCGGAGCCGGAATCGCGAGTCGTCGCCCTGGGGTGAAATCAGGGTTTCACCGGCGGCTTCCGCTTCTCGCGCTCGCTGGCGGTCGCCTTCCCCCATCGCCGCCGCGATCCAGATCGCCTTGTGCCCCTGCAATACGGCGCTGACCGCCGTCACCAGGCCGCCGCTTCCCTGCCGGGACGTAAAGCTCCCGTCCTTCTGGCGCGTGAACGACACCGGGCCGCGGTTGGACGCCACGATCAGGTTCCGGTCCTGAAGGACCGAGTCCACCAGGGCTTGCCTGGATTCACCTTCGAGAAGGTCGACTGGCACTGCCGTCGGGGCAGATTCGGCGGGTTTCGGCACGGCTGGAGGCCTCCTGGATTCGCGCTTGTCGCTACCGACATGATACGCGGTCGGGGTCACTGGCGGACGCCCAATGGTGCGGGGTTGTGCCCGGAAAACACAACGCGGCGACATCTGGATGGATGCCGCCGCGTCGATCGTTCCGGAGTAATTACTGGTGGGCCGGGTACCCCGCACTCGCCAGGGCTGCGCTGATCGCCTCGACCGACGTCACCGCCGGGTCGAAGTCGACATCGACGAACTTGGTTTCGACCGAGGCCTGCACGCGCTCGACGCCGGCGATGCCGGAGACGACGTTCTGTACCTTGGCGACGCAATGGCCGCAGGAGATGGCTGGCGCCAGCAGGGTCACGTGTTCATTCGTTGCAGTGGTCATGTGTGGTCCTTTCCGTTGGCATGGAATCCGCCCCCATTGGCGAACCCCGCTCTGCCGGTTGCATGATGCACCAGCATTCTATCGTTAATTGCCCGATTCCGGGTCGGTGTGGTCGTGCGGATTCACGGGATCGTCCACCGGACTCTCGCTCCCGTCGTCGCTCGATACCACCAGCTGCAACTCGTGCCCATGCGAATCGGAAACCCCCATGCCGGTTCGTTCACCCAACCAGAGGGCGCCGGCGCCCAGCGCGATCGCGAGGATGGCAATGGCGACGAGGTAGCCCCACTCGCGGACACGCTCTGCCATCGGCGGATGGAGAATGGCTTCCACTGACGCAGGCCGCCGGTAGTTGCGCAATCGCAGCGCGTTGGAAACCACGCTGACGCTGCTCATCGCCATCGCCGCTGCCGCCAGGATCGGTGTCAGCAGGATGCCCCAGGCTGGGTACAGGACTCCCATCGCGACCGGGATCAGCGCGATGTTGTAGGCGAACGCCCAGAACAGCCCCTGCCGGATGGTGTTGACGGTCCGGCGCGACAGATCGATTGCCGTCACGATCGAGCGCAGATCCTGCCCGATCAGCGTGATGTCCGAGGCGGCCATGGCGACATCGGTGCCGGAACCGATCGCGATCCCGAGGTCCGCCTGGGCCAGGGCCGGGGCATCGTTGATGCCGTCGCCCACCATGGCCACGATCCTGCCCTGCGCCTGAAGATCGCGAATCTTCTCCGCCTTCTCGCCCGGCAACACCTCTGGTAGTACCTTGTCGATGCCAACCGACCGCGCGATCGCGGCCGCGGTTGCGGCGTTGTCGCCAGTCAGCATCCAGACCTCGAATCCCAGCGCCTTCATCTGGCCAACCGCCTCGGCGGATTCCGGCTTCAGGGTATCGGCGATGGCGATCATCCCGGCGAGGGTGCCGCCGATGGCGACGTACACCGGAGTCGCGCCAGTCGCCGCGTGCACCTTCGCCTCCTCCGCCACCGGGTCGATGCTGGTTCGCAGCAGGGCCATCAGCGACGGATTGCCGATCCCGACCGGCTTGCCTCCGACGAAGGCAGTCAGTCCCTTCCCGGTGACTGTATTGAACGCGGCCACTTCAGGCAGCGTCAGGGATCGCGCTTCGGCGGCAGACACGATCGCCCGCCCCAGCGGGTGTTCCGACGCACGCTCGGCGGCGGCGGCGGTTGCCAGCAACTCCTCCTCGGAGAATCCACCGGCTGCAACCACGGCCACCACGGAAGGCGCCCCGCGCGTGATCGTCCCGGTCTTGTCCAGCACGATGGTGTTGACCTTGCGGGCGGTTTCCAGCGCTTCACCGTTGCCGATCAGGATGCCGAGTTCGGCGGCCTTGCCGGTACCGACCATGATCGCGGTCGGAGCCGCCAACCCAAGCGCGCACGGGCAGGCGATGATCAGTACGGATACCGTGGCGGTGATCGCATACGAAAGGACCGGGTCCGGTCCGAATGCGAGCCAAATGCCGAACGTGAGGGCGGCAATCACCAGGATCGCCGGCACGAAGACGCCCGAAATCCGGTCGGCCAGGCGCTGGATTGGCGCTTTCGATCCCTGGGCATCCTCGACCAGGCGCACGATCTGGGCGAGGGCGGTGTCCTTGCCAACGCGGGTGGCCCGGAACACGAACGAACCGGTGGTGTTGAGGGTTGCGCCGATGACATCGTCGCCGGCGCGCTTGTCAACTGGCAGGCTTTCGCCGGTCAGCATGCTCTCATCCAGCGCCGAGTTGCCCTCGGTGATGACCCCATCGACCGGCACCTTCTCACCGGGCCGGACGCGCACCATGTCGCCCACCACCACCGATTCGACCGGGATGTCCTGCTCGAGACCATCGCGGAGGACGCGGGCAGTCTTCGATTGGAGACCCATCAGTGCCCGGATCGCATCCCCGGTGTGCGCCTTGGCCCGCGCTTCGAGCCAACGTCCCATCAGGATCAGGGCGATGATGAAGACCGCCGATTCGTAGTACAGGTTGTAAGGAAGATCCCATCGGACGGCGAGATGCGGCCAGAGCGTGACGAAGGCGCTATAGCCGTAGGCGACCGAGGTCCCGACCGCGACCAGCGTGTTCATGTTGGTCGATCGATGCTTCGCGGCATTCCACGCCTGCACGTAGAACACCCGGCCCGCCCAGAACTGGACCAGGGTCGCGGCAATCAGCAGGAATGGCGCCAGGGTCTGCTCGCTGATCGGCAGCGGCAGGAACATTGCCAGCATCATGGCTGCGCCGATGCCGAGGCTGACCAGCGATTTGCGTTTGAGGTCCGCGATTTCGGCGTCACGGCGAGCTCGCCGGGCGATGTCTTCCCGCTCTGCATCCGACACGCTTGCCGTAGCAAGAGACCTGGACGCCATGGATGCAACAAGGCGTGCCGTGTACCCGGCGTTGGAAACGGCAGTCGCCAGATCGGCGACCGAGACAACAGCGGGATCGAAGCTCACCGTGGCGCGTTCGGTCGCCAGGTTGACACTGGCGCTCGTTACGCCCGGCGCCTGTTCGAGCGCGGATTCAACGCGCCGCACGCAGGACGCGCAGGTCATGCCGTCGATGTCGAATACCGCTTCACCGGGCTCGGACGTCCTGCTCTCTGGAAGCGGCGCCGGAGTTGCCGGGGTGATTGTGCCCGGGTGATAGCCGGCACGCTCCACCGCCGCCGCAATGATCTCCGGCGGGACCGTATCGTGAGCGGTCACGACCTTCGCCCGCTCGGTGGCCAGGTTCACCGAGACCTCGCGCACGCCTTCGATATGCTCGAGTGCCGTTTCCACACGCCGTACGCAGGACGCACAGGTCATGCCATCGACGGCGAAGTCGTAGATTGTGGATGTTCCGGAGTGAGTGGTGGACATGGCATTCCAACGTGAGTATCGACCGTTCGTTTGGCCTAATATACCCTATGGGGGTATATTAGGCAACTGGCCCGCTAGGTGCCGGCCTGGATGGACGATCCATCGCGATGGGTGTGCAGACCTGTCTGATGGGGTCGTTGATGGCTGGACTGGATGCAAGTTGCGCCAGCCTGGTCACTGCTGCTGGTGGCCTGATGTACCATGGTAGGCACTTGCGCGACGCGAGGTCGGTCATCCCGGGTGATGACGGAACGGAGCAGGATGCCGGTGCAACGCCAGGGCCAGAACCAGCCGGTGGCCACACATGACGAGAGAACCGATGCCGGAGATGCAAGTCAGCGCCAGCGGGTTTGTCCGTGGTGTGGCAGTGCCGATACCGTCTATGTCCAGCGAGGGTTCATCGGTCCGACTGACGAGCGGAACCAGTACTACACGTGCAACAGTTGCGATCGCCTGACCTACGAGATCATTTCGAAGACCGTGCGCGACATGCGAGTAGGCCAGTTCCGGACTGGCGGTATCTACCGCGATACTGTTCGCCAAACCAAATATGAGATCACCCGTATCCTGAAGGTCGGTATGAACGAAAGTCTCCTCTACCTTAAACCCGTAGCTCGTCATCAGTATCCCCTCGACGAGCGTGGTCATTAGCTGCCACAGCCAGTTGCTCCACGACCTTGCGACACGCGACCCCTTCGCGTTGCGTTCGCCCTTGCCCTTTCGCGACGGATCCCTCCCCAATGACCGATATCCAGACGCTCGAAATCGATCCCACGATTCTTGAGTTGCCACAACCCGATACGGACGAATCCCTCGCCAGCGAGGTAGCCCGCCGCCGCACCTTCGCCATCATTTCCCATCCGGACGCCGGGAAAACCACGCTGACCGAGAAGCTGCTGCTGTACGGCGGCGCGGTGCAGTTGGCTGGATCGGTCAGTGCTCGCAAGACACAGCGCCACGCCGCCTCCGACTGGATGGAGATGGAGCAGCAGCGCGGGATTTCGATCACCTCGACGGTGCTCGCGTTTCCGTATGGCGGGTACCAGCTCAATCTGCTCGACACCCCCGGCCACCAGGATTTCTCGGAAGACACCTACCGGACCCTGACCGCCGTCGACAGCGCGGTGATGGTGCTGGATGGCGCCCGTGGCATCGAGCCGCAGACACTGAAGTTGTTCGAGGTCTGCCGGAGCCAGCACACGCCGATCTTCACCTTCATCAACAAGATCGACCGCCCGGCCCAGCACCCGCTCGACCTGATGGACGAGATCGAGCGCACTCTCGGCATGAAGACATACCCCGTGAACTGGCCCATCGGCGATGGACCTGACTTCCGTGGGGTGTACGACCGGGTAAGCGGCACGGTGCATTTGTTTGAGCGCACAACCCACGGCGCACGACCGGTGCCGGTCCAGATGACCGGGCTGCACGACCCCGTCCTCGATGCCAGGATCGGCTCCACGTTTGCCAACCAGCTGCGCGAGGATATGGAACTCCTGGACATGGCCGGCACCGCCTTCGATCTCGACGAGGTCCATGCCGGAATCCTGACGCCTGTCTGCTTCGGCTCAGCGTTGACCAATTTCGGCGTGCAACTGTTCCTGGAGCGGTTCATCGAGCATGCGCCGGCGCCAAAATCACGGTCGACCGACCGGGAAATCCTGCAACCGGAGGACCCGCGATTTTCCGGGTTTGTCTTCAAGATCCAGGCCAACATGGACCCGCGTCATCGTGACCGGGTCGCGTATGTCCGCATCGTTTCCGGCAAGTTCGAGCGGGACATGGATGCCTGGCACGCTCGCACGAAACGCAAGGTCCGGCTCGCCCGGCCGATGCGGCTCTTCGGCCAGGATCGCGAAGTGGTGGATGAAGCGTGGGCCGGGGACGTGGTCGGCCTCATCAATCCCGGCACCTTCACGATTGGCGACACCATCAGCGATGGTGATCTCGGCGTGTTCCCGGACCTGCCGCGCTTCCAGCCGGAGCATTTCGCGCTGCTGCGCCATGCCCGCGCCGACCGGTACAAGCAGTTCCTGAAAGGGCTGTCTCAAATCGAGGAAGAAGGCGCGATCCAGCTCTTCTACCCGGTGTCGACAGGGAGCCGCGAGCCGATCATGGCGGCGGTCGGGGCACTCCAGTTCGATGTCGTCCGGTTCCGGCTCGAATCCGAATACAGTGTCGAGACCATCATGGATCCGCTCGCCTATTCATCGGCCCGGTGGGTGAGCGGTGATGACGCGGAAATCTCCGCCATCGGCAACGGCCGTGGCCGGATGCGGGCCGAGGACCGCGATGGGCGTCCGGTTCTCCTGTTCACCACGGAATGGGATCTTCGCTATGCCGAGGAGAATGCCGCCAACGTCACGTTCGCGTCATCGGCAACCTGACACCCTCGTTGCATCGTCGGGCCAATCGTTCCGGAATACCCCATCACGTACAGGAGTTCACCGCATGAGTGACGTTGTTGCCGAAAAGTTGCTTCCAACCTGGGATCTGACGACGATCTACCCGGCGATCGATTCACCGGAGTATCTGGAAGCAGTGTCGTTGCTGACCACTGGCACCTCCCGGCTGGAAGCGCTTCTGGACACGGCGGAGTCCGGTGGTCAGGATCCCGTGACGGCCTTTGAGGCCATCCAGGCCGAATTCGATACCACCCTGTTCGCCGCGTTCCGGTTGATGGCCTACCTCTCGGGACACACGTCGGTCGACTCCCGCGATCAGTTGGCCCAGGCTCGCATGAGCGAGGTTCGCATCCAGGTTGCTCAGTTGTCCAAGGTCTCGACCCGGTTTACCGCCTGGATCGGTTCGCTCGATGTCGAGGACCTGATCGCCAGTTCCCAGGTAGCCCAGACCAATGCGTTCGTGGTGAGGACGGCGGCGATCGACGCGAAACACCAGATGACGGCTGCCGAGGAATCGCTCGCCGCCGATCTCGGTCTCTCCGGCGGCCACGCCTGGACGCAACTGTACGACGATGTCACCTCGCAGATCATGGTGTCGTTCGCGAATGCCGATGGCGAGACCGAATCGCTGCCGATGACGGAGATTCGAAACCTGGCGATGCACGCGGATCGCGATGTCCGTCGCCGGGCGTGGGAAGCCGAGCTCGACGCCTGGAAGCAATGGGAAACGCCGATCGCGGCGGCGCTCAACGGGATCAAGGGCGAACACACCAACCTCGCCGAACGCCGGCAATGGGAGTCTCCGCTCGACGAGGCGCTGCACCAGAACCATATCGACCGTATCACCCTCGACGCGATGATGGGAGCGGCTCGTGATGCCTTCCCCGATTTCCGGCGTTATTTCCGGGCCAAGGCGAAAGCGCTCGGGATACCCGCCCTGGCCTGGTACGACCTCTTCGCGCCGCTCTCCGCGTCCGAGCGCGAGTGGCCGTGGGAGGAGGCGATGGCGTTTGTCTGCGAGCAGTTCGGCACGTACTCCGGGCGACTGCGTGACCTCGCCGAACGGTCGGTGCATGAGCGCTGGATCGATGTTGCACCCCGTCCAGGCAAGGTCGGCGGCGCCTTCTGCATGCCGGCCGGCGTCGAGGAAAGCCGGGTGCTCCTGAATTTCACCCCGGCCTTCGATGGCGTCAGCACCCTCGCCCATGAACTCGGTCACGCCTACCACAACCTGTGCCAGGCCGAGACGCCGATCGTGCAGCGGATGTCCACGCCAATGACGCTCGCTGAAACTGCCAGCACCTTCTGCGAGACGATCCTGCGCAAGGCGGCGATTTCGAGCGGAACCGCCGACGAAGCGTTTTCGATCCTCGAGGGCTCCCTTCAGGATTCCGCCCAGGTCATCGTCGATATCACCAGCCGCTTCCTGTTCGAGCAGGCGGTCATGGAGCGGCGTCCCAGCCGCGCGCTCTCGTCGGAGGAGTTCAGCGAGATCATGCTCGATGCCCAGCGCCAGACCTACGGGGATGGACTCGACCCGGATGCTCTGCACTCGTACATGTGGGCGGCCAAGGGCCACTACTACTCGTCGACGGAGGCCTTCTACAATTACCCGTACATGTTCGGTCTGCTGTTCGGTCTCGGGCTCTACGCGACGTACCTGGACGATCCGGACGGATTCCGCGCCCGCTACGACGACCTGCTCGCCTCGACCGGGAGAGCGGATGCCGCCACCCTCGCCCGCGAGTTCGGGTTCGATGTCCAGTCCCGGGAATTCTGGGAAGGCAGCCTCAACGTGATCCGGGCCGATATCGACCGTTTCGTCGAGATCGTCGACCAGCGCTTCGGGTAGCCACGTTGTCATTGGTCCGGCCCCAGCAACGAGGCTTCGGCCTGGTATTCCAAGGGGTGGACGTGTGCTGCCGAGCATTGGCGATGTCCGGGGTCTGTCCACCCATGACACCCAGCATCGCCAGTCGAGCCGGCTGACCCTCGCCAACGCTTGGGCCGATCGGCACCTACGGACCATGGGTTTCCGGGGTCGATCGGCCCTTGGGGCCGTGCAGGAACAGGAACGAGAAACGGCGGGCTGTCGACAGCCCGCCGTTCCTGTTTACCCATGAATGGTGACGGGTGCTATCCGTTCGCTGGCTCGATCTCGTACACGACCTGAACCGTGACCACGATTTCTGCCTGGCCGGGACTCACCGGCACCGGCGCTGCCGCCTGGTCCATCGCCGCACCGCCCATGGCGGCACTCTCGTAGTACTCCACGGGGGTCGCGCCGGGGGACGATGTCTCGTAGATCGAAAGGACCCGGGTGATGACCGAACCGGATGCGGTCGCCAGCTGATCGGCCCTGGTGCGCGCGTCGTCCACGGCCATCGTCCGCGCCTGGGCGGCAGCCTCGGAGGGGTCTTCGACGTAGAAGCTGATGCCCCAGACGTTGTTCGCCCCGGCGCTCACCGCCAGGTCGAGGATCGTCCCGACCGACTCGATATCGCGCACGATCACCGTCAGGCCAGACGACACTTCGTAGCGGGAAACACCAACATAGTTGCCGTCATTGTCGTATTCAGCAACCGGGTAGACGTTGTAGGAGGAGGTCGTGACATCCTCGGCCAGGACTCCGGCGTCGGTCAGGGCGGAGACGACCGCCGCGAGACCCTCACTGACCGCGGTTTGAGCCACCTCCAGCGACTCGTCGTTGGCCATCACTCCCAGCTCGATCTGGGCTGTATCGGGATCGATCCTGACCGTTCCGGTGCCGTTGACGGTTATCGTCGCCGGCACCTCCGTAGTCATGCCGGGTGTCGCCTGGGCACTTGCCAACGAGGGAAGCGTCAGCGACAGGCTGAGGGTGAAGATTGCCAGCAGGGCTGCGGCCAGCCGCCAGGTTCGTGTTCGCATGTGTCAATCTCCTGTCGCGACGATGCGACATGGGGGCAGGGGTACGGTCGAGGCTGCCTGCGCGAGCGATGTCCTGGCGAGGGGGAGTGCCTGGATCAGGCGTGGGAGCGGTCGTCGCCTGCCTGTCGACCGGCCTGCGACATCCCGTACCACACGCCACCGAGCGCCACCGCCACCACGCCTGTGCCAACTGCGACCCATACCCAGGTCGTGTGATCGTCAGCGGATTCCTGGCCAGTTCCATTGCCATCGCTGGCCTGGAGGTTGGACAGGTCGTCCAGTGGCGTGTCGCCCGCGGAGGCGGATTCACCGCGCTCCGTCAGGACATCGTCCGATGCGGCATCCTCTGTTGCCTGAGACGCATGGTCGCCGGAATTGGTTACGCCGTCGCTTCCGCCATTCAGTTCGAAGAAGAGGGCGCCGGCCACCACCATGAAGATGAGGGCGGCAGCCACGCTCAACTGGCGCACCAGCGGCAGCAGGCGGACGACCCTGCTTGGGGCGTCCGTGATTGGGGTGGGCGCGCCTGCCACCGGGCCGGGTTTGCGGAACTCCTCACCCAGCGTGAATGACCGTCGCGGGGTGTAGACCGGCATGTCACCCAGGATCCGGGTGATTGCCTGCAACTCGGCCAGCTCGGCGCGGAGGGCGGGATCGGCAGCGAGGGCAGTCTCGACCTCGGCCCGGCGAGCCGGGTCAAGTTCCCGGTCGAGGTAGTCGCTGAGATCCTGGGATTCGATGGGCTGGTACGTCGTCATGGTCACCCCTCCAGTCTGGATATGGTGGTTCGGGCGACGGTGTTCGGGAAATTCATGATCGTTGTGGTGCCTCGGCGACCGGGTATACCGGTCATTGACGATACATGCGGTTGTCCTCAGGTGTCGGGCGGACGCTTCAGCCCGCGTCACCCTCCTGTTGAGAAAGACGGACAAACCGCTCGAAAAGTTCCCGATGCTGGGTGGAATCGCGAAGGATGGTGCGGAGGGCTGATCGTCCCCGGCTGATCCTGGACTTCACGGTGCCGATCGCGACGCCGGTCATGCTCGCGATGTCGTCGTACCCATAACCCTGCACGTCCGATAGCAGGATCGCGACGCGCTGGTCCTCGGGGAGGCCGGCAAGGGCGCGCTCGAGGACCTCTGCAAGCTCCGAGCGGGTCGCGAAGTTTTCGGGCGCTTCGTCGGACGCCTGCGATGTCCACTCCGGCTCGATCTCGAACGGCTCGGCATCGAGCGACCAGGTGGGCCGGCGCGACCGTGACCGCAGGATGTCGTAGGCGCGGTTGGTGGCGATGCGCAGCAGCCATGGCCGGACGAGCCCGCCGCGGAACGACTCGATCGCGCTCCAGGCGCGGATGAACGTGTCCTGGGCGGCGTCTTCCGCCTGGGCTCCGTCCCGCAGCAGCCGGAGGCAGACGCTGAACACCGCCGATTCGTGGCGGACGACGAGCTGGTTGAAGGCATCCATGTCCCCGCGCTGGGCGGCCCGGATCAGCCGCTCATCGATCTCGTCGGCTGGCGATGGTGAGGGAAAGCTGCTCGCGGATGTTTCGCCGCGTACCGGAAACGGTACGGGTTCGATCGGTGTCTGCATAGGCGTTCGGTCATTCCCCGGCAGGAGCCTTGTGCTGGTCAACATCGTCCTCGTGCGCTGGGCGTGATCCAACCAAACCGCCGTGCGCCGCAAGTGGTCATGATGAACAACTCCGGTTTGCCACCTTTGGTTCCATCGGCGCGAAACAACGACGCGGTCCGGCGATATCGCCGGACCGCGTCGCGTGTTCGGAGTCGTCGAGCCGGTGTTACGCCGGCGCGGCGATACCGTCGAACTTCACGACCTGTCCGGCGGGCATGCCTGGTCCGGACATCAGGATGTAAATTGTGACGTACAGATTGCCATCGCCATCGAAGGCGATGCCGTGCGGCATCACGAGCCCTTCGACGACCGGCTCAACCGTGCCATCCGCCAGCACGCGGAAGATCGTGCCGACGGGGGCGCCTTCCGGATCATCGAAGAGCTGGCTGAGGTACACGAACCCGTCGGGGCCGACCGCGAGCCCGGTGACGAACGACCGCCCGGTGGTGACACTCGCCCAGGTGGCGAAGGCGCCGTCGCCAGCGACGGTGACCACCGACGGGGCGTCGGCGGGCCAGAACTCGCTGAGGAACGCCGTGTGATAGGTCGTGCCCTTGAAAGCGCCGCCCGTCGGTACAACCTGCCGCGGTTCGAAGCCGGCATCCGGGACGATCTGGTCGAGGGTGGGGAAGACCACCCGAACCTGGAACGCGCCCGTGGCTGGATCCACCGAGTAGACCGTGTTGCCGCCGGCGTCGTTGACTGTCAGGCGGCCGTCGCTGTCGCCCACTGAAAGCGCGTACAGATTCGGGTTGACATCGGTGCCGTCCGGGTTGTTCTCGGCCTCGTAGGTGTTGAACTCGGCGATCTGGACGACTTCACCCGTGGCCGGATCGAAGCTGTGGACGCCGTTCTCACCGATCAGGGGCTCGATGCCCACACCAACCGCCGCCCCGCCAATGGAGAAGTAGACAATCCCGTCCTGAACGGCAATACCGGTCGGACCGACGCCGTCGCTGTAGGAGGCGAGACCGCTGACAGCCACCGACTGCGTGCCGTCCGGGGCGATCGCGCTGATCTGGCCGGTATAGCCCCGGGTGGAGGGCGGCGCGGCATCCGCGGCTGGAGTCGCCTCTTCATCGACGACCGGCTCGGCAACCGGAGACGCTGATGCCTCTTCCCCCGGAGCGAGGGTCAACACTTCATCGCCCCCAACACCGATTTCGGTCACATACATGGTGCCGTCGTCGCCGAAGGCGATGTACTTCGGGTTGTAGAGACCGGTTGCGACGACCGTGGCTCCCTCCGGCAGCGGGGGCAACCCCATTCCAGCGTCACCGGCCGCCGGTGATGCTTCCTGGGCGGACACCTTGCCCACGGTACCCGCGGCGATCGCCGCCGCACCTGCTGCCATCGTAAAGGCGCGACGATCCATCGAAGCCGATTTCAGGGTCATGACACAATGCTCCTTGTGCATTCGAATGACGGTCCTGGTCCCGGGTGTGGAGCCGCAGCGCACCGTCGAACCGGATCGAAGACAACCCGTTCTGGCCTGCATGCCCCAAAACCATATCTCCCATACTAGCGTGAAACGCCGAGCCTGTCGCGGGGTGGAGGCAGATTTCCACGCGTGGCGGACCGGGATTCACCGGGCCGCCAGACAGGCACAACAAAACCACCCGCTGCCACCCATTCAGGAAACGACCGATCGTGCTGTCTGGTTCCCTCCCTGGCAGGCAGGCACCAGCTGATTGCTGCGTACCCGTCCTTAAGCCGTTTCGCGGGCGATGGCGAGCACCGTCTGTTCCGCGATTTGTGCTTCCTCCTCCTGGCGGGCGAGTTCGGCATCGCCCCGGAACTGGCTGTTGTGGAGTCGTTCGTAGAAGCCCTGGGCTTCGATCAACTCCTGGTGTGTGCCGCGTTCCACGATCTCGCCGTGATTGATGACGAGGATCTGGTCGGCCGATCGGATCGTGCTCAGCCGGTGGGCGATCACGAAGCTGGTGCGGCCCGCCATTAGGCGGACGAAGGCTTCCTGGATGTGCTTCTCGGTGCGGGTATCGACGCTGCTCGTGGCTTCATCCAGGATCAGGATCGCGGGATCCGAGATGGCGGCACGGGCGATCGCCAGGAGCTGACGCTGACCCTGGCTCAGATTGCTCCCCCGCTCGGTGAGTTCGGTATCGTAGCCGTGGGGCAGGCGACGGATGAAGCGGTCTGCGTTGGCGAGGCGGGCAGCCGCTTCGATCTCCTCATCCGTGGCGTCGAGCTTGCCGTAGCGGATGTTCTCACGCACGGTCCCGGCAAAGAGGAAGGTATCCTGGAGCACGACGCCGAGTTGCTGCCGCAGGTCCGCCTTCTCGAATGATCGGATTTCATGACCGTCGAGCAGGACCTCTCCCTGGTCGATCTCGTAGAAGCGGGTCAGCAGGTTGATGATGGTCGTCTTGCCGGCACCGGTCGGTCCGACCAGGGCCACCAGTTCGCCCGGCGCCGCGTGGGCGGTGACATGCTTGAGGACCGGGCTCACGCCGTCGTATGAAAACGATACGTTGTTGAACGCAACATCGCCGCGAAGGACGACCGGCCGGGCGCCAATCGCGTCAACCTCGGGCGTTTCGTCGAGAATTTCGAACACCCGCTCCGCGCCGGCGATGGCGGACTGTATCTGGTTGTAGAGGTTGGCGATTTCGTTGATGGGCCGCCCAAGCTGCCGGGTGTAGCTTACGAAGGCTGCAATCGTGCCGACGGTTGCAGTCCCGTTCACCACCATCCAGCCGCCGGCTCCGGCCACGGCGGCGAGACTCAGGTTGCCGATGAAGTTCATCATCGGTCCCACCACCCCGGCGAAGGTCTGGGCGCTGGTCGATGCCGCCCGGAGTTCGGCGTTCGTTGCCGCAAAGTCGTCCATCACGCGCTGTTGCTGGTTGTAGGCGATCACCACCCGCTGGCCGGTGATGGTCTCCTCGATGATGCCGTTGAGGCTGCCCAGATGTTTTTGCTGGCCCCTGAACCCCTCACGGGTGCGGCTGCCGATGAAGCGGTTCACGCCGAACGTCAGGATCAGGGTGGTCCCGATCGAGACCGCCGCGAGGATCGGGTTGAGGATGAGCATCAGGGTGATGACCCCGATGATCGTCAGCACCCCGGAGACGATCTGGTTGAGGCTTTCCGACAGGACCTGGTTGATGTTTTCCACATCGTTGGTGAGGCGGCTCATCGTGTCGCCGTGTGGGCGCTGGTCGAAGAACCGGATCGGCATGGCTTGCAGGTGGGTGAACAGGTCGTCGCGCAGGGTCATGACCGTCTGCTGGGCGATGTTGACCATGATCCAGCCCGAGGCCCACTGCAGGAGCGACTGGACACCGTACAGGCCCAACAGGATGAGGACGATCCGGGTCAACCCGCTCATGTCGCCGGGAATGATGTAGTCATCGATCGCGCGGCCCATCAGGTAGGGTGCGATGACCGTCACGATCGTGCCCATGACGACGAGGATCGCGGCGATCGTGAGCCTGGCCTGCTGGCGACGCAGATATGCCCAAAGCCGCATCAGGGTGACGCGGGTATTGCGGGGACGCACCTTTTCACCCATCAGGTGAGCGGCGGGGCCACCTCCTCTAGGCTGCGCCATCGAACTCACCTTCGCTTTCCATTTGGGAGTTGTAGATATCCCGGTAGACCGGGGAGGTGGCAAGCAACTCGCGATGGGTGCCTTCGGCCACAAGCCCACCGGCGTCCAGGATCAGGATGCGGTCGGCGTTGAGCACGGCGCTGACCCGTTGCGCCACGATCAGGCGGGTTTGACGGACGGTTCCCAGCGCCTGCTGGATCCGGGCCTCGGTCGCCACATCGACCGCACTCGTGCTGTCGTCGAGGATCAGGATGGGCGCATCCATCGTGAGTGCCCGGGCGATCGCCAGCCGTTGCTTCTGGCCACCCGACAGGTTGACCCCGCGCTGGCCGATTGCGGCATCCAGCCCCTCCGGGAGAGCGCTGATGAAGTCCCAGGCCTGGGCCATCCGGGCCGCGTTCTCAACCTCCTCATCGGTGGCGTCTGGCCGGCCATACCGGATGTTGTCGCGAACGGTGCCCGAAAACAGGATCGACTCCTGAAGCGCCATGGCGACCAGGGAGCGCAGTGTTTCCTCGTCGTACTCGCGGACATCGATGCCGTCGATCGAGACGCTGCCCGATGTCACGTCGTAGAAGCGTGGGACGAGATTCACGAGCGATGACTTGCCGGATCCTGTTGCCCCGAGGATCGCGATTTCCTCGCCTGGCTCGGCGACAAACGAGATATCGCGCAACACCGGTTCGCTTTCATCGTTGTACGAGAAGGAGACGCGGTCGAACTCGATCCGGCCGCGGCGGCGAGCGCGCTCGATCGGGATCGGCGGTTGGATCACGATCGGCTCGCTGTCGAGCACCTCGTTGACGCGCCCGGCGGATGCCTCGGCCCGCGCGAATCGCATCACCAGCATCGACAGGAACATGATCCCGAAGAGACATTGCAGCATGTAGTTGGAAAACGCGACCAGTTGGCCAACTTCGAGGTCGCCGGCATCGATCATCCGGCCCCCCCACCAAAGGGCAGCCACGATCCCGGCGTTGACGAAGAACATCAGCAACGGCATCACCATGACCATGTAGCGCACCACCGACAGGGTGGTGTCCCGCAGGTCGGCGTTTGCCTGGTGGAAGCGTTCCTTCTCATAGGGTCCGCGCGCGAAGACCCTGACCACGCGCACCCCGGCCAGGTTCTCCTGCATCACGGTGTTGAGATGGTCGAGTTTTTGCTGCACCAGGCGGAAGAGTGGATAGGCGATCCGCATCACGATGCCGATCGTGAGCGCAATCAATGGAATGAGGATGACGAACAGGAGGGAAAGTTGCGGGCTGGTGATGGTCGCCAGGATCAGGCTCCCGACCAGCAGGAGCGGCGCCCGGATCATGATCCTGAGCATCATCGCGACCATATCGATCAGTTGGGTGACGTCGTTGGTGAGGCGGGTGATGAGGCTGCCGGTTTCGAGGCGGTCGAGATTGGCGAACGACAGCGACTGGACCTTGTGGAAGAGATTGCCACGGAGATCGGCCCCGAACCCCTGAGACGCTCGAATGGCGAACACGCCGCAGAGGACGCCGCCAATCAGGCCGATCAGTGCGACCCCAAGCATGATCAGGCTGGTCCGGATGACGGCATCGCCGTCGCTCTTGGCAATGCCTTCGTCAATGATCTGCTCCACCAGGCGCGGCTGAAGCAAATCCATCATCACTTCGATCGCCATCATGATTGGCGCGAGGATCGCCCACATCCGGTATGGACCGAGGAACCGGGCAAGTCGTCGAGTCTGTGGCATGAACTGGGACCCCTCTGGAGGCGGTTACTCGCGTCAGTGGTGTTGGCTGTTCGGTTGCCCGGCAGTGTACCGCCACCCCGTCCCGTCTGGACCGACTGGCTGCGTTGCACGGACCGTGTACCTGGGGAACGAGCCGGGACGACCGACAGGCACCGAATACACCTCGCGCCGGAAACCGGAATGACGAGAGAGCGATGGATGTTTGTCCAGCCTCACGACACCGCACGTCGTCGCAATTATATCGCGATATATCGCTTTGACAAGACCTGACGCTGACGAAGATGCGTAATCCGAGTGTTTCAGGCGTCCGCCCCATCGGGTCCGGCGGAGTGGCAGGGTGAGGTTGCGTTTCAGGCGGCAGACAGTGAGGCATCTGTTCGGAGTCGTACGCAACAACAAGTCACTTGCGCACCTGCCGCGTTCGAACGTCCCACAATGAGGCCTCCTACAGACTCAGCAACCAGAGCGCCACTGGGCGCCGGTTCGTTCACGAGACCGTGCCGAATCTCGATCGCCAACACGACGAACGAGAGGAGGCCACCGGCAGGATGGACGTGAGTTGACGAAATCGTGGAGTGCACAACTGGGACTGACTCAAAAGGGCTAGTCATGGTCAATTACGATAGCAATACTCATCAGATGATTGACACGCCCATGACTTAAGTCCTAGACTCGATGGGTATGGGTCCTGGCAGGTATATTTCATGTTCCAGTCATCGCGGCTAGCCCGTTCTGCCTGGAATGAAAGCCTCCAAACCTCACCCGCGAGTCGATCGTGGGGTTGTTTGTTTCACAGTGTGGCGGTCGTCCTGTCGATGGAAACAGGGCTGCTGCCATTCACCGGTTCAGGGGTCGGGTCGGTCGTGGACCGGCGGGATGTCAGGTTTCCGGATGGTGTTCCCGCCGGATGTCGCAAGGGGTGGTTAGTGGAAACCAGGAAAACGCGAAATCGGTCTGTCTGGGTTCACCGGCTTGGAATCTTTCTCCTGGTCGTGAATCTCTTTTCACCGTTCATGACGCTGAATGCAGCCTCGGCGGCCACGGACGACTCAACCAACGTTGAGAACACCGGTACCGGGGAAACGTCCGCCGAGCCGACAGTGGTCCCGGAGCCGACAACCGCTCCGCAACCAACCACGGCGCCAACGGTCGTCCCGCAGCCAACAGCTGTTCCGACGACTGCACCGCAGCCTACGGCCGTTCCGACCACCGCGCCGCGATCAGACCAGAACCAGCAGTCGAATCGTGACGCGAACAACGAAGAAGCTCCGGCCAGCACCGGAACGCCGAAACTCGAGGTCACCCTGCGGGCGATCAATCCCGACGGGTCCTCGGTTTCGGCGAACGCGTTTGCCAGCGCCTCGGCTGGCGACACCATCACCTACGCGTTCACGGTGGTGAACTACGGTGATGGCGATGCCAGCAACGTCACGATCGACGTTGAGCCCTTCACCGCGCTCACCCCGTTCGACTGCGCCTACGACCGGTTCACCGTCAACGAGTCCCCGGTCGCGTACGCGGGCCTGTCGCTCGACGCTGGCCAGTCGGTCACCTGTGTTGCGACCTACACGATCACGGGTGACGACCTCGGGACGACCCTGGTCAAGACCGGCAAGGCGGTTGCGGCGGATGCCGATGGCAATCGCGTCGACAGCGTGAATCGCGATCCCGAAAAGGCGATCTCCCGGCTCGATGTCGGCACCGACCGCGACGCCGATGGCGTGGCCAACGGGGCGGACAACTGCCCGGACATCAACAACCCCGGTCAGGAGGACGCCGACGCCGACGGCATCGGTGATGCCTGCGACGACGCGACCGCGCCGGTCGACTCCGACGGCGATGGCCTGACCGACGAGCAGGAAGCCGAGCTCGGGACCGATCCTCAGAATCCCGACACCGATGGCGACGGCGTCAATGACGGCGATGAAGTCGCCGCCGGCACCGATCCCCTCGTGTCCGATGTCGCGCCGGTCGATCCCTGCGCCCCGATCGTCGTTGACGAAACTGACGGCGAAGCGACCGGCGACGATGTGGCCAGCGAGGATGGCACCGATGACGCCGCTCCGGCCGACGATGCCGCGGTCGATCCTGCCGCCGAGTGTGGCTCCATTTCGCTGACCAAGGAAGCCACCGGCCTGACGGTCGATGGCGTTCCTGCCTTTGCCGAGAGCGAGACGCCAGATTTCTCGATCGTCTCCCAGATCATCGCCGACGCGCAGGCGGCTGCCGGTGTCGAGCCGGTCGACTCCACCGGTGGCGAGCTGGTTGGCCCTGATGTCGTTGACGAGTCGACGGACGGCGAGGCCACCGACGAGGGTGAGCCGAAGGACGATCCGTCCTCGACCGTCGCCCTGCCTGAGTTCGTCATTACCTTCACCTTCACAGTGACCAACGACGGTGAGGTGCCAGTCACCAACATCGAGATCGTGGACGATCTCGCCGGCATCAGCGCGCTGGAGTGCGATCCTGCCCTTCCCGCGACGCTCGAACCGGGTGCGTCGCTGACCTGTACTGCGACCTACACGGTCACCCAGGACGACATCGACGCCGGGTTCGTCCTCAACACCGCGACGGCAACCGCCGACAACGCCCCTGACTTCACGGCCTCGGTCGTTGTCGAATTCGCCCCGGCCATGCTGGGCTTGATGGACATCCAGCCGTTCGCTATCCCAAATCCAGGGGCATACAGCGGCTGTTCGACTGCGTCAACAGCAAACGGCCCATACGCCGACTCGGTTTGCGTCACGATATCTCCGGGTACCCCATCAGATAGTCCCCCACGGAATGGATTCCCGGGCACCTGTCCGGTCAACACAAACGGCAACACATGGTCGGGCGCACTTGGAGCTCCGGACGCCCAGCACCTCGCCAACACGGGAGTCCCCGACGCCACCGCCCCGTCACTCGGTTGGCGCGGCGTCATGGTTGTCGAGTTCATCGACAATAAATTGGTGCCGAATGGGATTACCGGGAACAATGCAGCCGGCGGCGACCTGCTGATCCTCGAACGTGGTGCTGCCGCCGAACCATCCACGATTTCGATCAGCAAGACTGGGCTCCCCGGCTCCTGGATCGTGGTTGGAACGCTGGCCGCCGGATCGAACGCCAACGTTCAGTACTTCGATATCGATGGTGTCGCTAGCCTGGGCGAGGAGTTCTCCTATGTCCAGATCGCCGACCTTGGCACTCCCAATGTGAACTACAACGGCTGCCAGGATGGCCGGAACGTTGCAGGCGCCGACATCGACGCCGTTTGGGCAGTCTCCAGCACGGTCACTCCTCCCATCCCAACCTGGACTGACTTCGCCTGTGTGAACGGGGCAACCGTTCCAGGTACGGTGAACCGACCGGCCAATGTCTACATCCAGGCGCCGAATCCGAACAATCCAGATATCCTGGCGATTGAGTACACACAGAGCGGACCACCAACCGCCGGTGGATTCGTTACCATCACGGGCACCATCAAGGCTGGCGCTAATGTCTGGACCAGTTCCTTGCCATCAGGATGGACTCAGGGGACAGACGGCAATCCCGCGACCATCTTCTATCGTGTGCCACCAGGTACCGGATTCTTCAGTCCGGGCACCTGTACGCCGACAAGCAACCCGACGATCACCACCAACCTGGCGCAGTGTGTCAACGGGGTGGTCGGCAATGCGCAGGTGACGGCGACCGCCGTCGGCAATGGCTACACGGTCTCGGTGAACCCAGCGACGCCGCAGCCAGGCAACGTGAACCGCAACTGGACGGTCACGCTGACGCTCCAGAATGGGTACGCCTGGCCGCCCAACGTGACGACCGCAAACGGCTGGACCTTCGCCGGTAACGTCGCGACCCTTGTCGTCCCCACGACGGCCGTGAACTGCACGACCACGAGCAACCCGACGATCACCATCAACCCGGCGCAGTGTGTCAACGGGGTGGTCGGCAATGCGCAGGTGACGGCGACCGCCGTC
>CAZSUN010000014.1:0-53754 GCA_964610045.1 uncultured Sphaerobacteraceae bacterium
TTCCCGGACGCGCCGAATGGTCTTGGCGTGGGGCATGTCGCAATGCAGGACGCCCTGCTGCGCGAGGCGGAAACCGTGGGTGTTGTTGTGCATCGGCCCGCCCTATCAACCCTGCAACGACTCGCCGGCAACCTGTCAGTTTCGGTCACCTCCCCCGCAGGGGACACCTTGCTGTCACCGCGACTGCTCGTGGGGGCGGACGGAGAGCACAGCGCCACACGACGCTGGCTCGGCGGTTCGCTGCAGGCGGACCCAATGCACCACATGCTTGGCGGTGTATTGGCAGAGAGCCTCGGACTCCCGGAGGACCGCATTCACCAGGCGTTCTTCGAAGGCGGGTTCGCGTTCGCCTCACCGACCGGCGACGACCTGGCACGGGTGTACCTGGTGTGCAGCCCGGAACGCGCGCTCGACATTCAGCGCTCGCCAGATCCAGGCGCCGGGATCGTGGACGCCTTCCGCTCAGCGATGCCGGAAAAGACAACGGACTCCCGATACTGCGTCACAGGCCCGGCGGCCTTCTTCCCGAACTCAACCCAGGTAGCGACGATCCCCTCGAATCCGAACACCGTCTTGATTGGCGATGCCTCCGGGCGGAACGACCCGAGCCAGGGCCACGGCCTGTCGCTCGTATTCCGTGACGTTCACGCCCTGCGCGATCTCCTGCTCGACGGTGCGGCATGGAACGACGTGCCAGACCAGTTTCACACCGGCAAGGCGCGCGATTTCGAAGTCCTTCGCCAGCACGCCCACTGGAACGAGCGCACCGCGACCGAGACCGGGCCCGAGATCGACACCATCCGCGAGGGCATCGCCCGGAGCCGGGCGGCCGATCCCTTGGCAGGCGGCTTTTCCGCGATTTATGCGCTCGGACCAGCCGGGTTGGTGGCCAATGACCAGGCCAGACGGCACTACTTCGGAGACGACATCGAGGAAAAACCCAGCATCCTTTCAGGTCCGCTGGCGTCCTGAACCCGATACTTTCAGGAGGCCCTCCCAAAGGGCCAGGTCATTCCCGGCGCATGTACGATCGTTGGCATCACCGGACACGTTCTGCTAGAGTCCACGGAGTGCGGGCGTAACCCTGCGCGGTCACGCCCGACGGGCAAGGCTTGGCTGGAGCCTTGTCGAACGCGCGTACGGGCACTGCCCGTGGAGCGCGGGTTGCTTGAGGGGAAGAGGGAACGGAGTTGCGAATGCCCCGCAAATTTGCATCGCTGGCGCTGGCGCTGATCACCCTGATGGCAGGTAGCGCCACGTTGGTACCCACTGCCGCGGCGCAGACATCAGCGACCGTTTGGACAGAGTTCGCCACTGTGGAACCGGGTATCGGTTGCGTGGTCGATGTCAGTATCGATGGAGGATCTTCACTCGCCGGGGCGAGCATCTCGCTGGTCGTGTCGGATGACGCAAGTGGCGCCATCATCAGCAGCGATTCCGGAACCGCCAACGATTCGGGCATCGCCTGGCTGGTGATCGATACCAGCGGAGGCTACGCCGGAGCCAAGGGCTGGGCGGCAGTCAGTATCAACGGGCAATACCTGAGTGGCCAGTCGATCTGGATCACCGCAGACGGCGGATGCAGCGGCGCCACCAGGCTCGTGACGATGTCGGGTTCGGTTCCGGGCAACAGCAGCAGTTCGTCGTCAGATTCTGCATCCGGAAGTGGCGCGGTCATCATCCCGGGCGCGATCGCCTACCAGCAGCAGCGCCACCTGAGCTGCGAATACTCGGCGCTTGCCATCGCCACCGGCATGCTCGGCGACTGGGTTTCGGAGTACGATTTCGAAGCGATCATCCCACTGAACGACAATCCGCATTGGGGATATCGCGGCTATATCGACGGCTCCTGGGGAGGCACCACGGATTACGGCATCTACGCCGAACCGCTGGCCTCCGCGCTCCAGCAGTACGGATTCCAGGGTGACGTGTTCTACGGTGACCGCTCGGACCTGATTGCCCAGATCGACCTCGGGCGACCCACCCTGATCTGGATCGGCGCCCGTGGCGAAGCCGGTACCTTCAACGAGTACACCGCCGACGGAACTCGTTACCAGTTGACCCCGTACATGCATGTGGTCGTCATCTATGGATACGATGATTCGGGCGTTTACGTGTCCGATCCTGGCAGCGGCAGTCTCACCTGGTGGCACTGGTCGTCGCTGGATTCGATGTGGGGCGTCATGGACGGTATGGCACTGGCAGTCCACTGGTAAGGTGCGCCGTTTCCTCCAAAATCGACATTCGACATCGGGCGCTTCCACCTGGAGGCGCCCGATGCCGTTATCCTTCATGGGTCGTCCGGAACGACGACGATCGCAGCAAGCCGTCGCACTGACCATCGCCTTCTCCATTGGTTGATGGCCAGGCATCCCGCGCTGACCGGGGACGCATACCGGGCGACCCTCGTTCCGATTGAGCCTGTTTGGGAGGTTGCCGGGTATGGTGTCACGCCGCAATCGACGGGTCGGGCTGGTTTTCAGCCATCGCTATCTCTCGCACAATTCCGGGCTCATGTTGATCGGATACAAGGAACCGTACCCCTACGCCGAACCGGTGCCCCACGTCAGCAGCCCGGCCATCGCCAGCCGCGCGAAGCAGCTGCTCGACTACTTCCACCTCTCGGACGTGATGCTGACCATCGAGCCCGAAATGATCGGCGACGGCACCCTCGGTCTCTACCACACCCCCGACTACATCAACCGAGTGAAGGACATCAGCGCCAGTCATGGCGGAGATACCGGCAATGGGGCGCCAATGGGCAAGAACGGCGAACCCGTCGCCCGCCTCTCCACCGGTGGCGTGGTGGCCGCCGTGGACGCCGTCATGCGAGGCACGGTCCACCATGCGCTGGCACTGGTCCGGCCACCCGGACACCACGCAATGTCGGACCGTGGGATGGGTTTCTGCGTGTATGCCAACGTCGCGATTGCGGCTCGCCACGCCCAGCGGCGGCACGGCGCGGGACGCGTCGCCATCGTCGACTGGGACGTTCACCACGGGAACGGCACCCAGGACGCTTTTTTTGCAGACCCGTCGGTGCTCTTCATATCACTGCATCAGGACAATCTGTTTCCGGTCGGATGGGGTGCGCTGGACCAGACCGGCGAAGAGGCGGGCGAAGGAACCACCATCAACATCCCGCTGCCCGCCGGCGCCGGGAACGCGACCTATCTCGCCGCGTTCGACCGCCTCGTGATTCCGGCCATCCGGCAGTTTGCGCCAGACCTGATCGTGGTCAGCGCTGGCCAGGATGCGAGCGTGATGGATCCCCTCGGCCGGATGTCGCTGACAACCGCCGCCTACCGGTCAATGACTCGCCGGATGCGCGATCTCGCCGACGAACTGTGTGAAGGCCGGCTGGTGATCG
The DNA here is from genome assembly GCA_964610045.1 of uncultured Sphaerobacteraceae bacterium. Lineage (GTDB taxonomy): Bacteria > Chloroflexota > Chloroflexia > Thermomicrobiales > UBA6265 > JACCYX01. The sequence goes on from CAZSUN010000014.1 coordinate 3,371, forward strand.
CCCTAGAAGGCGGATACAGCGAGATCTATGCGCCGTACTGCACCGCTTCGATAGGGGAAGGATTGTGCGAGGGTCTCGACGGTATCGGCCCGGTCGAAGAGCCGTATGGACCACGCGCGGAATCCATGCCGGCAAGCCGCGAGATCGGTCTCGATGCGCAAAAGGCCCTCGACGACGCCGTGGCGGCGCACCGGCGCTGGTGGACACTCTGACCGCACGAGACATCAAATCCGTACCTGGATAGTGGGTCAACGGATCGTGCGCCGGCTACCAACAGTCTACCCGGCGCCTGTTGGAAGCCGAGGGCCAAGGCGGCACAACCATGTTCGGGTTCCACGAAGGAGAGTTGTTGCGCCGCGGGCCCTCATCCACCAGGCATCGTTCGAACCTAGTGAGGGTGAGGGTACACCGCGCTACGCGCCGTGGCCCTCGGCTAGGTAACAGCGTGTTGCAGGGACGTTGATTGCGGAAACAGGACAGCCACACGGCGCTGCGCGCCTGGGCTGTCCCTACACACAACCGAACTACGATCAAGCTCACCGCAACGGGCTGTATTTCCCATCGTGACCTCCCTTATCAGGTGATCACTCGGCCATCGGTCTGGACATGGCGGAGCTTGTCTCCGACCAGCGCAGGCAGAGACGAGCTCTGCCGCTACCAGGGCCTACTCAAATATCCACCCGGATTCGGTATCACTTCGCCAGCGTCACGCGAAGAGCGGGAACGGCACGTTCACCATTGCCGCGGCAACCGCGAGTTCATCCAGTACCGGCTGCCGTACCGGGATACCCAGTTCGCGGTTGCGGGCTTCGGCCTCGTGCTCCGGGTCGCCCGGGATGATGACGCGGGCGCCGGGGGTGTTTGGGTTTGGAATCGCCGAGCGGAGGTCGTCGAGCATCTGGTCCATATCGGCCATGAACTCCACCGGATCGCGGAAGGCGTCGACCCGCCACGCCATGAACATGTGCCCGATCCCTGGCTGGACGCCGGTCGAGGTCGACTGGGCGATCCTGTATCCCCAGGCATTCCCCGCGAGGGGGCCACAATAGGTCTCCACCATCAACGAGAGACCATACCCCTTGTGTCCCCCCGTCTCGTAGCTTCCACCAAGTACCGTCAGCCCCTTCACGGCATGCGGGTCGGTGGTGGGGTTGCCATCTCCATCCACTGCCCACCCCAACGGGATCGGCACCCCGGCCCGGCGAGCGATTTCGATCTTTCCCCATGCCACAGTCGAGGTGGAGATGTCGACCACCAGCGGATTGCCGGAACCGGTCGGCACGGCGAACCCCATCGGATTAGTACCCAGCATCGGCTCGGCGCCATTCAGCGGTACGACCAACTTGCCGGCATTCGTCATCGCCCAGCCACCGAGTCCAGCCCGGGCAGCCATCGCGGCGTACGCCCCGGCGATGCCGAAGTGGTTGCTGTGCCGCACCGTGGTCAGGCAGATACCCGACTCCTGCGCCTTCGCGATCGTCCGGTTCATCGCCTCCGGACCGATCAGCAATCCGAGCCCGTTGTTACCATTGAGCGCCAGCGTCGACGCCAGTTCCCGCTCGACCGAGGCATCGGCGGAGGGATCGATGAGACCGGCCTTGAGCCGGTTCACGTAACTCGCCAGGCGCGCCACCCCGTGCGATTCGACGCCCCACAGGTCGGCGGTCAGCAGGTGGTTGGCGGCCATCCGGGCCCGGTCCTCTGGGACACCCGCCCCGGCCAGGAGACTGGTGGCAAAATCTTCCAAATCAGCCAGCGGAAAGCGCGGCGTGTCAACGGAAACAGCGGATTCGAGTGGTGGCATTGAGCGAGACTCCAGCGAAAACGCACGCGACGGGACGATATCGTGCCGATTGTGCCCCGCCCGTGCATGTGAGGCAATGTGCTTGACCCGCTCCAGAGACCAGCGGTAAAATTGTGTTGAACGGAACGCCTGTTGGCGTTCGTTCAGTGCGCGAGTCGAGTGACAACACTCCTCGCATGTGATCCGTGAAGGGATCTCCGTTTTTGGACGCTGGCAGTAGTTGCCCTTTCTCCATATTGGCCCTCCCGGGCTGACCGGAAGACGCGTCCAGACGTGACACGCCGCCCCGGTCTGCCGGGGAATCATGTCGCAGTGCCGAATAGCCAACCAGGCAGCGTTGCCCGGATTCGGTCGCGACCCACGAGGCAGTGTCATGACCCACACCCAGAACCCGCGCCGCTTCTACATCGACCGCGCCGGCGACCAGCCGATCGTCCGCCAGGTTCCCGTGCGCTCCGCGTCACCGGCCGTCCTCCAGGTTGGACCGGCAGTGGAATCGCGGACGACATCCAACCTGCGCGCGCGGCGACACGAATCCCGGGTGCGCGCGCTGGTTCGCACCGCCCGAAAGCACATCCGGCACGATCACGTCTAGTCCTCCACTCCGGCGCACTGGCGATACCATGGAGCAGTGATGGCGGACCGTGACCTGCTGACTGCAGTTCTCCCCGACTCCAGCGAGATATCGCTGCTCGAGGTCATCCGGTCAGCCATTGCGTCTGGCGACGCTGACCTGGCACGGCAGTGCGCCGACCGGATGCTCGAGGACGACGCACTCGCCCTCCTCGAGCATCTCGAACCCACGGAACTGAGCGTTCTCTTTGCCGTACTCGGCGACGAATCGCTCGCCTCGCTCCTTGCCCGGCTCGATGACCGCGATGCCGCTCGCATCCTGACCAGGATGACCGCCGATCAGGCGGCGGACATCCTGGAGGAAATCGACCCCGACGACGCGACCGACATCTTCGCCGAGGTCGAGAGTTCCAACCCGGACATCGCCGGCACGATCATGTTCGCGATGGACGCCGACGAGGCGGCCGAAATCCGCGAGCTGATGGCCTACCCGCCAGACAGCGCCGGCGGCATCATGACCCCGGCATTCGTCGCCGTGTTTCCCGACCTGCGGGCGGACGAGACGGTCGTCGCGCTCCGGCAGGTTGCCGCAGAAGCCGAAACGGTCAATTATGTCTACGTCGTCGATCGGGACGAGACCCTGATCGGCGTTCTCTCCCTGCACAGCCTGGTGTTGAATCCTCCTGACTCGCTGGTGCAGGACCTGATGTCGCCCATGCTCTACTCGGTGACGGCTGACACCGACCAGGAAGTGGCTGCCCGCCTCCTGATGGAACGGGACCTGCTCGCTCTCCCGGTCGTGGACGATGCCGGTCACCTCGTCGGGATCATCACCGCCGACGATGTCGCCGATATCCTCGAAGAGGAAGCCACGGAGGATATCGAGCGCCTCGGCGGTTCGCAACCGTTGGAAATCCCCTACCTGCGGGCGTCTCCGCTGTTGCTCTTCCGCAAACGCATCGTCTGGCTTCTGGTGCTCTTTTTCGCGTCCTTCATGACCGTCTCCATCCAGCAGCACTTCGACAGTACCCTGGCTCGCTATACGATCCTGGCGGCATTCGTGCCCATCCTGATCGGCACCGGGGGCAATGTTGGCTCGCAAACCGTCTCGACCATCATCCGGGCGATGGCGCTGGACGAAGTGCGGCCTCGTCACATCCTCCGCATCGTCGGCAAGGAAGCCCTCACCGGGCTAGCGCTCGGGACCGTGATGGGCACGCTCATGTACATCCGGGCGTTGATTGCGTCGGACGGCACGGAATCGATCGCGCTTGTGGTCGGAATCACCGTCCTGGCGCTCACGACCTGGGCGGCGACGGTCGGCGCCGTGTTGCCACTTGTGCTCAGCAAACTGAAAGTCGACCCCGCCGTTGTATCGGCGCCATTCATCAGCAGCCTGGTCGACAGTACGGGCCTGATCATCTACTTCCTGCTGGCGGGCCGTATCCTCGATTTCTGATACGGTAGGCACAGGTGCCGTTGCCCCGTCCGCCGGAGGAAGCCCACACCATGCCAGACGATGTCGAGCGCAGGCGCGCATTGCTCGCCGCACGTGCAAACGGCTACGTGACCGTTGCCCTCGCCAACATCGAGCGAGAGTATCCACACATGCCGTGGCTGGTGGTGTCCGGACCCGGTCCACTACCCGGCCATCGCAACCTCCACCCCACGTTCTACGGCAGTTTCGACTGGCACTCCTGCGTCGAAATGTTCTGGCTCTCGGTCAGGCTCCTGCGCGGCATCCCCGCCGAAATACCGCAGGGCACCGCGCGCTACACTCTGGACTACCTGCTGGCTTCCCGCTTCCTGGCCGTCGAGGAACGATTCTTCACGGATCCGAAGAACCGGGGTTTCGAGCGACCCTATGGTTGGGGATGGCTGCTTGCGCTACAGGCCGAACTGGAAACCTGGGATGATCCGGATGCCCGCCGGTGGTCGGCGCAACTGCGTCCCCTGGCGACCATCATCGTCGCCCGGTTCCTGGAGTGGTTGCCGAAGCTCACCTACCCGCAACGGGTCGGTACCCATCCGAACACCGCCTTCGGCCTCCTGCGGTCGCTCGATCATGCCCGCTGGCTGGCGTCACGCGGCGACCCGGCCCTGCTCGACACCATCAACGAGACGGCAATGCGGTTCTACGCCGCCGATCGCGACTACCCGGTTCACTACGAGCCGTCCGGGGCAGACTTCCTTTCCGCCGGGCTCACCGAAGCCGAACTGATGGGGAATCTCCTGCCAACGGCGGAGTTCGCGACCTGGCTCGGTAGCTTCCTGCCCGGCCTGGTTTCTGGCGAGCCAATCTTCAGGCCGGTGGAGGTGTCCGATCCCAGCGATGGGCAGATCGCCCACCTTGCGGGTCTCAATCTCAGCCGGGCCGCGAGCATGGTGGCGATTGCGCAATCGCTTCCCAACGGCGATCCGCGCCAGCCTGGCCTCATCTCGATGGCGGACACGCACGCAACCGCCTCGCTCGATGCCGCCACCGGCAGCGACTACATGCTGGAGCATTGGCTGGCCGCCTACGCCACGCTCTACCTGACTGCCTGACCCCAGGATCGCGGTTGGCGCGGGGAAGCGCCGCTCCTCACGCATTGCCACCGGCACCGCGTGATACACTCGCGATCCGACACCGTGACTCGGTGGCACACAATGACCGGTTCTTCGCCCGTGAGTGTCCAATGCTCCAGGATTCCGTTGTTGCGATCGTGCCCGAGGACACCCTTGGGGATATCCTGCCAGTGGTCCACCGCTCTGGTTACGGCCACATTACCCGCGTGATCCGCAACGGCAAGCGCCCACTGCTCGGCCAGCTCCAGCGGGCGGGCGTGCCGGTGTCCCTGGCGCCCGATGTCGTCGGCGAGAGTCCAACGGTCCTGATGATTTCGGCCGCCGCTCGTTCGCCGATGGCGGCGGCGATGCTGATGCGACATGGCGCCAGCCGCGTCTGGACCGTGTCCACCGGCGGCGCCTGGAACGAACTCGACGACGCTGTCCTCAGCCAACCGAATGTGCACGTGTTGCCGCCACACCCGGCGAGGTCGTCAACCATTCCTGCCGTTCCACCACCATCCACCGGCGACTCCGGCGAGCATCCGGGGTAGCAGGGACCAACGCTGACGCGGATATACTGTCCCTGACCTCCTCCCGGAATTGGAGGGGGCATCGAACCGTTCGTACCGGACCGCCACGGGGCCACTCCAGACGATGACCGACTCCGCTGCGCAGGTCGCCCGGCAATTCCTGCATATTCGACGCCTACTGTCCCTGCGCCGGGTGCAGATCGCACTCGCGGTGTACAGCGTGACCCTGATCGCGTCGATCCCCCTGGCTCCGGACGTCGAGGCTTCGACATCGGATTGGGTACGCCTGATCGCGATCGGCATCCTGGCCGCCTTAGGTGTCCTCGCCTTCGCCTCCGCGTCGGATCGCGGCCTGGACGAGTCCGACCGCCGAGCCGGGCTCATCGGTGCGGCGGTGGTGACCGCCTTCTCCTTGATTCTCTGCCTCACGTTTTCCCTGGGCACCGCGCTGGTGTTCTCAATCGGGATCTCGCTCACAACCCTGATCGCGACGACGGACATCGACGAGCGGTCACCCTGGGCACTCACCGGCGCGCTCCTGATCGTCGTGCCGGCCTGGGTCTGGAGTGCGCTGGATGCCTGGAGCTGGGGCCTGCTCCTGCTGGTGCCAATCGGCCTGATCGGCGTGGTCAGCGACGGGCACCTGCGTGCAGCCGATGCGCTATCGCCGACCGTGACCTCGCCATTGACATCGCGCGGTCACCGCCTCGCCGGCTGGCTCGGCGTGCTGGTCGCTGCGAGCCTCATCGTGGCGTTCGGGATTCCCGGTGACAGCGAGAATGCCGTCATCCTGCTGGGTGCGGCCGGTGCGCTGGCGCTCGTCGGGATCGACATGTTCTCCACTGGTGGTTCGCGAGAAGCCCACTGGCGACTGCCACTTGTTGATGCCGCGCTGATCTGGATCGTCTTTTGCTGGATCGTGAGCCTGTAATGGGCATCGAGCCGGGGACCGTACTGGCGATCGATCTGGGGACGTCCTCGGTCAAGGTCCTGATCGTCGGCCCTACCGGAGAGGTCCTGGGCTGGGGACAGGCCGCCTATCCGACCATCCAGGCACGCCCCGACCAGGATGAGCAACACCTCGAGGACTGGCTCGACGGTATCTCGCAGGCAACGGCAGCGGCGAGACGGTTCACCCCGAACAGCACGATCGAGGCAATCGCCGTTACCGGACAGATGCACGGTACCGTGATGTACGACGCCAACGGTCTCGCGCTCCATACGGCCGTCATCTGGTCCGACCGTCGGGCCGCGGCGTTGCTGCCCCAAGTCCTGGAAACTCTGGGGCCATCGCTGCCGTCTACGATTGGCGGTCCCCTGGCGACGGGCTACATGGCCGTCACCCTCGCCTGGTTCCAGCAGCACCGGCCACAGGTCTGGGAGCATATCCGGCGAGTAGCCCTCCCCGCCGATGCCATCGTTCATGCCCTCTGCGGCGAGTTCGCCACCGACCCCAGCAACGCGGTCAGTACCGGTCTCCTCAACGGCCAGACGGGCGAATGGGAGCCGGATATCCTCGATACCATCGGTATCCCGGTCGAGTGGCTGCCACCGATCGTGCCGTCCGGTTCGATCGCCGGACAGCTGACGAGCCGTGCCGCCAGCCAGCTCGACCTCCCGGCCGGCATCCCCGTTGTCACCGCAGGTGGCGATGCCCCGGTCGCCGCAGTTGGCGGCGGCGTGGTCTCGAACGATTCCGCGATGGTCGTCGTGAGCACGGGTTCACAGTTCATGCGTCCAGTCCCTGCCTGGTCACCGGAACCAGACGGGCGATGGCATACCTGGCCATCAGCGGCGGCCAGCTTTGCCGGTGACCGGTGGCTCAACGTCGGGGCGCTGCTGAACGGCGGTCGCGCGATCGACTGGATCCATCGGACCGTGGCGCGCGACATTCCTGTGAGCGACGTCCATGAGTCGTGCCGGGACGTTCCTGTCGGCGCCGACGGGCTGTTGTTCCTGCCGTACCTTGCCGGGGAACGAACTCCCATCCTCGATCCATACGCACGCGGGGCATTCATCGGCCTGGCCGACCGCCACGAGCCCCGGCACCTGGTTCGCGCCGTGCTCGAAGGCATTTGCCTGTCGATTGTCGATGCTTCGGCGCAGATGGCCTCCGGCCTTCCCACACCCAACAAGATCGTCCTCGGTGGCGGCGGTGCCTCCACGGTGTTCCGGACCATCCTGGCGAGCGCGCTCGGCATCCCGTTGACAGTCCCGCCAGTCCAGGCGATCTCGGCCCACGGCGCGGCGTTCGTGACGGCACTCGCCAACAGCTGGATGTCTCTGGCTGATGTTGCCGGGATCGTGGGTCGAGGCGCGACGGTGGTGCAACCGAATCCCGCCGATCACACGCGCTATCGTGAACTCCTCGACACCTATCAGGATGCGCGATCGAACCTCCTGCCGATCATGCACCGGCTCCAGGGAATGCCGTGACGAAGCCGGTGGCCCCGATCCGGCTCGCGGCCGCGGAGGAGCGAGCCGCATGGGGTGGACATCGGCTGCAACGCATCCTCGGTCGTACCACCTCCCAAGCTCCGGTGTCGACGCTGATCGATTCGCTCGATCCTGCCTCCAGCGAGACCTGGCGATCGACCTGGATCGATGCGACGTCGTCCACGCCGGTGATGCACGGCGATTCCTGGATCGCCCTCCACATCCTCTGGTCCCTACCGGCAATCGCGGCAGAGGTCAGCGCAGGCATCGACCCCCTCGCTGACGATGGGCTTCACTGGATGCCAGTTCATCCCGGAGACACCGTGGCGGTACCGCCATCCACACCCTTCTCCATTGGTCGAGGGACGCTGGCAATTGCCATCTCGCGGAATCCCATCCGGGATGGGCGGTCGAGTAGCGCAACCAACCGCCCCATGCTTCCTCCAACACACGGGTTGCAGGTGTTCCGGCGATACAATCGCAGGACGATCTGTCTCGCGACTCCGGATCTCCTGCTGGAGCGATGGAAACTCACCGGACCGATCGATTTCGATCTCGCCGTCGACCGATCTCACCTGCTGGTGAACCTTGTGGCGCCAGTGGGATTGGTTTGGGCTGGCGGCAGTGACCATGCCGGACGGGCGGAGACGTGGCTGCTCCCGGCAGGCATGGATCGGATAACCATCGTGCCCGACAACCTCGGGTACGTCCTCCTCGCCTACATTCCTGACCTCGCGGCCGACGCGATCGCGCCGCTCCGGGCAGCCGGGTACGACGATGCGTCGATTACGTCGATCGGGGTGCCACCGGACCTGCTGCAAACGGAAATGTGGCCCTGATCCCGCTCCCTGGAGGTTCGAGATCCTCCGAGCCCGCAGGAACCCGGAAGGGCCGCGAAGCAAGCTCCGCGGCCCTTCCGAAGACATTCCCTTCGAGCGCATCTCGCACTATCCGGTGCGCTTGAGGCGTCCGGTTCGCTTCGCAAAGAGCTCACCGCGCTGGAAGAGCCACAGCCCGAGCGGCGGGAATACCACGCCCATGATCAACAGCGGCCAGACGTTGTGCCACTGGCTACTGAAGCTCGCGCCTTCCAGCAAGGTGGCGCGGATGCCATCCAGGGCGTAGTACACCGGTGAGAGGTACGCCAGTGGTTGCATCCACCCCGGCAGGACATCAACGCTGTAGTAGATACCCGAGACCAGCAGCAGCACGGCGGTCACGATGCTGGTCACCTGCTGGCCCTTTTCCGGCGACAGGAGCGGCATCACCGCTGCCACCATCCCGAAGCCGACGAGCGAGATACTGCAGATCGCCAGGATCGCCGCCGCGCCCGCGAAGTTCGCGTCGCCGAGTGACAGGTCAAAGAACAGCGAGATCGCGCCGAGCATGATGATGACCCGCACCATGCCGTAGGCAATGGCGTAGACCCCCATGCCGAACAACTGCGAGGTCCGGCTGGCCGGACTCATGAAGGTGTACTCGATCGTACCTTCCCAACGCTCCCAGCTGACGGTTTCCGACAGGAGGTCGAAAATCATCGACAGGTAGCTCCAGACCAGCGAGCCAATCAGCAGGAAGGTCGTCGCGTACGCCTGCTCCTGCTTCGTGACGCCGAACCCGACGCCAATGAAGCCGATCGTCAGCGCGTTCATCGTCGAGTAGACGAGCCAAACGACTTCCCACATGAAGTACCGCTTGGTCAGGTAGTAGTTCCGCTGGGCGTATCCCCACACGGCGATCATTTCGCGCATCCAGCCAGGTTTTGACAGGGGTGCGCTCAGCGACTGCATTGTCGTCTCCAATTCGTGCGTATACGGGCCATGATGCCTGGTTCGATCAGGCCGCCCGCGCTTCGTTCTCTTCCTCGGCGTAGTCGGCCTCCTCGATCGAGGTACCCGTCGCCGCCATGAACACTTCCTCCAGCGTCGGCAAGGTGTCGCCAACCTGGTACTGCCGCTTCAACCCCTCGGCGGTATCGAGCGCGATCAGTTCGCCGTTGAGCAGGATGCCGATCCGGTCGCACAGTTCCTCGGCCTCGCCCATGTCGTGGGTGCAAAGCAGGATCGATGATTCGTGATCCGCCCTGATCGACCGGATCAGCGCCTGGACGTCCTTCTTCGACCGCGGGTCCAGCCCGGTTGTCGGCTCGTCGAGCAGCATCAGCATTGGGCTGGTGAGGAGGGCCCGCGCCAGCGCGATCTTCTGCTGCATGCCTCGCGAGAGGTGCTCCATCGGCTCGTTGATCCGCTTCAGGTCAAAGCCGATCCCGGCCAGGATTTCACGGATCATCGGCTTGCTCTCGCGGTCCGACACACCGTAGAGCTTCGCCCCGAACAGCAGGTTCTCCAGCGACGAAAGCTTCTTGAAGAAACTGGCCTCGACACTGACGCGATTCATGTACCGCTGGACATCCTTCGGGTGCTTGACGGCGTCGATGCCAAACACCTCCACGGTCCCGGCATCCGGCAGGGTGAGGGTCGAGATCACACGGACGAGGGTGCTCTTGCCGGAGCCATTGGGGCCGAGGATGCCCACGACCTCACCCCGAGTGACCTGGAGCGAAACGCCCTTGAGGGCGTAGGCCGACTCGGTGCGGCTCTTCTTGAAACGCTTCTCAACGTCGTGCAGATCGAGTGCGTAGCGCGCGTGTTGCAGTGTTGTCAACGTCATGGGAGTGATCCAGTTCTGATGATTTCGTGGCGATTGATGGTGACGTTTTCGAGGAGGGCCACGGGCGAGGTGGACCTACCAGGTCATGCTCCGATACATGCGTACTCCCTTCCGTGGGTTTCCAGATTCCCGTGTGTCCAGCGCGCGCGAAAAACCCCTCTCGGGCAGTTCCGGGAGGAGTGGCAGCGAGCTCGTGAGTTGACGTGGGCGTGACGGTCAGTCAGGCAGTCCGGTCAACAGGGCGCACTTCTCCCCCAGGGCAGCACCGATGGGCGGTGTGATTCTGAAGAAGAGGATCGAGTGCATCCGTCGCATCCGTCACGCAAGGACAAGACCAACTCTTACCACGGAGGGTAAGGAGCAACCACAGACTAGGGGTCGTGTACAGCGATGTCAAGGGTCACGGGGATTATCCGTTTTTCCGGATTTACGGAATCCTTTCGTCACGTTACGATTCGGAACACTGGATGACGATCGGCGATGGCGCGGATATCCTCTTCGCCCGGATCCTTCGGCACATCGACGAACTGGCTCACCTGCCAGCCCCATCGCGAGAGATACTCCTGAATGACCGGCACCTTGTCATCGACAAGCCGGAGTTCTTCGACCCGGATAGCGGATGCCTTGCGCCGTCGATGAAGGGTTCCTCCACCAGCGACACGAATGTTTTTGACCCAGCTGGTCTCTCCCCGCGGTGAGAACAGGTAGCGGTCTCCGTCCACCTCAACGGGATTCACGGGAACGCGATGGGGCACTCCGGTGGTTCGCCCTGCCACCTCCAGCACTTCAGCGCCGGCAAGATTGAGTCCGACCCGGTCGACAAGGAATCCGACGACGGAGTTGGAGACCTTGAGGAACGGTCCCGATGTTCGATTTGCAGGCATGCTCGTATCATCCCCGGAATGATTCGCGACTGAATGAGGGGCAGCCTACAGCATGAGTGACCAGAATGCGTCTCCCGATTCCGCCATCCGAACCGTCGCCGTGATCGGGGCGGGTACGCTGGGCGCACAGATAGCGGCAATGACCGCCGCCAGCGGCCGCACCGTCCGCCTGTTCGATGTCCTGCCGGGTGCGGCGGAAGGGGCATTGGTACGACTCCGCGAGATGCTTGAGCCGGTGGTTGCCGATGGCCGGCTGGACTGGGAGCTCGATGCGGTCCTCTCCCGGATCATTCCCGCCGATTCACTGGCGGACGCCGTCGTCGATGCCGACCTGGTCATCGAGGCCGTTCGCGAGGAGATCGAGACCAAGCGGGCCGTTTTCGCCGAAATTTCCCGCATCAACCCGAACCCGTTGCTGGCGACCAACAGTTCGTCGCTGCCGTCGTCGCTCCTGGCAGACTCGGTTGCCGATCCAGGCAAGCTGGTCAACCTCCACTTCTTTACCGAGTTCTGGATCACGTCGTGCGTCGAGTTGATGGGCTGCGGTCAGACGACGCCTGAGACAATGGCGGCAATGGCGGCGTTTGGCCGCTCGCTGGGGCTCTACACGGCGGTGGTGCGCGGCGAGAGCAAGGGTTTCATCATCAACCGCGTCTGGCGCGCGGTGAAACGGGAGGCGTTGCGCGTGGTGGACGAGGGGCATGCCGATCCCGAGGATGTCGACCGGCTATGGGCGTTCTTCTGGGGGATCGAGCAAGGGCCGTTCGGGAGGATGGACGCTGTTGGCCTGAATGTGATCGCCGACATCGAGGATACCTACATCGCTGTCAGCACGGACCCGACGGACCAGCCGTCAAAGGCCCTGCACACGCTGGTCGATGGCGGTCATCTTGGGGTGAAGACCGGTTCGGGCTTCTACGACTATCCGGACCCGTCGTACCGGCAGCCTGGCTGGCCGCGCACCAGCGCCAGCGACGAGCCGTAGAGGGCGATCGGTGCGATCGCCTGCTTGCGCTACAGCGTCCGGGCAACAGCCTTCGAAATGGCGGTCAAGGTCTCGGCAACACCATTCCCTTGTGTCGCCACCGCCTCGAACACCGGCCAGTCATCCGGGTTGAGTGCGGCATCGAGCCGGACCGTGTCAATGGCAGTTGGCAGGTCGACCTTGTTGTACTGCAGCACGATCGGGACAGTGTCGGGTGTCCGCTGGAAGTGTTGCAGGTGAAGGCGCAACTCCTCCAGGCTCGCCTGGTTGGCGTCGAGCCGGTCTGCCTCGGCGTCCGCCACGAAAACCACGCCATCAGCGCCACCGAGGATCGCCCGCCGGGTGCGGACGTAGGTCTCCTGACCCGGGACCGAGTAGAGGTGAAACCGCACCTGCCAACCACCAACCCGGACCGGATCGATCGGCACGAAATCGAAGAACAATGTCCGCTCGGACTCGGTCGCGATGGAGCGCATCTCGCCGCGCGCCGCTTCGGGCAGCCGGCGGTGGATGTTGAGCAGATTGGTCGTCTTCCCACTCAGGCCCGGACCGTAATACACGATCTTGGCATCGATCGCGCGATGGCGAACATCGATCATCGCCATCAGCAGGAAAGTCCCTGGACGGACGCCTCGTGCGACGTGCTGCGGTTCACGATTTCGCCGATCCGGCGGGCGTCCGGCGAGGCCGCCAGAACAACGTCGAGGTCACCGGCGCGGGCGACGACGACGAAGCCGATCCCCATGTTGAATGCACGAAACTGCTCCTCACTGGCGACATGGCCACGCTCGATGAGGTAGTCGAAGACAGGTGGATGCGACCACGTCGAAGGATCGATGCGGGCAATGCAACCGGCAGGCAGGCTCCGAGGCAGGTTGTCCTTGAGTCCACCCCCGGTGATATGCGCCATGCCACGGACGACTCCGGCATCGAGCAGCGGCCGAATTTCGGACAGGTATGAGCGGTGGGGCGCCATCAGTGCCGCGCCCAGGGTCACACCGTCTGCGAGGTGTGTACGATTGAGAATCGCAAGGTCAGCATCGCGCTCCCCGGTGAGCCCGGCGATGCGGCGGGCGAGACTGTAGCCGTTGGTATGCAGCCCGGTGCTCGGAAACCCGATCACCGCGTCACCAGCCTCGATCTTCGAACCGTCGACGATGCGATCCGGCTCCACACCGCCGACGATGAACCCGGCCAGGTCGTACTCCCCGTCCGGATACATGTCCGGCATCTCGGCGGTCTCGCCACCGAGCAGGGCCATGCCGTTGGCGAGACAGGAGTCCGCCACGCCACCGACTACCTGCGCCGCGACATCAGGATCGAGCTTGCCAGTGGCGAAGTAGTCCAGGAAAAACAACGGCGACGCCCCGAGCGCGAGGATGTCGTTCACGCAGTGATTGACGATGTCTCGGCCAACCCCGGCGTGCGCGTCACCCCCGAGGGCGAACGCGAGTTTCAGCTTGGTCCCGACCCCGTCAGCGCTGGCGACCAGGATTCGGTCCGGTCCGGACGGGATGAGGTAGGTGCCGCCGAAATGCCCGATTGGGCCGGCTCCAGTCCCGAGAGTGGCTCTCGCCGATTCCTTGAACCGGTCGATCGCCGACATCTTGGCGTCGATATCGACTCCGGCATCCTTGTACGAAATCCTGGCAGAGGAGGTCCCCACGGTGCTGAATCCTCACTGGACGACGTGCGAGAAGGGACGCCGTATGGCGCCCCTTAAGCGTACGCGAATTGCGGCAATCAGGCGGCGGATGTTTGCCGCTCCAATCCACCCGTTGCGGCCGCAGGGTCAGCAACAGGGGTTGTGGCCACGCGCCGGACGAACGTCTCAAACCGGCCAATCTCCCGCTCCGGCAACCAGCCGCGCAGGGTCGTGCCGGACTCGTCGTACGACCGCTCTTCGACCCGGCCCAGCGAGTGGAACCGCTCGACCAGAACCGACCTGTCGAACGGGATCATCATCTCGACCTCGACGAAGTTGTCCTCCTGCTCCAGGACCATCTCGATCCGGGCAAGGAGCGAATCCAGGTGAAGTCCGGTTTGAGCCGAAATCGTCACCGAGTCCGCCGGCGCGCCGATCTCGTCCAGTGTTGCCGGCAATTCTGCCAACTCCTCGTCGGACAGGCGGTCGATCTTGTTCAGGGCGAACACTGTCGGCCGGTCGTCGGCGCCAAGGTCTTCCAGCGTGGTCTTGACCGTCTGGATTTGCTCTGCCACGTTGGGATGCGTCACATCCACAACGTGGACGAGCATCGTTGCCTCACTGATCTCCTCCAGGGTGGCCCGGAAAGCGGCGATCAGCTGGGTCGGCAGGTTGTTGATGAATCCCACCGTATCGGTGAGCAGCACGTCCCGGCCGGATGGCAGGACGATACGCCTGGTCGTCGGATCGAGCGTGGCGAACAGCTTGTCTTCGGCCAGCACCTCCGCGCCAGTGATGGTGTTCATCAAGGTGCTCTTGCCGGCGTTTGTGTACCCAACCAGCGAGACGACCGGAATCGGGGTCGCCTTGCGGCGGCTGCGATACGTCTCCCGGTGGCGGTGCACCTGAGCCAGCAGCCCTTCGATGTAGGTGATCCGCTTCTGCGCCTCGCGGCGGTCTGCTTCGAGCTGCGTTTCGCCGGGACCGCGCAGGCCGACGCCGCCAACCCCCTGCCGGGAGAGGTGTGTCCACATGCGAGTCAACCGCGGCAGCCGGTACTGGAGTTGGGCGAGTTCGACCTGCAACCGACCTTCCCGCGTCTGCGCCCGGCGGGCGAAGACATCGAGGATGAGCGCGGTCCGGTCGATGACCATGACATCGAGATCGCGTTCGAGGTTGCGCTGCTGCCCCGGCGAGAGATCGCCATCGATCATCACGATGTCGGCGGACAGTTCGGCGATGTGCTCCTTGATCTCGGCCAGCTTCCCTTTGCCGACGTAGGTGCCAGGGTGCGGGTGCGCGAGCTTCTGGCTCACCGAGCCCACGACCTGGACATCGACCGATTCGGCAAGCCGGGCCAGTTCCTCCAGGGATTCCTCCGCGTTCCACGCCTGGTGCGGGGTCTCGACCGAGATCAGGAGGGCAGTTTCGATCTTGAATGCGCTTGGGATGTATTCCGGCGTGCGTGAACCACGTGGCTCGTCATCGAGAACCTCGTCGAGTTCGATGTCGTCAATGTCGTCGTCGGATTGATCGTGTTCGTTGCGGGTATTCAGGTGCAGTGTCCTTCCAGCGTGCGATCGCCAAGGCAGGATGACTTCGGGGTGGGTACCGGGATGGCTGGGTTGGTCGAGACCAGAACAGCGGGACATCGCCTAGCGATCGGGAAATCAGGGATGCGCACAGTTCTCGGCGGGGGGCAAACCTCACGACATGGCCGGGCAACCGCCCGTCATCGCCATTCGTTCCGTTCTCGCCGGACCGGCGTCCTAGATCCAGATTCGCGTGATGCCCATTGCCGTGGTCCTCCATTGTGCCAGCCTGTCGCCTGCAGGCCGGTTGATCGCCGTGGTGGCGGTCGATGGCAACTCGATCCCATCGCGGAATCGCTCGCCCTTGTCTCGCTCCTCTGTCCAGAGGTCGCGGGGGGCCGTGTGCGTCACCACAAGTGACGCCTGACCCTCTACCAGCGTATAGCAATCGATCCGGATTGTGTACTCCTGATCGACGCGTTCCTCCTGGAGCGGTTCTACAGTATATATCGCCCAGCCATGTCCCTGCTCGATCCCGGCAGGCCGTTCGTTCGGATCGTCGCTCCCAAGGTCAATGACTGCGCGGTCTTCGAGCTCCTGCAGCATGTACAGGTTGTCGATCACGCACTGCTGCGGCTCTCCGACCTGGTCGACGGCGGTCTCGATCGTCATCAGGCTGCGCCCGGACTGCAACTGGTAGTACTCCGACATCCCCAGGAACTGGGCGTCGATGATCGCCCAGTCGTCCTCCGCCGGCAGGGTCACCTGCCAGCCGAACCGGGCGCTGGCGATGACCGATTCGTCGCCCGCTGTGGCCGTCGACGACGGCTGGTCGTCGGCGCTGGCGGCATCGATCGCGACCGGCACGTTTGCCTGATCCACCGGCACGCAGGGATCGGGCATCGCGTCGAGACATTCCGACTGGAGACCGGTGAACCAGGTCACCACCTCGTCATCGACCACGGCGCTGCCACTGCCGAGCCACTGCACGACCTGGACGGTATCGCCCTCCTGCCGGATCGTGCGCCACCCCGATGCTCGCAGGACTTCGTCGTTGACGGACGCCTTCTGGAGAACGACGCCGCTGGCTTCCTGCGCGGGTCCGTAGGTCGCCTCGAAGGCATATCCTGGCGGGAATGCGATCGGCGCCGGATCGCTCGCAAACGTTTCGGCGTCGGCTTCACTGTCAAACCGGGCAAGCGTGACGTCGATCTGGTGGTCGTAGCCATCGTCGCCAAACTGCTGCCGCGACACGAAGAGATCGACCACGCCGTCAGGGACGGCGTCATCCGCCTGGGCAGAGAGTTCCCCGCCGTATGCCAGCACGTCACCGTTGCGGATCCGGTAGTGTTCGGTGGTGGGATAGGAGATCCACGGCAAGGTCCACAGTGCATCCGGACCGGTCACCAGCAGGTTGGCGGTGCCGAGCGTCGACACACCCGAACCGGCTTCGTCTACCGCAACGTCGAGCCGATCGACCGTTGCCAGGGTCAGGCTGGCGACGGCAGCTGCCGTCCAGTCTTCGGTATTCTGGCCTGGCCCATCGACGACCGCCGCCGCGTAGATCTGGATGACGACGTGGTGCCCTGAAGCGATTGCGCCGATCACGCCGTTTCGATCCACCTGCACCATCACGCCATCGAGTTCGTCACCTGCGTCGTATCCCGCGATGGCCAGCAGGTCGCTGGCAGCGCCGGAAGCTGTATCCGCATCGTCGAATTCGAGGACAAAGGTCGTCAGGGTCGCCAGTGGCTCGCTGGAAGCGTCTCCCCGGTCGGTGAGCAGCACGAGGACCTGCGTATGACCACCAATCCAGCCGTCATCAATTTCTCCCCATTCGGCATCGTCGACTCCATCGCCAGACCACGCGTACTTGAGGCCGGAGAGGTCGATCGCGCCACCCTGGGCAAACTGGTACCCCGGTTCGGGAAGATCGCCCGGAACCGGCGGCACTGCGGCCAGGTCAACCGCTGTGATTGACGGCCCCGGCTTACCGGCTCCTGCTGGAAGTGAGGTCAGCAACCCCGCCATCGTGACCAGTAGCACGACAAGCAGCCGAACCGTTCGCTCGATATTCCGCACCGGACACCTCCGCCGGTCAGGCGCCAGCCGGTTCCTGGTCAGGCCCTGCAAGCACCGTTCGATTCAGGATGATGAGGATGATACCCCCCGCAATCAGCACGGTGCTGAACCAAAGCGCCGCCGGAAGCGGTCCGATATAGAGGCTGTCGGTGCGCATCCGTTCGATCACGAAGCGTGCGATACCGTAGCCGATGAGGTAGCAGGCGGCCACATCGCCATCGCGGAACCAGCTGAAGCGAGGCCCGCGGATAACCAGCCAGGAAAGCACGATCGCGTTGAGCAGGTTGAACGCCGATTCGTACAGGAAAGTCGGGTGGAACGTGCTGAACTGCTCGTAGCCGTCGGGGCGACGCGCGGGGTCGATCGTGACCGCCCACGGCAGGTCGGTCGGCTTGCCGAACGCTTCCTGGTTCGCCCAGTTTCCCCAGCGCCCGAATGCCTGGCCCAACGCGAGCCCCGGCACGATCAGGTCGAGCCAGGTCATCACCGGCTGCCGCCACCGCCGGCAGAGCACGACGATCACCGCCAGACCGACCACGAGTCCGCCGTGTATCGAGAGACCGCCGGACCTGATGTTGAGGGCGCCGCCAAAATCTTGGCGGAACCGATCCCACTCCAGCAGTACGTAGTAGGTGCGGGCGCCGGCGATCCCGAGGATGACGACCCACGGCGCCAGATCGAGCAGGACATTGGGATCGAGACCGCGCCGCCGAGCCAACCAGGAACTGAGCAGCAGGGCCGCCACGATGCCCAGCATGATGAAGATCGCGTACCACCGGACATCGAATGGGCCGAATGAGATCGCGATTGGGTCATGCAGGGTCGGCATCGAAGCTCCCTACTCGACCCTGTGTGCTGGGAAGGAGCGAAGAAACCACTCGGTCGTTTGTAGGGGCCGACTCCGTGTCGGCCCTGATTCGCCCGCCAACCGACATTACGCCTGCCCCGCCAGATGCCGCTCCAACTCCCCCAGTGTCGGCAGCGCCGTCAACGCACCCTGGCGGGTGGTGGCGAGGGCGCCCGCCGCCATGGCGAACCGGACATCTTCGTCCGCCGGCGTGTTCCAGTCGCACGCGATGAGACGATTGATCAGGGCGGCCGTGAAGGCATCCCCCGCCCCGGTTGGATCGATGGCGTCTACCGGCTCAACCGCAAACCTCCGGATGGTTCCCGCCTGGGGGTCACAAACCGCGACCCCACGCGACCCATCAGTCACCACGACCAGGCTGGCTGGATACGCCCGGCACCGCTCCATCACCGTCTCCGGCGTGCCGGCATCCCAAAGGTGCACGGCGTCGTCCAGACTGACCTTCAACACCGTCGCGGCCTGGAGCACCGGCTCGCAGGCGCTGGCGAGTGCTTCACGATCGGGCCAGATAGTCGGCCGCACATTGATGTCGAACACAACCGGCACGCCGGCGTCTCGCGCGATCGAGACCGCCGTGGTGATCGCGGACCGCGACGGCTCGGCGGCCAACGCGACCGAGCCAACCAGCAGCGACGCCGCGTTCTCCACCCCAGCAAGCGCGACATCGGTGGCGGACACCATCCGATCCGCCATCCGGATCAACTGGAAGTGGCCGTCACCGCGTTCGTCGCGCCACGCATAGGCGATCGAGGTGGGTTCGGATGCAATCGAGCGAAGGGCGGTCGCGTCGACACCTTCGCGATCGAGAAGGCGCCGGAGGCGTTGACCGAACCCATCGTCTCCGACGACGCCGCAGAACCGGGCGGGCGTGCCGAGTCTGGCAAGCGCCACGGCGGCGTTCATTGGTGCGCCGCCTTCCCGGATTGCGAACCGGGAAGCCGTCGCCAGCGTCTCGCCAGGTTCGGCGATCAGGTCGACCAGGATTTCGCCAGCACAGACGACCGGCTTGCTGAAGGAGGGTGTCGTCACTGCCTAGCTTGCCAGGGCCTGGGCACTGGCGCCCGAACTCACGTCGCGGCGAACTTCCACGACATCGCGAACCTGCTCCAGCCGGTGCATGATCCGGCTTAATTGCCCGATGTTTTCGACCTCGATTGTCAGCAACAACGTCACTGTCCGGTCGTCGTGCGTCTGCGTGAGCACCGAGAGGATGTTGACGCGCTCGTCGGAGAGGAGGGTGCTGACATCCTTCAGGAGCCCGACCCGGTCGAGCGCCAGCATCCGCACGGGAACCGGGTGGGTCTCGTGCGCTTCGTCGCCCCACGAGACGGAAACGAGGCGCTCAGGGTCTGGCAGGTTGACGACATTGGAACAGTCCTTGCGGTGGTACACCACCCCCCTGCCGCGCGTCGTGTAGCCAATGATCGGGTCGCCGGGTACCGGCCGGCAACAGTTCGCCTGGATCGTCAGCAGGTTGCCCGCCCCCATCACTTCCACCCGCGCCGGCGTTTTCGGCGCCTTGACGATGTTGGAGATCGGGAAGACTTCCTTGGGCGGAGTCTCATCAAGCTTGGAGACGATCTGCTGGGTGGAGACGCCGCCGTAGCCGATCGCTGCCAGGAAGTCGTCGAGTTTGGTGTAGCGCGGGAATCGCTGCATCACCTCTTCGAGCTTCAGTTCCACCCCGAGCCGCCGCAGTTCCCGCTCCAGAATCTCCCGGCCTTGGGAGATGTTCTCGTCACGCTCCTGCCGCCGGAACCATTGCCGGATCTTCTCGCGAGCGGATGCCGTCTTGATGTATCCGTTGTTCGCCTGGAGCCAGTCGCGCCGCGGTCCGGATACCGTATTGCTGGTCCTGATCTTGACGACCTGGCCGTTCTGGAGCTTGTAGTCGAGCGGCACCATTTGCCCGTTGACCGTGGCGCCGGTGCAATGGTGGCCGACCTGGGTGTGGATGCGATAGGCGAAATCCACCGGCGTCGCGCCATTCGGCAACTCGTAGATGTCACCGGCTGGCGTGAAGCAATAGACCATGTCCTGGAACACGTCGGACTTCAATGATTCGACGAATTCCTCGGCGTCGGCGACCTCGTCGCGCCAGTCCATCAATTGCCGGAGCCAGGTGATCTTCGCTTCCAGCTTCTGGTCGGATTTGCCGCCCTCTTTGTAGCGCCAGTGGGCGGCGATGCCGTACTCCGCGACGTAGTTCATCTCGCGGGTGCGGATCTGGATCTCGAAGACGTGAGCTTCCGGGCCAATCACCGCCGTGTGGAGGCTCTGGTACATGCTCTCCTTCGGACTGGCGATGTAGTCGTCGATTTCACCCGGGATCGGGTGCCACCGGCTGTGGACGATGCCAAGGACGCTGTAACACTCCTGGACCGTCTCCACGATGATCCGGATCCCGATCACGTCGTGGATCTTCTCGACCGGTTGACCCTTGCGGTTCATCTTCCGATAGATGGAGTAGATGTGCTTCTTCCGACCGACCATCTCCGCCGAGATACCCGCCTGCATCAGGAGCTGCTGGAGCTCATCCTTGACCTGGTCGATGTATGACTGGCTGTCCTGGCCAGCCTTTTCGAGATCGGCAACAAGTTGCTGGTAGGCTTCGGGGTGGATATAGCGAAAGGCCAAGTCCTCGAGTTCGGACTTGACCTGCCAGATACCGAGTCGATTGGCGAGTGGAGCGTAAATCTCCATCGTTTGCTGGGCGATGCGTACCTGCTTGTGTCTCGGCATCGAGTCGAGGGTACGCATGTTGTGGAGGCGGTCGGCGAGCTTGATCAGCACCACGCCGATATCGTCGACCATTGCAAGGAACATCTTGCGCAGGCTTTCGGCTTGATGCTCCTTTTCCCGCGCAGCCATCGCCCTGCCATCGTTGACGTCACCTGTCCACGGTATCTGGCCGAGCTTGGTGACGCCGTCGACCAGGTTCGCGACCCGCTCCCCGAACGCGGCGCTGATCTCGTCCTGGGTGACATCGGTGTCTTCGACGGTGTCGTGCAGGAGTCCCGCCGCCAGCGTTTCGCCATCAAGCTGCATCCGGGCAAGAATGACCGCCACTTCGATGGGATGCACCACATATGGCTCGCCGGACTTGCGGACAACGCCGTCGTGCGCCTGGTATGCAAGACGAACGGCATTGGCGACAAGAACGACACTCGCCTGTTGCAGATTGGGGCTCAGCGCCTCATCGAGGTGTTCAATCGCTTGCCGCACCTGGGGATCGATGGCGGACACATCGAAACCACCATGGTGGCCATTCGATTCGACCACCGATTGCGCGGGTTGATTCAGCAATTCCAGAAGCGACACTCGCTTCGTGGTCGTCAATGGCATCGACGGCACCTGCCAGGTGAGCAACCGGCACGAACATTCTGGTTGTCGGGCCCAATCGAGGGAGAACGGGATCGTGCGGGGAAGCCAATAGGCCACAGCTGCGTCGCTGGACCCCAAGTGTATGCATCGAATGAATCATGCGTCAACGACGATGCGACAGTGCCACCACGACACAACCACATACTGGAGACAGTCGGCATGCTGCGCGCAGCCGATCAACATTCATTATGTCTCCTCAAACATCCAGGTGCAACCGTGAGACCGGCCAACCGGTCGTCTCGATCCTGCACGAACGTCTCCACATCGAACGGTCGACGATCAGTGCGACAATGGCACCGGTACAACGACGATTCATCAGTAATGGGGGACTCGTGACCGGAAATCCCGACCTGACCGAACTTGATCGCATGCGGCCGCCTGACGAGGCACGTTCGATCGTCGATCGCCACACCCCCCGCCTGGCATCGGAGCACATACCGATCGCCGCCGCGGCCGGGAGGATCCTCGCCGTCGATCTCCTCGCACCCTCCGACCACCCACCTTTCCCGGCGTCGACCATGGATGGGTACGCCGTGCTGGCCACTGACCATTCACCCTGGCGGGAGGTGATCGCCGAGCAACACGCAGGTCATGTGGTCGATGTGGAAGTTACTGAGGGGTATACCGTCCGCATCATGACCGGAGCGCCTGTGCCGCGTGGGGCGGACGCTGTCGTACCGGTAGAGGCAACAGACTGGCGCGACGATCATGTGGTAATCCACCAGGAAGACGTGCCACCGGGCCAGAATGTGCGCCCGATCGGATCGGATGTCCGCAAGGGCGACCTCGTCCTACCCGCCGGCACCGTGCTCGGTCCTGCCGAAGTCGGGTTGGCGGCGAACATGGGAGTGGATCCGGTCACCGTCAGCCGGCGGCCACGAGTGAGCGTGCTCTCGACCGGTGACGAGTTGGTGGAGCCGTCGGAAACACCGGGTCCTGGCCAGATTCGCGATACCAACCGGTTCAGTCTGGTCGCCGCGCTCCGTGCGGAGGGGTGCGAGATCACGTTTGCCGGGAAGGCGCCGGATCAACGCGACAGGCTCGAATCCTTCCTGAACGACCGGCTCGATCGTGACGACATCGTCATCACTTCCGGCGGCGTCTCGATGGGCGATCTCGACCTCGTCAAGGCGATCCTGTTCGACAGCCCGGACATCCACCTTCACTTCCGGCGGCTCTATCTGAAACCCGGGAAACCCCTCAACTTCGCAACCCGGGGCGAAACCATGCTGTTCGGGTTGCCCGGGAATCCCGTCTCCTCCCTCGTCACCTTCGAGGTCTTCATCCGGCCCGCGATCCGGACCATGATGGGTGCGTCGCAGGTCGACCGTCCCAGGGTGCCGGTCGTCCTGGAGCATGACGTTGAGGGGTCTGACCGGATCGAGTACCAGCGCGGCATCGTCTCGGTCGCCCCGGAAGGACGGCTCACCGCCCGGAACACCGGCCGCCAGGTGTCTTCCCGCCTGGCTTCGTTCCTCGGCATCAACGCCCTGCTGGTGATACCCCCGCGCGAACGCCCGTACGCCGCCGGCGAAACCGTATCCGCCATGCTCCTCGCAGCACCGAACGCATCCTGATCCGACGGATCCAGCAACACAGGGACATACGACCATGCCGAAACTCCTCTCCGGAAAGAAGGCGCCTGCCCGGAAGTCCAGCCTCGAAAGTCTCAAGGCGACCCTCAGGTTGGGCTGGTCCCTGACCGAGGCTGCTGCCTCCGCACCCAACGCACCAGCCCGCGCCGGACGACCGCTGCAGATCGACGACATCTTCGCCCTCAACCTCGCGGGTGACCCGAACGCAAGCCCGGACGGCTCGCGGATCGTCGCTCCCGTCCAGCACATCGACCGCGAGGCGAACGAATACCGCTCTGCCCTCTGGATGTTCCGCCTCGATGGCAGTGCGCCTGTACAGCTGACCTCCGGACAATGGAACGACGGTTCACCGCGCTGGTCCCCGGATGGCCAATCGATTGCCTTCGTTTCGAAACGGGACACCAGGGCCGCCCAACTCTGGATCCTGCCGGCTGACGGCGGCGAAGCGCACCGGGTGACCGATCTGGAACACGGCATCGATTCGTACTCATGGGCGCCGGACAGCAAACGGATCGCGCTGGCATCGTCGGTATCTCCTGACGGGTTCGATCCGGACAGCGATGTCCGCGTCATCACCTCGGCTCGCTACAAGTTCGATGGCAAGGGATTTCTCGACGGCAAACTGCGCCAGATCTTCACGCTGGATGTCCGCGCATCAGGCGCGGAGCCAATCCAAATCACAACCGGCGAGTTCGATCATGGGTCACCTGCTTGGTCGCCTACCGGCAAGGAGATCGCCTTCATCGCGAATCGGAATGCGGATTGGGACCTGAGCCGGATCTCCGATGCCTGGACGATCCCTACCGGTGGCGGCGAGCCCCGACGCCTGACCGACGGCAAAGGGACGTGGCAATCGCTGGCGTGGTCACCGGACGGGACGAAACTGGCACTCACCGGTGTGTACGCGCTCGAACCGACCTGGCAGCACGACCGCCTGTACGTCGTCGGCGCTGGCGGGGGCACACCGAAACTGCTGTCCGGAACGCTGGACCGGAGTCTCGGTGACCGCTCGATGAGCGGACCAAATGGACCGGGATCTGGTCCAGCCATGCGCTGGACACCGGATGGCAAGGCCATCGACGCGCTGGTTTCCGACTGCGGAAGCACCCAGGTCGTCCGGTTCAACGCCAAATCCGGCAAGGCGACCGTCCTCACTGGATCGGGACGCCACGTCACATCGTTCGACCAGATCAACGGCGGTGAGGCGATCGTGGTCGCGGCGACCGACCCCACGACGCCATCCTGCTTGTGGCTGGTGACGCCTGATGCCGAGTCGCCGCTAACATCGTTCAATGATCGCTGGCTGGCGGAGGTTGGCATCGCCTCGCCCGAAGAATTCTGGGTCGAATCGAATGGCCGGGCGATCCAGGGCTGGCTGCTTCGTCCCGCGGGCAACTCCTCACGCAGCTCGAAGGTGCCGCTGATCCTCAATGTCCACGGCGGTCCCCACGCGCAGTTCAGTCCTGCCTTCTTCCACGAATTGCAGATGTACGCGGCACGAGGGTTCGCGCTGGTCTACATCAACCCGCGCGGCAGTCTTGGCTACGACGAGTCGTTCGCACGGGAGGTCGTGGCTGCCTGGGGCGAGGCCGACTCACCCGACTTCCTGGCCGCAATCGACCATGCCGTCTCGCTGGGCGGCATCGACGGCGACCGGGTGGGCATCACGGGCGGTTCGTACGGGGGATTCATCACCAACTGGATGCTCGGCACCACCGATCGGTTCAAGGTTGGGGTGACGGACCGGTCGATTTCGAACATGACGTCGATGTACGGGACCGACGACATCTCCCTCGTTTCGCTCGATTACGAATTGGGCACGCCGTGGGACAACCCGGATCGGTACTGGGAGCAATCGCCGCTCAAATACGTGGCCAACATCACGGCGCCGCTCCTCATCATTCACAGCGAGAACGATTACCGGTGCCCGATGGAGCAGGCGGAGCAGCTCTTCATCGCCCTCAAACGGCTGCGCAGGACCGTGGAGTTCGTGCGTTTCGGCAACGAGTCGCATGGCCTCAGCCGGAACGGGCAGCCTAAACATCGGGTTGAGCGTCTGGAGCGTACGCTCGCCTGGTTCGAGCGCTACCTGTGATATGACGCACCCGGCCTTGTGCGCTACGCTTGTGGCCAACGCTGCATCACGAACTCGCCACGCATGAGGGTGTGGGCCGGAACGCGAGGAAACCATGACACAGGATGACAACGATTTCGTTGTGAGTGATGTGGAATACAACGTCATCACGACGCTGGCCACGCTCCTGCAAAGCGAAGATGTGCTGGCCCAGTACACGGAAGATGCCCAACTTGCTGGAAAGCAGGATATCGCCGACCTCTTCCTCACTCTACGGAAACACCACAAGGAGGTCGCTCGCGGTCTGCGGGCTGCCCTGCGCGAGGATCTCGCCTCGTCCTGAGCCAGATCGTTCGAGGCGACTGGGGCGCCATCGTGGGCGTTGACGCCTGCCTCGTGAAGCATGGACGTTCTCCACCATCGAGACCCTCGCGAACCTTGCAGCAGGTTCGGAGCCGTGGCAGGCGACGGCCACCAGGCGCGAGCGACATCAAACACACGGACCAAACATGACTGAGACTTCAACCATTTCGGTGACTGTCCGCTACTTCGCGATGCTGCGGGAACTGCTCGGCAAATCCAGCGACGCACTCACGCTATCCAGCGGCACGACTGCCGGCGCCGTCTACCCGCTGGTGACTGCGGATCGTCCCGACCTGGCCCGCCTGCAGCGCTCCCTGATGCTGATGGTGAACGGGGACTACGTGCGCGGCGACCGGGTGTTGGCGGATGGCGATGAAATTGCCTTCATTCCTCCCGTGAGCGGTGGGAACGAACCACCGCGGTTCCTGGTCACCGCCAGCGAACTCGATCCGCGCGCCATCGAAGCGCTGGTGGCTGCCGACGACAAGGGCGCGCTGGCAACGTTCACCGGGACCGTGCGCAACCACGCCCGGGGCCGGGAGGTGATTGCGCTCGACTACGAGGCCTACGAACCGGCGGCGGAGAAACAGTTGGCGGTGATCGGCGCGGAAATCTCGGCGAGGTGGCCGGGGGTCGAAACCGCCATCCACCACCGTACCGGCTATCTCGAACCGGGCGTCGCCAGCG
This sequence comes from uncultured Sphaerobacteraceae bacterium, assembly GCA_964610045.1. Classification (GTDB taxonomy): domain Bacteria; phylum Chloroflexota; class Chloroflexia; order Thermomicrobiales; family UBA6265; genus JACCYX01. The sequence continues at coordinate 30,033 of CAZSUN010000014.1, forward strand.
TGGTGATCGCCTGCTCCTCGGCTCATCGGGCCGAAGCCTTTGCGGCGGCATCACACGCGATCGAGCGGATCAAGCAGATCGTTCCGATTTGGAAGAAGGAACACTACGCCGACGGCTCGACCTGGATCGGCTCGGAAGCGGAGTACCAGGCCGAAGTGAGAGAAATTCGGAAGCAGGAAACAGAAAGTAGAAAATAGGAAACCGCCCGCCCCAAAGGAATTCTCTCGCCGGTCAGTTGGCAGGGCCATCCCGGCCAATCCTCCACACTCGACCAACGTTTATTTTCTGTTTCCTATTTTCTGCTTTCTGTTTTCTACTTTCTCTATTGAACAAGTGAGGCGATCGACAGCAATGTCAACTGGGTGCAGCTCACCACGCCCTTGATCCACAGGGTGTCGATCAGGTCGCCCGAGGTGTGGTGCGTGGGACTTTGGCCGTACAACTCCCGCGCAATCATCAGCGAGTCGATCCCATTGTCCCGGAGGCGGTTATCGTCAGCAACGATTGCCTCGTTGGTCTGCGCGTTGATCACCTGGCCGAGCCCGTAGGCATCGTTCATCTCGATCATCAGGTCGGACATCCAGACCGTGTCGGCGTTGCCGTTCGTCACCAGGTACGCGTATTGACGCTGGGCGCCGACCGAATCGAGGTTGAATACACCCTTGTACGACAGCCCTGCCGCGACCGCCTGCTCGGCAAACTGCTCGCTACCGACAATTCCCACTTCCTCAACATTGACGAAAACCACGTGGACCGGATGGGCAAGCGTGTACCCACTAAGGATGCGCGCAATTTCCAGCGAGCCGGAGACGCCGGTGGCGTTGTCGTCCGCTCCAGGCGACACGGTGATGTCTTCGGCAATGGTGTCGAAGTGCGCCATCACCCCGTAGATTTCCGAGTCGTCCTCGCCGGGAATCTCGCCGATGACATTGACCATCAGGTATCCCTCCCAGCTGAGGAAATCCTGGTAGTGCACGTCCAGCCCATAGGATTCGAGACGAGTATAGAGATACTCCGCTGCCATCGCGTTACCACGTGTGGTGTAGTAGCGCGAACCGACCCCCGAGCCGTCGGTGCTCCCCATTCCCTGCAGGGTCAGGATGTCGTTCTCGATCTCGTCACCGGACACATCGTCCATCAGCGAGCCGATTTCGATATTGGCGAGTGGTATCGGCTCTTCGGCCCGCTGGATCTCGTCTGGCGGTGCCGGGGCGATCTTGTCCACCTGGTAGCCCCAATCGGTCAGCGGGCGCACATTGGCTGGCACCCGTTCTGCCTGGAACAACCGGTACTCGTCGACACTGTCGAGAACGGTGCCAATCTGCGAAACACGATCGCTGGACGATTCTTCCGCCGGTACGATCGCCATGTACAGGTCGAGTGTCTCCGCACTGCCGGCAACGAGCACCACCTCGGCGTGCTGCTCAAGCCAGGCGATGCCCCGTTGCGATGCGACCGCCCAAACCCAGTCGTCCGTTCCGAACGACTGGCGAGTCTGCGCCTCTTCCAGGATTCCGTCGATACCGGACACGGCTTCGACCCGGACCAGGCACTGGTCCGGACAATCCCTGGCAACAGGGCCGAGTTCAACGCTGTCGAGGTCGACCACCGCGCCACTGCCGGCTCCCGGCGTACCGTCGTCGTCATGGTCCTTCTGGTTATCGCCGCCGCGTGTGGTCGTCTCGGTTGGCGTCGGCGTGTCGGCCTCCTCGGTCGAGAAGACGAAGGGGGAGGTCGCTTCCGGCGGCGTGCCCGTGGCGTCGGTGTCGATGACAGCTTCGCTCGTCGACGTCGGGGTGGTCCCGCCGCCGCCATCGTCGCCTCGGCCCGCGAGGTACCAGATCACCGCAATCAGGAGCACCAGGGCCGCGAGGATACCGAACAGGATGTAGGTCGGCCGCGGTCCTTCGCCTCCGCCCGGCAACCAGCCGAACAGGCCGCCCCCGTCGTCGCCACCGTCGCCACTGCCTTCGTCGAGCGGGACTGGCTCCTCCTGGACCACTGCCGATTCACGCCAGTACCGGCTGGACCGGTCAGTCCTGGGCGATGCTGGAGGCGTTGTCCGCGGACCAGTGGAGTCGCCCGTGTCGAACTCTGAACGCACGCCGGCAGTTGGTTCGACGGCCGGCCGCGACGTCCGTCGACGCGCCGGGGCGGATTTCGCCGGCGTGCCGAAGAGTTCCGCGGAAGACCGGACCGTGGAAGACACGTAAGTACCGAAGTCGACTTCTCCCGAACTCGGAGCTGAACCGGACGACGGGGCGCCGGCGTCCTGTCCTGGCGGGTTGTTTGGTGTTGGCCGTTCGTTGGTGTTGCCAGATGGCATTGAGCTGCTCCGCCGCAGGGAACAAGGCACGCAGCACCTGCGCGAATCCCATGTACCTTGCGTGAAAAGAGCGCATGTTCCGGCAGGATTCCGCCTGTTCCTCGCACCATCTATCGATGTTACGGCAGCCAATCAGGCAGAATGCTGAATGTCAAGCCTAACAAACGAATGGTTGATCCTGCGAGATGTACGTTCACTGCACGCACCACGTTGGGCCAACCGTGCTGGCCAGTCGGTCACTCAACCAGCGCCGAACGGCGTCGCGTCCAGCGCGATCAGGTCCTGCACCAACAGCCGTAAACGACTGGTTGCCTGACCGATGATGGCCGATCCCGCGGCCATGGATGCGTCAGTCGAATCGCCCGTTGCACCCGATGGCGTTACCTGCCGGTAGGCAATCGGCAACGTACCGCGCGCGGCGCGCAGTTTCGACTGGACGGCCATGATACCGGCATCGGTCGAGCGCGTTCCCAGCATCGATACATCGACAAGCTCCGGCCGGATCGCCAGGATCACCGACGACTCGTCGCCGCCGGCGTGGCCGATTGCGCCTGGGGAAAGCACGTCGGCCGCCGCCTCGGCTATGAAGGTGTAGGCGTCAACACTGGCCACGATCGGCACCCGGTGGTGTCGATGACAGCGCTCCACCGCCACCTGAAGGGCCGCGTTGTTGCCGCCGTGCGTGTTCACGACCAGGAAACGCTGGATGCCGCTTCCATGGAGGGACGTCACGATATCCTCGACGATGGAGATCAGGGTCTCCTCGTGAAGCGACACCGTACCCGGCATGCCGAGATGTGACCACGACACTCCCCAGGGAATGGTGGGAGCCACCGCAACCCGAGGGGTGAGGATCGCCCCAACGAGCGCGCAGAGCACCTGGGCGGTCAGCGCGTCGGTTGATACCGGAAGCGCCGGTCCGTGTTGCTCGTGGGCGCCAACCGGGATCATCACCAGGTCGAGGTCCGGTTGCAACAGGGCGAACGCGGGCGAACTCAGGTCGGCGAGCATGATCGGCGCCGGGTTTCCACCTGCGTTCACCGATCCAGATCGTTGGTTCTTGCTGTCATGGGGACCAGCCAAACACATCCTCCTCACGGATCGAATCGACATTACTGCGCGAATTGTCGTCGCTTGACCGTAAACGACGCCATTGGGCGATCCACCGGTTCCTGTCGTAAGATTGCACCACAGGGTCCCAATAACAGAGTACGGGATGCGCCACCTGGCAGGGGTAGCCATTACGAACATCAGAACACGCGAATTTCCGCGGCCGGCATCTCGCCGCGACACGGTTGCCCTTGTTCGTGACTCGTGTTACGAACCAATCCGGAGGTCTCCAGTGACTCGACGCTGGCGTCTGCGCATGCAGACGTTCGGACTGCCATTTCTCTGCCTGGCTGTCCTCTTCAACAGTTTCGCCTTCGTTCCGCCCGCAGTGGAAGCCGCGCTTCCGACAAGCCAGGTGGGTGCCGGCGCCTATTACGTCTACGCCACCCGGGAGGGCCTGGTCGGCGGTACGACCTCGTCGGGCTACCGGATCGTGCCATATGACTACTTCGTCGCACTGCCTGCCTGTACCCCGCAGAACTGCCCGCGCGGCGCCATCCGCGGGCAGATGACCAATTGCGGGTCGTTCTGCTATGTCAAGGTTGTGAATCCACGAAACAACCGGTGCCGGGTCGAACCGATCAAGGACATCGGACCCTGGTTCACGGTGGACGATTGGTGGAACCCTACCGATGTCCGTTTCGTCAACAACCTGAGTTCGAACCCGCAAGACCTACCGCAGGGGTACACTGCCGCCGACGCAGCTCGCGACGGCTTGAACGTCGGTTACGGCAGAAGTTCTTCCGGCATCGGCTACGACGATACGTACCAGACGACCGGTGGCGCGCGCCGTCCGGTTGGCAACCGGGCCGCGATCGATCTCGCTGACGGTACCTGGTACAGCCTCGGGCTGAGCTCGCCGGACGGGATCGGCAATCGTGTGTTCGTCCACATGCTATGGCAAACCGGCGAGAGCCCGGCCAGCGCCGCCGCCGCCTGCGGGCACCCCCTGAACCAGCGAGGAAACACCGGCTCCAACCTGCCGTCGATTCCGCCAACCACTCCCTATACCTACCCCGAGACGCCAGCCGCGCAAATCACGCCGACGCCCACCATCGCCCCAGCCACCGGCAGCACCGCGACCGTTGTTGGCACTGGCGGCGTGGGCCTAAGGTGCCGTACCGCCCCCAGCACCGGCGCATCGGTGATCGTCACCCTGGCGGAAGGGGCGCGAGTGGACGTTCTCGGTCTGGCGATCAGCGGGTGGATCCCCATTCGCTGCAACGGCCAGGACGGCTGGGCCTCATCCTCCTACCTCCAGGTAATCTGGGTAATCCCAACCCCCACTGCGACCGCCACACCGACACCAACTGCCACACCATCGAGCACGGCAACGCCGGTGCCGACCGAAACGGCAACGCCCACCGAAACCGTGGTCTCGACCGAGTTCCCGGACGCGACGGAGTCACCTACCGCATCCCCGTCGGCCACTCCATCCGAGACTCCAGCCGCCACGGCTGAACCGTCGCCTGTGCCGAGCGAGACGCCGTCGCCAACGCCCACTCCCAGTCCAACACCGTCCCCAACGCCATCCCCGACCGCAACAGCCACACCGCCACCGGCCAGCGGTAGCGCCGTAGTCACCGGCACCGGCGGCGTCGGCTTGCGCTGTCGCACTGGTCCAAGCACCGGCGCGAGCATCATCACGACCATCGCGGAAGGAACCCGGATCGCGATTCGTGGGCTGACCATCAGCGGATGGGTGCCGGTTCGTTGCAGTGGGTCCGATGGCTGGGTATCCGGCAGCTACCTCCGCATCGACCAGCCATATCCGACCGCAACGTCGACTCCGGCCCCTTCGCCCACTCCCAGCCCGACACCCTCACCGGGTTCAACCCCATCGCCAACACCTGCAGCCACCAGTGGAACCGTGATCGGAACCGGCGGAGACGGTCTGCGCTGCCGCACTGGTCCCGGCACGGCAAATCAGGTCATCCTGACCCTCGCCGAGGGTGCGACGGTGGTGGTGACCGGACCAACCAGCGGCGGCTGGACGCCAGTGCGATGCGGTAATCGCGATGGGTGGGTTTCGGCGACCTACCTTCGCGTGGTCCAGGCAACGCCAACCGCCACTGCGACACCGCCGCAGTCCACCGGCACGATCGCCAACGCGGGCGGGGCACGCGTGAACTGCCGGTCGGCAGCGTCACTGTCTGCCAGCGTGATAGCGAGCCTGACCGAGGGCACAACCGTCACCCTGAGAGGACCGGTGGCCGGAGATTGGCAACCTGTCCATTGCGACAATCGGGACGGCTACATCTGGGCCGAATACGTGTCGACAGGCGCCAACCTTCGGATGGCAAGTCTCGATGCCACCGAAACCGAGCCGTCAACAACTCCGCCGGCAGCCACGCCAACCGAATCCGTCCAGGCCACCGACCCACCAGTCATCGTCGATACCCCGGCACCAGTGACCGGTTACGGCTACGTCGTCAGCGACACCGGCGCGCCCATCAACTGCCGCGCCGCGCCGTCGACCGACGCCGCAATCGTCACCGTTGTTGGCCACGGCTCGGAGATCGCTCTCCACGACGATCCGGTGGATGGCTGGCAGGGCGTCGTCTGCAACGGCGGGAACGGTTACATCGCCGTCCAGTTCATCTCCGACCAGCCACCGCCCGCAAACGTGGAACCGGAGACGACGGAGCCCGACGAACCCGCGAATGAATCAGACGGCCCGGCAGGAGATGCCGTCGAATGGTTCTCGGTTGGATCGAATCCGCAGTTCTCCGGCAATCCGCTCCCGGTCGCCGGCGCATGGAGCGAGAACAACGCGACGAGCGCCTGGGCCGCGCTGGATGGCAGCAACGACACTGCCTGGGCGTCGGTGAACGGCGCGTGGCAGGCAATCCTCACCCTCGATCTTGGCGCGGAGTTCGAGATCTCCGGCGTTCGATGGACGCTTGCCGAAGCCGGATTCGCCGACAGGCTCACGATCCAGGTTTCGTCCGACGGCGCGAACTGGGTATCGCTGGGAACGTTTGGCAACCGCTCGGCCAACACCTGGGAGGGCGTTGCCGCAAGCATCACGGCCAGGTATGTCCGGATCGTGGCCGACAACCCGAACGGTGACCCATATCTGGGCGCCATCGCCGAAGTACAGGTGTGGGGTGGTGCGCCATCGCAGGACGCGGCAGCGATCGCGCTGCACCAGGTTCCCTTGCCAACCCGCCACCGGCGTCTCGTTCCGGCGCCAGGGTTTGCACGGTAAACTACCGGTGTAACGATCATGATGGTCCGGGATACCGGGCCAGGCGCCTCAGAAAGGGCATCGACCCATGTACGACCGCATTCTTGTTCCGCTTGACGGATCAGAACTGGCGAGCACCGCGCTCGTCCACGCGAAGGAACTCGCCAGGCAACTCAACGTCCCGCTGCACCTGATTCGCGCGATCGACCCCACCGTGATCAACCGTGTCGGCACGGTTGGCATGGGCTTCGACTACACCGCCATCGATGAACTGCTGTCGGAAGAGGAGCAGGACGCCAAGAGCTACATCGATACGGAGGTCGGCGAGCTGAATGATGAGGGGCTCTCCACGACTGGCGTCGTGCTCCGGGGGTACGCTGCTGCCGCCATCGATTCCGTCGCGAAGGAAGGTGACATCGTCGTGATGGCTTCCCACGGCCGGACCGGTGTCCGTCGTTGGTTCCTCGGGAGCGTCGCCGAAGAGGTGTTGCGGCAGTCTCGCGTGCCGGTGCTGTTGATTCGCCAGCCACACGAAACAGAAGACGCCGGGAAATAGGCGCCATGCGTGCAGCGCCGTTGACAACCGGCCAGAGGTGTGCGAAACGTATCGCCTGATCGCGATTTCACCGGGATCGGGTCACGTGTCCGGTACGGATCGATTGCGCCCAGCGGCGGGTGGAGATGTCGTGAGTACCCGCTTTCGCCAGGGGGCCCATGGCACTTCACCTGCCCAGAATTCGATCGACCGAACCGGCTGATGACCTTGCGGCTCCACTCCGGGATGACGGCGCCGCACAACCCGGTGGCAGGTTCCAGGCGCTCGCGTACCGAAATTACCGCCTCTTCTTCTGCGGGCAACTCGTTTCCGTCACGGGCACCTGGATGCAGTCGCTGGCGCAGTCGTACCTCGTATACGACCTGCTGCATGCCTCTCCATTGCAGTTGGGCCTGGTCAACGTCTTCCAGTTCGCGCCGGTCCTCCTGCTCGGCATCCCTGCCGGCGTCATCGCCGACCGTTTCCCCAAACGGGCGATTCTGGTCTTCACGCAATCGACATTCGGCCTGCTGGCGCTCTTGCTGGCTGTGCTCGTCGCCTTTGGACACATCCAGTTATGGCAGGTTTACGCCGTGGCTGGCACATTCGGGATTGCCAATGCGCTTGACATGCCGACCCGGCAATCGTTCGTGCCGGAACTCGTTGGCAAACCCGCGCTGATGAACGCCATCGCCCTCAATTCGACGATGTTCAACACCGGGCGCGTGCTCGGACCTGCCATCGCCGGCATCGTCCTCGCTGCGTTCGGACCAAGTGTCTGCTTCGCCATCAACGCGGTGTCCTACCTCGGCGTCATTGCCGGACTCCTGATGATGCGGATCGCGCCAAAGGCCCGGGTCGCAGGCGCATCCGCCGTCGCTCGCCTGCGAGAGGGTATCGCCTACGTTCGCGCCACGCCCGCAATCTCGCGAACGATCGTTCTGGTCGGGATGGTGGGAACCTTCGGCATGAACTTCAACATCTGGATTCCCATGCTGGCATCTGACAGTTTCGGATCCGGCGCCGGCACCTACGGATTGCTCTTCACAGCAATGGGAGTCGGCTCGCTGGCTGGCGCGCTAACGCTGGCGATGTTCGGCAAATCGCCGAGCCGACGCAAAATGCTCGGCGCAACCGCAGCGCTGGGCGGCGCAGAAATCCTGCTCGGCATCGCCGCGTCCATCCCGCTGGCGGTGTTTGCCGGCATGGCCCTCCTCGCCCTCGCCGGCTTCGCTTCGAGCAACGCGATGGCCACCGCCAACACCCTCGTCCAAACCGTCGCCAGCGACGCCCTCCGCGGCCGCGTGATGGCGGTCTACATGACGGTGTTCGCCGGAACGACGCCGTTTGGCGCACTGATATCCGGGGCAATCGCCAACCGGTACGGCGTCCCGGTCGCCGTTTGGACTGGCGGCGCCGTCACCCTGGCTGCCGCGATCGCGGTCGCCTGGACACAGCGGGAACAACTCGACACTCCACGCCCGGTTACCGTGCAGTCGTCCTGACAGCGGTCACCAATCCCTCCTATCATGGAGCCATCGCGCGACGGCGCGCGACTCGACGGTTCCAGCAGGACGTTCCATGCCTTTCGGCGCTTTCGGCATTCTCAGCCTCATCTATATCGTCATCGGGTTCCAGGTGGTCTACCAACTGGTGAGATCGTGGCGGCCAACCTGGGATACCCACTTCACCCAGCAGGACCGCGCCCTGGTCGACAAGGCGGCGTTCTTCGTGCTGGTTCCGGTGTCGGTCGCCCTGCACGAACTCGGACACGCGGTCGCGATCTGGTCGATGGGCGGTGAGGTCGTCGACTTCGGATTCTATGGATTTGCCGGCTACGTGTCCTACTACCCCGGCCTGTTCACCGACGTGCAGCAAACCCTGATTGCTGCCGCAGGATCGTTCGTCAACCTGGTGCTCTGCCTGCTCGCGTTTGGGGTCGCCTTACTCTGGAAGCCACCCCTGCGAAGCTCCGTCAACGAACTGCTGCTGCAATTCGCATTCCTCTCCGGGATCAACGCATTCGTGGTCTACCCACTGCTCGACCTGGCCTCCGGATTGAACGGCGACTGGAAGCAGATGTATGCGAGCGGCGTCCCCTGGCTCACCGGCGTCATCATCGCCGTCCAGGTTGGAGCGCTGGCATTCGGCTACTGGCTCGCGACCGATCGCCGTCCCAAGGCGCTGATGGCCGCCAGGACCGCCGTGCCGCACGGATTCGAGCGAGGAACCTTCGGCGGCATCCAACCGGGCAAGGTCGACCCGATTACCCTGACTCCCGTGGAGCGCACCCTCCAGGATGCCACCGATCGGGTGGCCAGTGGCTGGCCCCAACCGGTCCGGCAAACCATGCAGCGGTTCGACGGCGGCACGGCAATCGTGCTCGAATGGTCGAATGGCACACCCGACCGCCGGGCGGTGGCGGCCAGGTCGTTCCCGGGTGGCCGCACGGAGATCGTGCAACTCACCCCCACCAGGCAGGACCAGGTTGCACCCCCGCCCCGGTTGTTGCACCAATGGCCGGGGTTGCCGTCAACCGATCAACTGACCATGGGGTTGCGCGTGGCCATGGAAATGGTGGATACCCGTGGCTAAATGCCTACCCGGAATGCACCGGCCTGCCACGAGGATTCCCCTGTGAAAGTCAGGCGCCTGACGATCACCTTTTTCCTCCTGGTGAACACGGCAGCCCTGGTGATGGGCATTCTGACCTTTACGAACGGCTCCCCGCTGTCCGATCTCACCCAGGACGTGACCGGCGCGTCCGGACTCATCGTAATCGCCGACAACGACGCTGCCCTGGCCACCATCCTGGCTAGTCTCGGCATCGCTGGAAATCTCGTGCTCGGTTATCTCTTCCTGTCGAACCCGGACGACAAACGCGACCGGCGGGATGACGGACCGCGCATCACCGGCGAGTGACACCCTCACTCGCACGCGTCGGTCGCCGGCCCGCCACCGAACTCGCTGACCCGCATGGCGCGGGCGTGGTTCATCACCCGTTCATGCAGATCATCCGGATACAGGAAGCCGCAGGCTGCGCCGACATCGTGCCCGGCGCGGGCGAACAGGCCGGCCATCGAGAACAGGGATTCCCAGTTGCCTTCGATGTCGCCGCCCGCCCAGGTCGCCTCCAATCGCTCCCACCAACCAGGTGGCAGAAGACGCTTCAACCCTTTTCCGTTCACCCCAACCCGGGCCTCGCCTCCGTTGGTTGATGCCGCCAGCCACTCCAGCATCGGCAACAGGTAGACGTAGCGCATGTCGTAATCAAGGCACCACTTCGCGGGGAAAATCTCGTCCCTCAACAGGCATTTCGCGACATACGGGACGCCAACGAGAAAATCGTTGACGAGGGCGATGAAGGTGCTCTCGTCCGGCAGCGTCGTGACGTATCCACGATACGAGGGGGGCGCGAGTTGGCCCACCAACCCGTCCTTGTCCGCAATCACGCGGTACCCGGCGTCGAGTTCAGCCGGCAGGGTATCCAGTTCCGCTATCGCGGCGATGGTGTCGACCGGCCAGACGGTGAAGTCAATCTTGAGCGTCCCGTCGTATTGCACGACATTGCTGACCTGCTCCACGCCGGTGAGCCTGCCTGGTCCCACAGGATCCCAGTACGCCACGAGGACTGGGCCGAAATCGTCGATCCAGCCGCGATCGGCGGCGTACGGCGCAATATCGCGAACGACCAGGATGACATCGTAGTCGGACAGTGCATCGGCCTTGCCGCCGGGAACGGCACGCGTGCTGGTGAGGATGGCGGCTCGCAGGTCATCCCGGCCTTCACCCCATGCCGCGATGCGCTCGATCACCGGGTCGGCCGCTGGAACATCCGGTGTAGCCGGGTCCGGCTCAGGCAATGACGATACGCTCGTTGTCGAAGGTCGCAACAACCTCGAGTTCGCCGCCAAGCGCGTGGATGTAGTCGCGAATGGTCGCCAGTTCGGCGTGCTCCAGGTCGCCCTTCTCGATCCGCGAGATGCGGGACTGGCTGACTCCGATCCGGTCGGCCAACTCGGTTTGGGTCACATCGTGTTGGGAACGAAGTTCAGCAAGCTTGTAGGCGCCGATCTCCGCCTGCTGTTGTTGGCGCGCCCGCTCCATGGCACCTTCATCGAACGCGTGCAGTCGGCGTCGTTCCCGCTTGACATCTTCCCACCGGTACACTTTCATGTCTCCACCTCACTATCGTAGTCGCCGTCCAACCACATCCTGTAGCGAGATTCGGCGAGAGGAATGCTGCGTTTGTACCATCGGTTCCATTCCCCGGTCTTGTCTCCAGCCACCAGTAAAATCGCTCGCTGCGATGGGTCGAAGACGAACAGGATCCGGATTTCCGTACGCCCGTGGGACGCTGGTCGAAGTTCCTTCAGGTTCGAGAGCCGGCTACCGGCAATCGTGTCAACGAGCGGGCGGCCAAGGAATGGACCTTCCTGCGCGAGCATGTCTATGGCCAACTCGACACTATACGCGGTTGCATCATCCGACTCCTGAAGTGACAGAAACCAGTCTGCGACTTCTTCGACAAGCCTGATGTCCCAGGACATGGCAATATGACTCCTGCATCATATCTCTTCACAGGCGTGCAATATCATCCGCCAGGCTGTCGAGATAGGCGGGCAGGCGATTCTGGAACCTCGATCCCCACGTTCCACGCGACACCATCGTTGCCAGCGAGTGCCGGTCCGCCTGGGTGAGCTCGTAGCGCTGGCGATTGGTCACCTCGGCCAGGGCATCGCGATCGCCGACACCCCACCGTTCGGCCACCACGCGGCGGACGTCCTTGCGCCGTTCCTGGCTCATGGCGATCGCCTGCCGGATCGCCTCGATCTCCGCGCCCGCCCCCCTCGCCAGCGCCTCCACCCCGATCACCAGGACATGACTGACGACGGCCTCTCCGGTCAGCACAAACCAGTCGCGCACGAGGTCATCCTGAAACCCGGACTCTGGCTCTTCCAGTCCGAGCGCTCCTTCGACCACCACAACCTGCGCGTCAGCAGCGCCGGGATCGTCGTCGCTTCGCGCAAAGCTGCTGGCCGTGATGCCGAAGTACGGGCGCAGGAGCGACCGCAGAAGCATTTCACCCGTCGGACTGACATCCAGCAGGCGAACGACGACATTGTCGACTTCGTCGGGTCGGACCGGCGTCCGCATCGAGATCGGTCCGGTACCGTCCAACACGATCGCCACGGAGGATGCGATGACGTGCGTTTCACCGAGCAGGGTCGCCTCGGCTGCCGGGATCAATGCCACATCGCCCGGCCCAACTGCCGGAGCGGCGAGGTTCGGCACCAGTTGCACCGCGACGCCCGGTGCGAGCCAGCCTTCCGCGAACGGGACGGTCGCAAACGCGGTAGTGAGGGTATCGTCGATCAGAAGCGGCACTGGTGAACCTTTCAGGAGTGGTCAGAGGAGTCCAGGGGATGCGTAGAGTTCCTCGAACTGGTCGAGCGGATACTGGGGATAGGAACCGAACACCTTGAGTTCCTTCAGCATGCCGCGCAATTCCTCCAGAATGCTCGAAATCTCGGGATCGGTCCGGTGCCCTTCGAAATCAAGCAGGAACACGTAGAGTCCGAGGCGGCCCTTGATCGGCCGGGACTCGATCTTGGTCAACTGGATATTGCGTTCGGCAAACCGCTCGAACACCTGGAACAGGATGCCCGGCACATTCTCCTTCACCGTGAACCCAAGCGAGGTCTTGTCGTTGCCAGTGGGCGCTGCGTCTTCCCGGGCGAGCACCACGAACCTGGTCAGGTTGCCACGAATGTCCTGGATGTCCCGGGCGAGAATCCGCCCGCCATACAACTCCTGGGCACGGATCGGCCCTATGGCTGCGCGCGTCACATCCCCGGAATTCACCACTTCGGTGACCGCGCCGGCAGTCGAGAGCCAGGCAACCTGCTCCGCATTGGGCAGGAAGCGTTCGAGAAACCTCCTGCACTGCGCCAGACCCTGGGGATGCGAGACAACCGTCTCGATCTGGTCCAGCCGCGCGCCGTCGACCGTCACCAGCACATGGTTGATCGGCACCACCACCTCGGCGCAAATCCGTAGTGGCGTCTCGTGGATCAGCAGGTCGAGCGTCGTGCTGATCGGTCCCTCGATGGAGTTCTCGATGGGTAACACCGCCACATCCGCCATACCGGTCTCGACAGCGGACGTCAGCGCGGGAATACTCGGAAACGCCGCCAGATCGGCATCCACTCCACCGAAAAGAATGGCGGCTTCCTCGCTGTTGGTGCCCCGCGGACCCAGGAACGCGATGCTCATGAACCTCATCCCATGTGTGACGGAAACGCATCGGCGCCCGTCCAGACAGCATGGCGCAATCCTACCCCACAGGGACCCGCACATCCGGCATACTTCCAGCATGAGCGAGCAACGACCGATCGATATCAGGCGGCAACGCAAAAAGCGGGAGTCGGCCGAAGCGGCTGCCCGGCGCGGTGAGCGCGACCTTTCGTCCCAGCGGCTGTTCCTGGCCGTACCGCTGCCCGGCGAGGTTGTCAGCCTGGTGGATACGCTGATCCAACGGCTCCAGCACGACCAGTGGCCGGTGCGTTGGACTGCCCCCGGCAACGCCCACATCACCCTGCACTTCCTCGGCGAGGTCGAGCCGGAGAATGCGCAACTCTTGAAGCTGGCGCTGCCGGAGGTGGTGGCGCGTCACCAGCGGTTCCAGTTGCGGACAGCCGACCTCGGGGTGTTCCCGAACATGAAGCGGCCCCGGGTCATCTGGCTTGGGCTTTGGGGTCCTGCCCATCGCCTCGAATCGCTCCGCACGGATATCGCCTCGACCCTCGAATCACTGGCATTCGAGATCGAGGACCGCGAATTCCACCCCCACATCACCCTTGGCCGGGTGCGCAACGACCGCAACACACGCGTCCGCGACCTCCCCGAAAAGATCAGGTCGCGGATCGAGCAGGCAGCCCGCACGGGCGAGGTGAGCCACGAGCATCCCCTCAAGGTACCCGTCGACGACGTACTGTTGATCGAAAGCCATTTGGAATCCACCGGGCCGCGCTACGAAATCCTCGAGCGCTTTCCGCTCGCAAAGCCTCCCCGTCGCGAACCCTGATACGGCGCAGCCGGGTTACCAACCCCGCATCGACTGGTAGGGAAGGGCTGCCCGCCTCACCCCGTGATTGCCATTCCGATCGCGTGTGAGGAATCTCCTGGACCGGGAATGCCCCTCCTGCGACGGCTCCACCCAACAGCCGGCAAGCGCTACTCCCTGAACCGCCGCCTCTCGTGGCAATCGCCTCACACACTACTTCCACCCGAATCCACCGACGGATTTCACCTCTCCCAACCGATAGACATGACAAGGAGGGAGAGATGGCGTTCGCAAGAACCAGGGAGCGCAACCAACCCCGACAGGATCCGTCCACATGGCTTGATGACGTCCTGCCAAGGTTGTTCGGCTACTTCGTGGTCCGGGTCGGGAACCGCGTCGATATTGCCGAGGACCTGACCCAGGACACGGTGCTGGCTGCTGTCCGTTCCGGCGCCATTCCGGACGATGCCGAGCCAATGGCCTGGCTGTACGGCATCGCGCGGCACAAGCTGGTCGACCACTACCGGCAGGAAGAACGTGACCGCCGCCAGTTCGGCCGCTTTGCGGAGGCAGAGCCGATCGAGATCGGACCGGCGTCACCGCTGGCGAACCTCGACCTCGATTCCGTCTCCACCCGGGCGGACATCATCGCCACGCTCGACCGCCTGCCTCCCCGCCAGCGCGCGGCCATCGTGCTTCGCTACTTCGACGATCTCGACGTCGCCACCGTCTCAACCCTCATGGACGTCAGCCTGCACGCTACGGAATCGCTGCTGGCACGAAGCCGGGCTGCGTTTCGCCGTACCTACCGCGACATTTCCGGAGACCTACGATGACAGCCTTCACCCCTGACGACGCCGACTTCCGCCAGTTCGCCACCTTCGACCGTCCGGTCAAACCACCAGCAACACTTGTCGATGCGATCCCACAGCCCGTGGCGGCCCTCCGCATCGAACCTGACATTGGCAAGGATTCGATTGCCATGTCCTCCGCATCCGCGCCTTCCGTCGTCCCGACTCGTTCGGTGCGGTCGTCGCGAAACGTGTCGCCGTCCTTTCAGGTCGCGGCAGCAATCCTGATCGTCGTTTCGCTCATCGGTTCACTTTTCCTGCTCAATCGGCCAAGCGAGCAGGACAACCGGGACAATCTCGCCTTCCAGCCATCAGGGGACCTCACGGTCGACGTGAACAATGCCGGCGATCCTGGAGGTTCGTGGGTGGTGGGAAACGCCGATCCGGCGATGTCAGCCGCAGTCGAGTTGGACTCGGTACTCGGCGATCAGGTCGGGTTTGAGCAAACCCGCATTCGCGGCATCGTCATCGGCGACAGCTACATCTTCCCAACATTTACCAATGGCCGGGGCTCCCTGCACCGCAGTGACCTGGGAGGACAAGCGTCGGTCTGGTCCATCCCCGTCCAGGCACTCAGCAACATCGTTAGCGATGGGGAAAACGTCTATCTCGAATCCACAACGTATCTGGCCGGAACGTCACCCGGATTGCTGACCGCAGTATCAGTTGAAACAGGTGAAATCGTCTGGCAGATTGCCGGCATCGAATCGTCGGAACAGCTAACCGCGTCGCTGGTGATTTCCGACGGGATGCTGTATGTGGCGAACACGGCTGGAGATGTCATGGCGGTATCTGCCCGCGAGGGCGTTGTGCGATGGACGACCGCCGTTGACCCGCAGGCCAATCCCAACCCGGACGCACTCGCCCGGACTCCAGCGGCGCCGTTCGTCGCCCTCGGCGATGCGGGACTGTTCGTCGTCCGGAACGACCAGGCCGTTGTCAGGATCGACCCGGCCACCGGCGAAGTCACGGGTACGGTCGATGTCGCGAACCAAATCGGCTCAACCTCGTTCGTAACGATTCCAACGGTTCGTGGCGACACCCTGGCCTTGCTGGTCGGGTATCTGAGTGA
Organism: uncultured Sphaerobacteraceae bacterium; assembly: GCA_964610045.1. GTDB lineage: Bacteria > Chloroflexota > Chloroflexia > Thermomicrobiales > UBA6265 > JACCYX01. Next base: position 46,183 of record CAZSUN010000014.1, read on the forward strand.
CGGCGAGGACAACAGCCTGACGAATACCGTGCCGATCGTGATCTTGTCGATCGACGCGAACACCCTGTCCGTCGAACACCAGGTCGACTTCGCGGACCTTCGAGGCGGCAACATCGCGCTGACCGACGACGCCATCTATGTTCCCGTTGCGGACGCGGCAACGTCACCGGCAGGCATCGCGAAAATCGACCTCGCCACCGGCGACGTCACGCACCCATTCGGTGACGTCACCTCCACAACACTCCTCTTCCCAAGTGTCTCCGGCGATACATTGATGGTCGTTACCGGCGACTCGCGCGACGCGACCTTCATCGATCGGCGTTCGGGTGACCTGCTCGCGTCAGTCGAGACCGGATTCCAACTCGCCAACGGCGGATTTTTCTTCCAACCGATCCAGCTGTGGCACGGCCAACCCTTCGCCGTCGATGGCCTGGGGGGCGTCCACCTCATCGTCGACGATCCCGGATCGCTGCCAGTCGCGACCCCGCTCGCAACTCCCGGATAGTCGCACCGGATCTGGTCACCGTCGGTCGTTTGTAGGGGTCGCCCCCGTGGCGACCCGTTCAACCTTCGCCATCGCGTGGTGTCGGGCCTCCGGGAACCGGCTCGCGATACCCGGGCGTTGGTTGGGGGCAGACCGCACAAGTCCGGCCCCAACCAGTATCCGTACACGCTTTCCCGGATTCGATATCAATCGGCAGCACGGGCAACAACCTGCTCGCCCAGTGGCACGAAGTGCTGGAACTCGTTGGTCTGGCACGATCGCTTCGCCATCAGGCAAAGCTGGGCGCTGAGCAGACCATCCTGGAGCGTAGCCCGGCTCGGCCCGGTCTTGTTCAGGATGGCCAGGAAGTCGTGTGCCAGGCGCTCGTCGCCGCCGTGGTGCCCCCCCGCCGCTTCCACCCGGTGCCTCTCCACCCGGCCGTTGTGGTGGTGATGCACCACCACTTCGTCGGAGTACCAGTCGAAGCTGACCGTCCCCTTGTAGCCCGTCAGGATCGCCCCGCGCTTCGCCGCGCCACGCCGGGCGTAGAACATCTGGGTGTAGGTCAGGTGCATGCCCGATTCGTACTGGAGAATCGCGGTCGCGGCATCGTGATTGCCGGTATCGACCGCAAAGCTGCACTGCCAGCGCCCGTCCCAGAACGATTCGGCGTCGTTCAGGTCCTTGAGAATGTCCTGCATGTAGAACAGGTTGTACTGGCTCTCCGGACACTCCTTCTGCTTCGGGCAATCGAGGCAGTAGAGTCCGGCCGGCATGTCGCCGGTGAAGACCGTCTTCGATTCGACGGCGATCACGCGAGCCGGAGGCCGGCCGACGAGGTACGTCAGGTAATCCAGGTCGTGCGTGGCCTTCTGTAGCCAGAGCCCGCCTGTCAGCGCCTCGTTCCGCATCCAGCCGTGGTAGTAGTTCGAGCCGTAGAACGGGACGTTGTTGACACCCTGCACGTTCTCGACCGTGCCGATCACGCCGCTGTCGATGATCTCCTTCGTCATCACGCAGAGTTCGGACAAACGGAGCGGGAACGACACCACGACTTCACTGGAGGACGCGACCGACGCCGCGTGGAGATCGGCGACTTGCTGCTCGTCGATGGCAACCGGCTTTTCGAGGAACAACGGCAATCCGCGTTTGAGGACGCTGATGGCATATGGCGTGTGGTACAGGCAGTTGGTGCCGATCAAAACCCCGTCGAGGTTGGCGTGGTCGAGCATCGCTTCGGCATCGGAAAAAAACGTGACGCCTTCGAGCTTCTCCGGAAACCGCTCCCGCAGGTTGGCTTCCGCGGGATCAACCGCCGCAACCACCGTCGCATCGGTGTTGAACCGATCGATCTGGCCGAGAACCCCACGAATTCTGCCGCCGTACCCGATGACTCCAAGTCGTTTCATTGTCAGGGTTCCTTCTCGCAAGTCTCGATCAGTTGCGAATGAGTTTCAGTTGCAAGGCCCGCCGTGTCAACGCGGCGCTCTCATCTCAGAATCGGCCCTTGATGTGCGAGAGGTACTCGATCCTGTTGTACGGATTCAGGTCTGTCCGGCGGCGGGTTGGCGGTTCGCCCTCGACCGGTTGGTAGTCGTGGAACCGCGACTCCAGGTACCCCCGCCCCTGGGTCAGTCCCGGCAGGTTGACCGCCACCGTGTCGATCTCGGCGGCCGGAATTGTTCCTTCGATGGTCGTGGCGTCGTCGACAACGAACGACGATTCGAGGGTGGCCCGGTTGGAGAGCAGCAGGTGAATGCAGGCGCCGGCAGAATCCGATGGCGTGCGCAGCGAGAACCGGTGGACCGGTTCGCAGACGACCGTGCCAGCGTCCTTGACCGCATCCGCCATCACCAGGGCCGCCAGTCTCCGGTAATCCGCGGGGACGGACATCACAAGGTAAATCAGGTCGGTCACCTCGACGTCAACGTCGATAACTGGCCAACCGTGCGGTCCCTGGGACAACGTGGCCCGACCGCCGATCTCGGCTGCATCGAAGAAATTCTTCTTGGCCTTGCCGGGTGTGTAGTGCCATACCGGTTGCGGTCCCGCCTTCGGCTGAATCCGGAATCCCACCGTGGCATAGAACGGCGGATTCGTTTCGCCGGTGATCTCCGTGGCAAAGCCCAGGCCGGCCAGACGCTCCACGCAAAGCACCGCTGGCTCGCCGAACGTGACGGCCAGACCGAATCTGTCGGCCAGCAGGCCTGCGATAACCTCCCGCTGCACTTCACCATACAGGTGCACATAGGTCGCCTGGTCGACCTCGTCCAACCGCACATTGATCAGCGGGTCTTCGTCGGCCAGAGTCACCAGAGCCCGGTTCAGGTCGAACCGGTGCTCCGGGCCAGCCGGCATCACCTGGTACTCGAATACCGGTGGCTCGAACGCAGGAATCCGTTCGAACAGCGGCGTGCCGATCCAGTCCCCAATCCTTGCGTCGGAGAGCCCGCCAAGGCGCACGATGTCACCGGCCACGGAGTCCGGTTCCCGTGGGTCGCTGCCATCGCGATAGGCGACAAGACTGGTCACACGGGCAGGTTCGATGTCGTCCAGAGCGTGGGGACGGGCGATGCTGACGACATCGCGAACCCGGATCGTTCCCTGCCAGAGACGGCAAATCACCGAACGCTCGCCATTCGAAGCCCGATGCACCTTGAAGATTTCGGCCGAGAGCGGGGCATCGGCGCTCCCGGTGTGAACGAAGGGAGCCAGGTCAGCCAGCAGGTCCAGGAGATGCCGCGAACCGGCGCCAGACATCGCCGACCCAAACACGAGCGGCTGGATCGCGCCCTGGGCGAACTGATTGCGCACAGCGGCCCGGAGCGTCTCCTGATCCATCCAACCATCCTGCTGCGCCCATCGATCCAGCAGCACCGGATCGTCCTCGCCCAGCGCCTCGACGATCGCATCGCGAATTGCCGGCTCGGCAGGATCGAGCGGCGCGCTGCATGCCTCGCGGGTGCCGGAGTGAAATACGCCGGACAGAACCAGCGGCCGCGCGCCAATCTCCCTGGCGAGTTCCGCCACCAGGGTACCGGTACGAGCGCCAACGCGGTCGATCTTGTTGACGAACAGGATGCAGGGTAGCTTCCGCCCCTGAATCACGCGAAACAGGCGACGGGTTTGCGGCTGGATACCCTCGACCGCCGAGACCACAAGGATCACCGCGTCGAGCACGCCAAGCGCCCGTTCCACCTCGGCGATGAAGTCGGGGTGACCCGGAGTGTCGATCAAGTTGACCTTGAGGTCGCCAAGAGTGAAGGACACGACCGCAGAGCGGATGGTGATGCCGCGCTGCCGCTCCATGTCCATGGTGTCGGTTTGGGTGGTTCCGGCATCGACACTCCCGATCCGCGGGATGACGCCGGTTTCAAAGAGAATGCGCTCGGTGAGACTGGTCTTGCCAGCGTCAACGTGCGCGAGGATTCCGATGTTGATGACAGGCATGCAGGCGTGGCCCTTGCACGAGAACGGCGATCGGTGTCTGGGTTCTCGTGATGACTGCCATGCCTGCACCTCCGAATCGGAATGTAACGGCCGCCTGGCGCCCAACGGCGCCGCGAGGTTCGACCGGAATCCAGTATATACACCCGTCAATGCCCCGCACTCCCGGACAGGTTTCGCCAGAGAACCCGCTGCAGTCATCCTGAGCGAAGCGAAGGATCCCCGCGTGCAGTGGAGCGAAGCGGAACGAGAGCGCAATCGACCGCAGGTCGATGCCAGCCCGTGCTCGTGGAGCATCCACCTGCGTTGGACCGGCTCTCGCTTCGCTGCACCGAGAGATCTCGTTCGGCTTCGCCTCACTCCTCGCACGCTCGGAATGACAGGTTGGGGGTTGCGGACAAACTGTCCGTGAGAGAACGGCAATACCCCCGGTCTGTTCCCGAACCGCGACCCTGCAACGTGTTCCCGGTTTCCTGCCTGGGGTACCGGACGGCTTGGCGGGAGGCATGAGGAACCCCGAAGACCGTTATTCCAAGCAATGGAGATCCTGACCCGGTACCACACATTGGGCCGGAAAGCTCTCCCTGTCCAGCCAATCGGAAACACTCAACGTGGTTTCGACGATCATTTCGGCCAGGTGAGGCCAACATCCCACCCGTCAGGGAGCGTTGGCACGGTCCAGGCTGGATCCGGACGCCACAACTCGAAGCCGGCGTTGAACGGCCAGGTGTTCGCCTCGGCATCGGCAATGATGCGTTCGCCCTCACGCCGGATTTCATCGAGCAAGTCGGGTTCGATCAGGCCGTGCTTGAGGGCGAGTTCCCATTCGTCCTCGTCCTTCCACGACCAGGTCATGTCCGGCTCGATCCAGACATCAAGCAGGTAATCTGCCGTATCGAACCCGATGGCAGTTCGCCGCAACGGCGCTTGGATGTTGCCGTACCAGTTCCGCAGTCCCCAGTCATCGTAGCGCCAAAACAGGTGGATTCCGTTCATCCTCCCAGGCTGGTGCAACATCAGCGTGTGATTGGAGTGCCAGGTAGCGTCGGCAAACCCACCGATCATGCCCTCGCGTTCGATGAACGGTGTTGTCCGGGTCAGTCGTTTGCCGTCGCGCGTCGCCTGCACCTTGAGTGGCGTGCCAACGCAGATATGCAGAGCGATGTAGTCGTCGCCATCGTGAACGACGCGAACCGGACAGATCACATCGCCGGGTTTGTTCCGGAGATAGCGCAACACCACGATGTCGCCCGGTTGCCACCGGTGCTCTTCACTCGTCATCTTCCCTCCATTTATCTGGTCCACCTGGACTCGAGAACAGGGACCGGCCACGCGGGATCGGGCCGCCATTCGGTCAGCGATCCGTCGAACGGGAACGCACTGCACTCGATCATCCGCACAACCCGTTCGCCTTCGTCGCGGATTGCCCGGCTCTGGCCGGCACTCACCCGGCCGCGTTCCACTGCGAGTTCGAGTTCATCCTCGTCCTTCCATCTCCATGAGAGGTCGGGCGAGACGAGGATATCGAGGAAGTGATCTTCGGTGATGAAACCGGTTGCTGTCCGCTGCAGGGGCTGCTGGAGATTGACGTACCAGCCGCCGAATGTCCAGTCCTCCGACCACCAGGCGCGGATGGCATGCGCCGCACCCGGCCCAACCGTGACCAGTGCGTGCCGCTTCCAATGCTTCCATGACAGGACCGTTTCGTACGCCTGGAACTCGTCGATCGTCATCACCCGTGGCAACGCCGAGCCATCGGGAAACGTGCGGATTAGGTAGGCGGTGCCGAAGGGGATGGAGTGAGCGACGCAATCGGGGTCATCCCGCACCACCGTGACGGGCACGATCACATACGGGTCCTCGCCCAATCGGAAGATCCCCTCGATCGTGTCCCCTGCCTGCCGCTGCGCCACTGAACATCTCCATTCCGGCGGAGCCGCGAATTGAGCCAGCCGGAAGGCACTATACTTGCAGGTGCAGCGAGCCGGTGACGCCTCCCATCGATGCCGCAATCCCTGTCGCTCCACCGATCCCATTCCGGCATCGAGCCATCAGGCGCTTCCTGCGCTCGCAATCACCGCGCACATCGCGCCCACCTTCGAACCTGGAGTTTCTGCCAATGGTCGCCACGATGGCCACGTTTCGTACCAATCTCGACGAACTCGAGCGCCGCTTCAACGAACTCGACCATCTCATGGCTGATCCGGCTGTCGCGACCGATCCCGAGCGCCTGATGGAACTGGGACGTGAGCGCGCCGATCTCGATGGCGTCGTGTCGGCATGGCGGGAATACCGCGAGACGGAAACCGCGATCGATGAAACGCAACTGATGGCGAACGACTCCGACCGCGAACTGGCAGAACTCGCCCAGGAGGAACTGGTCGGGTTGCGGGCGAAGATGGAAGACCTGGAGGGATCCATTCGCAGACTCCTGGTCCCGAAAGACCCCAACGACGAGAAGAACGTCATCGTCGAGGTCCGGGCGGGAACCGGCGGTGACGAGGCTGCCCTGTTCGCAGCCGATCTCTACCGGATGTACACCAGGTACGCGGAGCGGATGGGCTGGAAGGTGGAAGTACTCTCGTCCACCGAGACCGATGGCGGTGGATTCCGCGAAATCATCTTCGAGGTCAGGGGCAAGGGCGCTTACAGCTACCTCCGGTACGAGAGCGGCGTGCATCGGGTGCAGCGCGTGCCAACGACCGAGAGCCAGGGCCGGATCCACACCAGCACGGCCAGCGTCGCCGTTCTGCCCGAGGCGGAAGAGGTCGATGTCCAGATCAACGACAACGATCTCCGGATCGATGTCTACCGCTCCACGGGACACGGTGGGCAGAGCGTCAACACAACCGACTCGGCGGTGCGGATCACCCACATGCCGACCGGGTTGGTCGTCACCTGCCAGGATGAAAAGAGCCAGCTCAAGAACAAGCTGAAGGCGATGACCGTCCTGCGATCCCGCCTCTACGAGATCGAGCAGACCCGGCTCGCCGAGGAGCGGGGGGATGCCCGTCGGTCACAGATCGGCTCGGCGGAACGCAGCGAGAAAATCAGGACCTACAACTTCCCGCAGGACAGGATCACCGACCATCGGATCAAGCGAAACTTGAGCAACATCCCCGGCGTGCTGAACGGCGACATCGACGACCTGATCCAGGACCTGCGCACGGCGGACGAGGCGGAGCGCCTTGCCGACGCCGGCATCGACGCCGCGTGAGCAGTGCTGCGATCGAGTACCGGGATTCGCCCGCCGGTATTGTCCCTGGGCAGTTGTGCGGCTTCTTTGTTGGCTGGCCCAACCCGCCGTCTCCAGCAACTCTCCTGCGCCTGCTGGAACGCAGCGACCGCGCTGTCATCGCATTCGACTCCGGGGCAGATCAAGTGGTGGGCTACATCACCGCCATCACCGACCACGTCCTGACTGCCTACATTCCGCAACTGGAAGTACTGCCGGAGTGGCAGGGCCATGGCATCGGCCGCGCCCTGGTCGAGCGAATGATGGCGCGCCTGACACATCTCTACGCAGTGGACCTGCTGTGCGATGACGACGTCGTGCCGTTCTACGATCGGCTTGGATTCCGCCCGGCCAGCGGCATGCTCGTCCGCCACTACGAGAACCAGTCCGGCGCTGAGGGATAGGC
>CAZSUN010000014.1:53854-59982 GCA_964610045.1 uncultured Sphaerobacteraceae bacterium
TGGATGGTGTGCATGCCGAGGATGCCGACCTGCGGCGTGTTCAGGATCGGTGTGGACAGCAACGAACCGAAGACACCGCCATTGGTGATCGTGAACGTGCCTCCCTGGAGTTCCGTTAGCGCCAGCTTGTTGTCGCGTGCCCTGGTCGCGAGATCGACGATTTCCTTCTCGATCTGGGCGAAGGACTTGCGATCGGCATCGCGAAGGACCGGAACGACCAGTCCCTCTTCAACGCCGACAGCGATGCCGATGTCGTAGTACTTCTTCAGGACCAGCTCGTTGCCCTGCAGTTCGCTGTTGACGTTCGGGTATGCCTTCAGGGCACCGATCGCCGCCTTGGTGAAAAACGACATGAAGCCCAGATTGACCCCGAACTTCTCCTTGAACGCATCCTTCCGCCGGGAGCGAATTTCCATGACCTTCGAAAGATCGACCTCGTTGAACGTCGTCAACATTGCCGCCGTCTGCTGCGCCTCCACGAGGCGAGCGGCAATCGTCTGGCGTCTTCGGGACAGGCGGATGCGTTCCTCACGGGACTGGTCGCCACCGGGCACCGTTTGCGGTGCCTGACCGTTGGCGGCAGGTGCGGGGGCTGAGGGTCTACTCGCCGATGCGGCGGGAGACGCGGGCCGGGAAGCCACGAATCCGAGCAGATCGTCGCGCGTGATCCTGCCACCAGGGCCACTCCCCTTGACGGCGTTCAGGTCGATGCCGTGCTCCTCCGCCATGCGGCGCACCACTGGCGCGGCGCGGCCGGCTCCACCGTCGTCCACCGCCGTGGTGACGGGCGACGGGGCTGGAGCCGCAGGCGGCGGTGGGGCTGGAATGGCCGTGGGTTCGGTGCTCGCGGTCGATGCGCTGGTGTCAACTGCAGCTGGGTCCGGGACGGCCTCCGGGTTCGCAGCAAGCGTCTGGCCGTCACCCGGTTCGAGCGTGCCGAGCACCTCACCGACGACAACCGTATCGCCCTCCTGACGCTGGATCGCACCAAGCACACCATCGTCCTCGGCGGTGACTTCCAGGTTGACCTTGTCGGTTTCGAGTTCGAGGATGGTCTCCCCGCGGCTCACCGAATCGCCCTCGGCCTTCAGCCACTGCCCAACGATTGCGTCGACGAGCGACTCGCCAAGGGGCGGAACCTTGATGTCGATTGCCATGTTCCCGTGTCTTCTCCAGTTGCGATCGGGCTCCATGCCCATCCAGAGGCCAAACTCGTTGCTGCTAGTCGTTGCCACCCACCGCGATCGGCTCTGCCACAGACTTGAGCACACTGTTGATGTGTGCCTTGCCATTTGCCTTCCCATTCAACGGTGGGACATCGGCAAACGCGGCGGCAACGATGGATGCCTGCTCCTGGTTGTGCTTCTGCAGCGAACCTTCCGCCGGACTCGATCGCTCGGGACGGCCGAGGTACCGGATCGGGAAGGTCTGCTCAACCAACTCCCGGAAACGTGGACGCACGTAGAGCCAGGAACCCATGTTCCGCGGCTCTTCCTGCAACCAGATGATTTCCTGCAGGTTTGGATATGACTGGATTACCCGGGTTATCGCGGTGTACTGGAATGGAGCAAGTTGCTCCACCCTGACCACCGCCACTCCGGGGGTCTCATCCCGCAATGGGCTGTTGTCCAGATCGATCGCCACCTTGCCGCTGCAGAACACCAGGCGCGTGACCTCATTCCGGCGCTGTTCGGCTCGTGGGTCGTCCATGACGGGGCGGAATGTACCGCTGGTCAGTTCGTCCGGTGTGGACGCGGCCATCGGATGGCGCAGCAGGCTCTTGGGCGTCATCAGTACGAGCGGACGGGGGTCGGACGACAGGCGAAGCGCCTGCCGCCGCAACAGGTGATAGTACTGGGCCGCCGTCGTCACATTCGCGACTCGCATGCTGTCGCGCGCGGACAATTGAAGGAATCGTTCGAGCCTGGCGCTGGAGTGCTCGGGTCCCTGCCCTTCGTATCCATGTGGCAGCAGAAGCACGAGCGACGGCTCTTGTCCCCACTTCGCCCGGGCGGCCGAGAGGAACTGATCGATGATGATCTGGGCGCCGTTGGCGAAGTCACCGAATTGGGCTTCCCAGAGCACCAGTGCTTCCGGGGCGTGCACGCTGTAGCCGTACTCAAAGCCCATGCACGCGTTTTCGGAAAGCGGGCTGTTGTAGACGCCGAACGAGGCGTTTGCCTGCGGCATGTGGTCCAGCGGTGTGTAGCTGCTGCCAGTTTTGGCGTCGTGCAGCACGAGATGGCGTTGGCTGAACGTGCCACGTTGGGCATCCTGCCCGGTCAGGCGAATCGGAATCCCGTCGGCCAGGGTGGCGGCGAATGCCAACACCTCGGCGTGTGCCCAGTCGATACGACCCTCGGGATCGTCGAGCACGTTCGCGCGCTTGTCCCATGTTCGCTTCAGTTTGGAATTCGGCGAGAATCCGTCAGGAATCGCATGGATGGCTACCTGGAGTTCGCGAAGACGCTCCGGGGACACGGCGGTAGCGACTTCTTCGCGAGGTGTCTTCACCGGCTCCGGTGCTTCGTCAAAGGTCTCGGTGCCTTCGGTGATGCTGCGACGGATGCGGGTAAGGCGATCGAGCACGCGTTGTTCCATCGCCGCCGGGTCTTCGGCGGCGATCACTCCGGAGTCCACCAGTGCCGCCGCGAGTTGCGCCCGGACAGTGGGATGCTTCGAAATCACCTGGTACATCAGAGGTTGGGTGAATGCCGGCTCGTCGCCTTCGTTGTGTCCCCAGCGCCGGTAGCCAACGAGATCGATCAGGAAATCCTTCTGGAACTCGCGGCGATACGCCATGGCGAACCGCGCCGCCGTGATGCAGGCTTCCGGATCGTCCGCGCTCACATGCAGGACAGGTATCTCGAACCCTTTGGCGAGGTCACCTGCGTAGTGCGTGGAGCGGGAGTCCATCCAGTCGGTCGTGTAGCCGATCTGGTTGTTGACGATGATGTGGATCGCACCACCAACCGAGTAGCCGTCGAGTCCCGAGAGATTGAGCGACTCGGCGACGATCCCCTGTCCGGGGAATGCGGCGTCACCGTGGAGAAGGATCGCGAGTGTCCGGCTCTTGTCCTGGATCGGCGTGCCACCGTGGGTACGATCGTCCTGGGCAGCGCGTGCCATCCCGAGGACGACGGGATTGACCGCTTCAAGATGGGATGGGTTCGGCGCGAGGACCACCGGCAGCCGGACCATCTCTCCCGTGTCGGGATTCCTGGCCAGGCGGGCACCAAGATGGTATTTGACGTCACCGGTCCGGACTTCGTTGGCGGCATCGCCGGGATTCGCCGGCTTGCTCCCTTCGAATGCGGAGATGATGGCGCCGTAGGGCTTGCTCAGGATGTGGGTCAGGACGTTGAGGCGGCCGCGATGGGCCATGCCCATCAGGACTTCCCGGGCACCGGCAGACGTCGCGTCATTGATGACCTGATCCAGCATGGGGATCAGGATGTCGTTGCCTTCGATGGAGAAGCGCTTCTGCCCCAGGTAGGTCTGGTGCAGGAAACGCTCGAAGACTTCGACCTGCGAGAGCCGCTCCAACAACTTCCGCCGTGTGTCAACGTCGAGATCGACCTGGAAACTGCCCGACTCCACGGCATTCGTCAGCCATGCACGCTCGCCGGCCACCTGGATATGGTCGAAATCGAACCCGATGCGACCGATGTAGGCGGACCGCAGGCGAGCGATCGCCTCGCTGGCATTAACCGCGCCGTCGGCGAGAGGCCCCCCGACGACATCAGCCGGCAAGGCATCGAGATCGGAATCGGTGATTCCGTAGGTCTCGGCGTGAATTTCCGGGGCATCAGGAGGGTCACTACCAAGCGGATCGGTGCGAACCGCCAGGTGCCCATACTCCCGGATGCCTTTCGCAAGGCCGACTGCCGCCGCGATCTTCGCGACGGACGCCGTGGCAAGCGCTGCGCCGATCGTCCCGTCAGGTGCGCTGGCGGGAGTGACAACGTCGATGGATTCAGGGCTGAAGGATTCGAAGAATGCCCTGGAATCCGGGTCGACCGAATTGGGATCGGCAAGATACTGGTCGTAGAGGTCCAGCACGTAGCCCGCATTGGGTCCGAAGAACGCGCTCAGATCGCTCATTGCACTCGTCCGTGTGGCTCCTCGATCCGCGGTGGCGAACCTGCGACCACGGCATCGTGGGTAGCATAAGGATGGAAACCCGGGCCAAACGTCCACGTTTCAGGGTATACGTACATCCCGATCGGTGATCCGCCGGTCGCCCGGTGGCCCAACATCGTCAGGCGCTGGCGTCGCCCCTGAGTCTAGCACACGGGTCTCGAATCTCGGGGTTGCTAATCGCGATTTTGCCTGAATATCTTCACCGATCGACGATGCATCGAACGGCGCAGTTACTGAATACTCTTGTTGTGATTGTTTTCACAAGGTAAATGCGATTCTGTGCCCAACATCCATCCAGTACACGCCAGGTCAGAACCTGAACAACGCGCGATCGGGCATGGATTCGTGTTCTCGCCTGGGACTGATCGATCCTAAAGGTGGCGAGGGACCCCTCATGCCGCCGAAGCGACAGGATGGAGGAAGGGGCCCACCGCCTACCCTTGGGAGGGACGCTTCGCGTGGAGTCGAAGCGACTCGGGGTCTGCGCATACGATCGTGGGCTGACGATCGGGGGTGGCGCAGTGATAGAACTCTAGGGCACCCGTGTCAGTATCTCATCCGTATTCTTACGGATTAATCGCTGGAAGATCGCCACGCAGGACCGGCACCTGCCGGGGTCCCAACCCACATGGGCCACCCGTCCTGCCCTCGTGGTGGGATAGACGGTCCATGATCGCGAGCATATGATCGCTGCACCGCACAAACTGGGGTCGCCACGTCTCACGGGTCACCATCTGAAAGGAGACGACGATGGCACAACCGTTCCCTATCGGACAGCAGCACGAATCGACTGAGGCGCCTGCCCTTCGCTTCGACTGGCTTCGCGCCAGCATCGCCAGTGGGTTCATCGCCACCTTCGCCATGACCGTCTGCCTCGCAATCGCCTACGCCATTGCGAACGGGCTTGGCGATGCGAACGGAAATGCAATTCAACGCCAACTGGAAGCGCTTTCGGCCAATGAACTGACCAGGGGGGTCGGTGACACGTTCGCGGTCGGCATGGTACTCAACCTGGCGATGGGTCTCCTCTGGGCCATGGTATACGCGCGGTGGGTGGAACCGCGGCTTACCGGTCCAGGTTGGCGACGAGGCACCATGTTTTCCATCATACCGTTCTCCCTCTCGATTCTTGTGTTCTTCCCAATCGCAGGCATCGGTATACTCGGGATCGACGCAAATGCCGGGATCCTGCCGGTACTGGGGAATCTCATCCTCCACCTGGTCTATGGCGCGGTACTGGGGACGATCTATGCGATCGATGCGCGGAGTGGCGTGGGATCGCAACGAGACACCGAGGCGAATACCAACAGTGAGCGCGCCGCCGCGTTCGGTGTCGTAATCGGCGGCATCGCGGGCGTCATCGTGGGTTTCGCCGTTGGCCCGATGTTCGACGAACTGGCGGACGGGGCGGTGATCGCACTCGCCGGGGCCCTGACGGGGGCGGCGATCGGGATGTTGATCGGATCGTTCCTGGGCCTCCATCTCGACGAGTCCTCGCAGTAGGACGTCGTTCAAATGGCTCGACGCAACCGGCTGGCGCCTGTCGGCACCCGCCGGTTGTCAGTCAGGGCTTATGCGCCAGTGGTATGTGTCCGGGGCTTCACCCCGGCCCCGCTCGGAAGTGGCCGTCCCGCCCCCATCTTTCGGGGCCGGGACCGGGGGGTGGCAGATGAACCGGGTCCGGTGGGCCAGGCGACCGGGCCGACTCGTGTCGCGGCGGGCCGTCAGATGCCCGAACGAGGGTCGGATCGGTGAGAACGTGTCGCTCACGCATACGCCCTGGGTTGTCAGTGAATGCGGATTGAGCGGATTGATACGAGGATCACCTGCGTGCTAAACTAGCGTCCGCGCGATGGGGTGTCGTCTAACGGTAGGACGCCTGTCTCTGGAACAGGTAGTTGGGGTTCGAATCCCTGCACCCCAGCCCAACAAGCGAAACTGGAAAACGGCGGATCGTACGTGGTCCGCCGTTTTTGTGTTCCGAC
>CAZSUN010000015.1:0-58388 GCA_964610045.1 uncultured Sphaerobacteraceae bacterium
GTGGTTTGGTCTTTGCCCTGGCGGATTTCAACGCGGCGGAAGCGCTTCTTGCCTGCGCGCAAGAGGACCGCATCGCGACCGGCAAGCAGGCCCGTGAAGGGCACATCCACGTCGGATACACGCTCTTCGTCGACCGACAGACCACCCTGGGCGGCGAGACGCCTTGCCTCGCCGCGAGATTTCGCGAGTTCGGCGGCGACAAACGCATCGGCCACTGTGAATCCCGCATCGAGTGAACTTCCGTCTAGTGTTGTTGTAGGCAACGACGGATCGTTTGCAGTGGGTGCAGTGGTGGCGAACAGCGAACTGGCGGCATCACGCGCCTGGATGGCCTCGGATTCGCCATGGGCGAGCGCTGTTGCCTCGAAGGCAAGGACCTGCTTCGCCTTGCGCAGTGCCGCGCCGGAGACGGAGGTGAGATCTGCAATCTCCTCCTCCAGCAGGAAGGTGAACTTGCGGAGGTACTCACCAACCATCGCGTCGTCAGTGTTGACCCAGTACTGGTAGTACTCGTACGGGGAAAACTGGTCGGGATCGAGCCAGACACGAAGGCCGGAGCCCGTTTTGCCCATTTTCTCCCCGGACGCCGTGGTGATCAGTGGGGAGACGAGGGCAAACGCCTTGCCCTGATCGGCACGCCGGATCAAGTCGACCCCGCCAACGATGTTGCTCCACTGGTCAGAACCGCCCATCTGCAACAGACAGCCCTCTGTTCGGAACAGGTGGAGGAAATCGTAGGCCTGCACGAGGCGGTAGTTGAACTCCACAAAGTTGAGACCGGTCGATTCGAGCCGGTTCTTGTACGTCTCGGTGGCAAGCATCTCGTTGACCGAGAAGTGACGGCCAATGTCGCGCAGGAACGGAATGTACTGCAGATCGAGTAGCCAGTCGGCGTTGTTGACGCTGACCGCAGCCGGATTGTCACCGAACTGTCCGCCCCGGTAGTCGAGGTATTTCGCCAACTGCTTCTGGATGGCGTCCAGGTTGCGGTCGAGGTCCTCGAGGGTGATGACTTCGCGGGCGGAGGTGCGGCCGGTGGGATCGCCCACCATGGCCGTGCCGCCGCCACCGAGAGCGATCGGCCGGTGTCCCATCCGCTGGATCGTGGCCAGGAGCATGATGCTGACCATGTGACCGGCGTGCAGCGAGGTACCGGTGGGATCAAAGCCGATGTAGGCGGTAATCGGACCGTTGTCGAAGGCAGCACGCAGGCCGTCCTCGTCGCTGATGTCGTGGACGAAGCCGCGCTGTCGCAGATAGTCGACCGGATTCACGCCCTGCTGGCGGGCCACTTCCGGGGCACCGGGACGGACCGGGGTCGAATCGGTCACTGCTGCGGTGGCTAACTGCTCGCTCACGTGGTGTTCCTGAACTCGTGACGAAACGGGGCCCTGCCGAGTTGCAGGACCCCATCATTGTACGGGAATCTCGCGGCAATCGAACCCGGAATCAGCCGCTCACGCCATCGAGCCAGTCCTGGACGTACTGCGGGAGGGTGGACCAATCAGCCTCGTAGATCCATTGCCCATCGTCGCTCCAGCCAGCCCACAGCTCACTGTCGATGTTGGTGAAGACTAGATCTTCGCCGGTGAGATCCGGAAACATCGCCAGCAGCTGGGCCTGAATCGCGAGGGAGATGTCAGTACGAACGGCGCCAGCCATGGATGCGATCAGGGCTGGCAGCCGGGAGAGCATGCCGGGCTGCTGCAACCGGTCCATCAGCGCTTCCAGCACCAGGTGCTGCCGCATCACCCGTCCACCATCACCGTCGATGTTGCGCGAGCGGGTAAACACGAGGGCCTGATCGCCATTGAGACGGATGATCCCGGCCGGAAAGTTGACTTCGGGCCAGGTGGGGTCGACGAGTTCGTACGGGTTGTCGACCTCGATACCGCCGACCGCATTGATGATGCTCGGGAACCGATTCATGTCGGTCAGGGCGATGCCATCGACGGTCACGCCGAGATTGAGTTCGATGGTCTCGACCGTTTTCGCGGCAGCGTCATGCCAATCGAGATCGGGCGATTCGGCGAGCCCGATCTGGTAGGCGGCGTTGATCTTGCGCTGACCGTGGCCGGGGATGTCCACCCAAAGGTCGCGGGGAATCGAGAGCGTCCTCACCGTACCCGCCGTTTCGTCTACGCGGGAGAGCATGATGATATCGCTGCGCTGGTTCTCGTCTTCCTCGCGGGTGTCGAGCCCCATGACGAGGAAGGTCCAGGCCTGGCCCTCTCCGGCAGTTGCATCCAGCGCAGGCCACCAACCGGCAGCAAAGGCACCGAGACCGATGGCAGCGAAACGGCGACGGGAAAGGGGGAGGCGATCGAGTGAGGTCATCGGAGTTGTCCTGATGGTTCGATGGAGCGCAGACGTCCTGGCAGGGTGAGGATACACCCTGGTTTCAAGGCGGGATCGTAACCAGGCTTTCGAGCCTTCGGGCAAGGCCGTGCCAATCGCCGGGTTTTGACCAGACTCGGATGGATTCCACTGCTATACTTTAGGAAGTATTGGAGTGAACGGCAGTTGAAGGATCAGGCAATGCAGGCGGCACGCGATATCGAGACGAAGGCGATCGACTGGCGGCACGATCGTGCCGGGGCATTCCGCGAAGCCCGCGCCGCACGCATGCCTATCCTGATCGACGTCTACCAGGACGATTGCGGCGGCTGCGTAAAGCTCGATGAGGTCACGTTTCGCGATCCGGAGGTCGTCAACGCCGTGAAGGCCAGGTTCATTCCGGTGAAGGTCCACCTGATGCGGGACCGCGAGTTCACCCGCGAGCAGCAGGTCTGGTGGACGCCGACCCTGATGATTGCGGATCACAGCGGGCGCGTGCGCTATACGTCCGTGAACTTCCTGCCGCCAGCAGAAACCCTGGATGTGCTGGATGTTGGTGAAGGGCTGGCGGCAATGCGATGGATGAGCTACGAGGCGGCGATCCTCTTGTTCCGAAACGTGGAAACTCGCCGCCCCGACGGCCCAATGACGGCCGAAGCGATGTACTGGCGGGGGATGGCGGAATACTTTCGGGACGGCAAGAACGGTGCGTCGTCGCGGGCAGTCTGGAATCAGATCAGGGAGCGATTCCCGGATTCGATCTGGGCGAAGCGGCAGCCGTAGGATGGTTCGGGACCAGGACACGCGATCGGCAACCCGATCAACGCTCCACCATGCGCCCTACGGCTATTGTCGCAAAGGTTGATACAGAGATCGTTTGCCGTTAGCGGGCGGAACACGCGATCCGCAGCCGTCCTGAGCGAGCGTCCGAAGCGCCAATCTTTTCGAGATACGCACCAAACCGGCAGGGAACCTACCCGAAGTTCGGAATACTCCCATCCTGTCGAAAGCGCCACGAGCGCGGCGGCTGCGGTGGTCGGCGGGAACGCCGCTTCCGGAGGCAGGAAGCCGCCCTATTGCAGGTCAGCTCGATCCGGCGCGGTCGGCGTTGGCGAGGATAGCGTCCCTCATGTAGGCGGCGAGGCCCTGGGCGGCGGCATCGATGCTGGCAGTGAACCGCGGGTCGGACACATACATGGCGGCGAGTGCAGCGTGGATGTCGTGGCCACAGTCGTAATACGCCTGCGTGATGTGCTGCCGGTGCATTTCCGCAAAATCCATCGCTTCCCGGCTCGTGGCAGGCACGCCTGAATTCATCAGGTGGACGAATCGTCCCGTGATCTCGTCCGATTCGGCCCTGATCCGGAGCCAGTCATCGGCGGTGTAGGCAGAGGTCCGCCGGCGTGATTGCCGCCAGGCATCGGTATCTCCCCAGCGAGTGCGCGCCTCGTCATCGTGTTGATCGGGGTCGAAAGCGCCAAAGACTTCGAGCTTCTGCCCGGCTGTCAGGTTGTGTCCTTTCATGAGAGCCTCCGTTTCACGATCGATCGCGTCCATCAAGGTGCGCAGGCGGTCGATTCGCTCCTGCAGGAGGGCACGTTGCCGCCGCAGGTGCGAACCCGGATCGACATCCTGCGCATCGAGCAGTTGTGCGATGTCGACGAGTGGGAAATCGAGTTCACGGTAGTACAGGATTCGCGTCAGGCGATCGATACCGGCATCGTCATAGAGCCGGTATCCAGCATCACTGCGACCGGACGGGACCAGCAGCCCGATCTCCTCGTAGTGGTGAAGTGTCCGCACGGTCGTGCCAGCCAGCCGTGCAACCGCACCGACAGTCAATCCCGTTTCCCGCATGCCCGCTCTCCTCGCGACATGGCACATCCCCGTCACCAGGAGGAGACTACTCCCTCACGCTACGGGAGGGTCAAGCCGGGGCAGGACTCGAGATCGACGAGCGCCGATATTGCCTGCTGGCGGGAACGGTAGAGCGCTGGCAGGAAGTCGCCGGCAAACCCCATGACCGTTGCGTCACCGCCGATTCCGGCGAGGTCCGAGAACTGGCGGTGCAGGGTTGGTTCGTCGAGGTCCTTGAGGGTAGCGATGAGACGAGCGTGGGTCAGGGACCGGTTCCGGGTTGCCCGCCGGACGGATTGACCGGTGGTGAGGCGGTGGATTGCCGCATCGAAGGCGGCCACCGGATCAGCATCGAACGATCTACTGGGAAGTTGCAGGGTTTCCTCCGGGCGTGTTCCGTTTCGAAGGACCTCGGTCATGATGTTTTCCCAGGCCGTGACATTGGCGACGTGGTCCTTGGCGGTCCAGCCACGGTCGTCTGCGGGGGACAACCACAGATCGTCGGTGAGCCGCTGGACAACTGCGTCATATGCGACCCAGCCGGCATGGACGGCCTCGAACAACTCGGTGCGATTCCAGGATGAGGGATTGCCGGCCACCACACGTCACCATCCACACGCTTGTTCGGGAAAACACGCTCCGGGCCCCGGTGCCTACGCCATCATAGGACAGTCGTCGCCACATTCCAGCGACGCCACCAGACGACACGATGGCGACAACCACATTTCCCGCCAGCCCAGGCTGGTCATTACTCCCGCGTACCGATCGACGCTAGATTCCAAGTTGGCGAAGGAGCCAGATGGTGCCGATGCCGGTGAGCATCGAGAGCAGCAGGTTGTTGGACAGGCGCATCACGATGGCGGTGGCGGTGACCGCGCAGACGCCGGGCACACCCTCCTCAACCATGGCAGGGGCAACCAGGGAGATCAGGACGGCGCCCGGCAGATAGGCCAGTCCGGCTTCGATCCGTGGCGAGATCGTGACCCTGCCCATCAGCCAGTAGCCGCCCGCGCGGCAGGCATAGGTCACCAGTGCCATCAGCACGATTGCGATCAGCGCACCCGAATGGATCGTCACGGAGCACCATCGTGGCTGGCATCCGGAAGCTTCGCTGGCGAGCCGAACAGGAATCCGGTCGCGAAGCCAACGATGCCGCCGACCAGCACGTACCAGGTTCCGGGCAGGAAGGCGTTCGCGACGAGTGCCGCTGCTCCGGCCGCTCCCCACGGGACGAGATCGAAACGGCTGCGGTAGCCACTGAACAGCGTGGCGGCAAAGATGGCCGTGAAGGCGAAGTCCAGACCGACGGCAGCAGGATCGCCGACCCCGCCGCCCAGCACGTGGCCGACGACGATAGCGGGCAGCCAGCTGAGCCCAACAAAGAGATTGGTGCCGAGGAAGAACCCGATGTCCTGCTCACCGCCACGCCGGGCGTTCATCGCGATCGACCATCCTTCGTCGGCCATGATGTGTAGCATCGGGTAGACCTTGCGATCGGGCATCGCCTGGAGCCAGGGGCGGGCGGCGGCTCCGAGCAGGATGAGCCGCAGGTTGATCAGGAGGGTGGTCATCACGATCGAGAACAGGGGCAGCGGGTATGACCAGCTTTCGAGGGTGGCCGTTTGCGCCGCCCCGGCGAAGACGAGCACATTCATGAGGATGTTTTCGAGCGGGCTCAACCCGACCTGGCGCGCCAGCAGACCGAAGACGACGCCATAGACGGCGACCCCGATCCCCATCGGCACGGCTGCCTTCATCCCGCGCCGGACGCCAGTGACCGTGAACACTGCCCACGATTCACCTGGCTTCTCCTGAACCGTTTCCGCCACCCGCTCGCGTCCCCGTCATGCGCCAACATGCCCCCGGCATTGTGGCACACCCACCGGCACCAATCGCGTACCCTTGTGCGGGGCAAATCCGGCGCCACGATGGCCGGTCCGAATCACCGAATCCGACGGAAGGCAACGACTCACATGCGGATGGCTCACCTCTTCGGCCGCACCCTGCGCGAAGCACCGGCAGATGTCGAAATCCCCAGCCACCAACTCATGGTGCGAGCCGCGATGGTGCGGCCACTCGGCACCGGCATCTACAGCCTGCTGCCACTCGGCTACCGCGTCATTCGCAAGGTCGAATGCATCATCCGCGAGGAGATGGACGCGATCGGTGGCCAGGAAATGCTGATGCCGTTCGTGCATCCGGCAGACGTCTGGCGGCGATCCGGGCGCTACGACGCGATCGGTCCAGAAATGGCCCGGTTCCGCGACCGGGGCGAGCGTGACATGGTGCTGGCGATGACACACGAGGAGGTCGTGGCCGACCTCTCCGCCACCGAGATCAACAGCTACCGGCAGTTGCCGCAGATCATCTACCACCTGCAATCGAAGTTCCGCGACGAACCGCGCGCGCGCGGCGGTCTCATCCGCGTCCGCGAGTTCACGATGAAGGACTCCTACTCGCTGGACGCCGACGAGGCCGGTCTCGACCACTCGTACGACCTGCACGCCATCGCCTACCACCGGATTTTCACCAGGCTGGGGCTCGACTTCATCAAGGTCGGGGCCGATGTCGGCATGATGGGCGGTTCGCTGTCGGAAGAGTTCATGGCGTTCTCACCAAATGGCGAGGACACGATCCTGATCGACCCGGAGAGCGACTACGCCGCCAACCGGGAAGTGGCGACATTCCAGCGCGCGGCATCCAGGACCGAGGAACTGCTGCCGGTCGAGGAAATCGCGACACCGAATACGACCACCATCCAGTCCCTGGCAGATTATCTGGGGATACCGCTGGCACGAACCGCCAAGGCGGTGTTCTTCACCGGCCAGTCGGGCAGGTTCATCTTCGCCGTGATCCGGGGCGACCTCGACATCAACGAAACCAAGCTCCGGCAGGTCGTCCAGGAGGGCGATCTCGTACCGGCGACGGTCGAGGAGATCAGGGCGATCGGCGCCGAGCCGGGATATGGCTCGCCGGTCGGGGTTCGCGAATGTGTCGTCGTCATCGACGAGAGCGTCCGTGACTCCCCCAACCTGGTGGCGGGCGCCAACCGGGTTGGGTACCACCTGCGCAACGTGAACTACCCGCGTGACTTCGCAGCTGACCACGTTGCCGACATCGCCGCGGCAGCGGAGGGATTCCTCAGCCCGGTGACGGGTGCGCCGATGGTCGCCCGCCGGGCGATCGAGGTTGGCAACATCTTCAAGCTGGGTACCCGCTATTCACAGACGATGGGTGTGAGCTATCTCGACGAAACGGGAGCATCGCATCCGGTGGTGATGGGATCGTACGGTATTGGCTCCGGCCGGGCGGCTGCCACCGTCGTCGAGCAGAATTATGACGAGCGCGGCATCCGCTGGCCGATCTCGATCGCGCCGTTCCACGTCTCGCTGCTCTCACTCGGCACGGACAGTGCAGTCATTGAGGCGACGGACGCGCTCTACCGTGACCTGACGGCGGCCGGGATCGAGGTGCTCTACGACGACCGGGCGGAACGGCCCGGCGTGAAGTTTGCCGACTCCGACCTGATCGGCAACCCGATCAGGTTGTCGGTGAGCACGCGCACGCTGGCACAGGGACAGGCGGAGATTCGCCTCCGGTCCGAATCCGAGTCGCGGTTCATCGAACTCGGCAGCGTCACCGATGAGGTATTGACCATCGTGACACTGCAGTTGGCCGCGCTCCAGCCGTAATTGGCCGCATTGCCGGTCTGCGCCGGTTGGACCGGCACAGGATCCTGCTGCGACAATACCGCGCAATTGCCGCGGGGAGATTGTTCCCGCCCCTACCGGTCAACGAGCCCCGCGCTCCCCGGCTCATGAATGGTGGTCATGCGATGTCGAATGTTCTGGTTGGCCGGCGGGCAGTTTCCGCCCGGCAGTTGACGGTCGGTTCGGCCGCTTCGTTCCCGGTGAAGTCCGGCGACCTGGTCCAGATCATCGCCCTTGCCGGCAAGCAGGTGGCGTCGTTCGTGGCAGTCGGCGCCGATGGCCGGCTTTCGCCGTCCACGACGATTACCAGCAATGGGTCGGTCGTGCTCAAGCTCGGCGACAAGCTGTACTCGCAGCACCGGACACCCATGTTCGAGTTGGTCGAGGACTCGGTGCTCCGGCACGACCTGCTGACGTCACCGCTTCCGGTCAATGCCGACACCGACACGAAAACATCGATCAAGCAGTCGACAGCGACGGCGCTCGCCGAGGCCGCGACCGAGGCCGGGGTCGATCCCGCCGACGCGATGGACCCGATCAACTTCTTCAAGAACGTGGTGATCAAGCAGCGCGGCGAACTCGAGGTCAAGGACTCGTTTGCCGAGCGCAACGACGCGGTGGTGCTGCGTGCGCTGTCCGACTGCACGGTCGTGGTTGCCAACGCCTACCCGGAGAAGAAGGCCGGTGTCGGTCTCAACCCGACCACCAAGGGCCGACCCGCGCACATCCTGGTGAGGGTGTTTTCCTGAACCGCCGCGAGTGTTCGGCAATTTGCAGCCATCGGGCGTCGCAGACGGGAGTTCCGGGCGCTAGAACAACAGCCCGACCATGAACGCGGTGAGCACCAGGATAGCAACGGCGATGATGATGACCGTGACCTGGTCCTGACGGTCGAGATCCATTGCCGTTCCCTTTCCATGCCGGTCAATCGACCCGAGTGGTGCGCAATTCCCGAACAACCGTCGAAAGCCGGAGTTCTCCCGACAGCGTTCCGACATCCAGCATGGTACCCAAGAGAAGACATCCGGGCGAATCCAGGCGGCGCCCGTCACAACGTGCGACGCAGGGTCGTCCGCCCCCACCGAAGGAGGAAACGCGTCCCCGAATGCCCGTACGGTGACGCTGACCATCATGCCAGACGCAACACATCATCTCCTCATCATGGCCTACGGCGGCCCAAATACCCTCGACGACGTCCGTCCCTACCTGATGGATGTCCGGAACCATCGTCCAACATCCGATCATATCGTCGAGGAAATCACCGAACGGTACCGCCAGATCGGGGGCCGGTCGCCGATCCTCGAACTGACGCGGGCCGAGGCGGCGGGGATCGAAGCGGCGCTCAACGCCAACACCACGGGTGAGCGTTG
This sequence comes from uncultured Sphaerobacteraceae bacterium, assembly GCA_964610045.1. Taxonomy (GTDB): domain Bacteria; phylum Chloroflexota; class Chloroflexia; order Thermomicrobiales; family UBA6265; genus JACCYX01. The sequence continues at coordinate 9,275 of CAZSUN010000015.1, forward strand.
GCGCGTATGGGTGGGGATGCGGCACTGGCACCCGTTCCTGAAGGATGTTCTCGCCGAGATGCAGGCCGCGGGTGTCTCCGAAACCGTGGCGATGGTGATGGCGCCTCACAACTCGGAGATGAGCGTCGGCGCGTACTTCAAGCGGGTCCAGGAAGCCGGGGTTCCCATCGAGATCCTGGATATCCGGAGCTGGAACCTGTTGCCCGGATACCTCGACGCCCTCGAGGACCGGGTCACCGAGGCACTGTCCCGCTTCCCGGAGGATATACGTGGTTCGGTGCCGGTGATCTACACCGCGCACAGCCTGCCGGAACGCATCCGGACCTGGGACGATCCATACGAACGGGAACTCCAGGCCACGGTTGCGGCCATGCGGGAACGGCTGCCCGACCAGCCCTGGGGGTGGGCATACCAGAGTGCGGCGATGACTCCCGATCCGTGGCTCGGTCCGGACGCCAGTGAGGTGATCAGGCAGTATCACGACGCGGGCGTCCGCAACGTCCTGATTTGCCCGATCGGCTTCGTCTGCGAACACGTCGAAATCCTTTACGACATCGACATCGAGTTCAAGCATCTTGCAGATGGCCTCGGGATACGGCTCGAACGGATCGAGATGCTGAACGACCATCCGAAACTGCTGGCTGGACTCGCCGGGCTGGCCAGGGAACGAGCCGCCAGCGCTGTTGGCGTCGCCGCATCGTGAGTGTGCGATATGCGGTGATCGGCGCCGGTATTTCCGGTCTGGCGGCGGCGGTCCGGTTGCGGGAACTCGCACCGGACGCCGACATCGTCGTGCTCGAAGCCTCCAGCCGCGCGGGTGGCAAGATCCTGACCGATGCGATCGACGGATTCGTGATCGAAGGTGGTCCCGACGCGTTCCTTGGCTCGAAGCCCGGTGGTCTTGCCCTGTGTCGCCTCCTGGGCATCGACGACGACCTGGTCGGTCCGATCGCGGCGAACCGCCGCTCGTTCGTGATGCGAAACGGGCACCTGATGCCGTTGCCGGAAGGATTGAGCGGCCTGGTGCCGGGCCGGATCGGTCCGATGCTGCGAACACCTCTCCTCTCCCCGCTCGGGAAGGCCCGGATGTTCGGGGATTTCGTGATCCCTGCACGGAAGGACGATCGCGACGAATCGCTCGCCTCCTTCGTCAGCCGCCGCGCCGGGTCCGAGATGTACGAGCGCATGGTCGAACCGCTGCTGGCCGGGATCTACGGTGGCGACGGATCGCTCCTGAGCCTGCAGGCGACGTTCCCACAGTTCCGCACGGCAGAGCGGACCCACGGAGGCTGGCTGAAGGGAGCAGTGGCACAACGGAAGTCCGCGACGAGCCAGCCCTCTGCCTCGACTTCGTCTCCACGCGGATTCCTGGGTTTCGACCAGGGCATGTCCCGCCTCATCGACAGTGCCGTCGATTCCCTGGCTCGGCAAGAGGTGGCAGTCGAGACGAGTCGCCCGGTCAAGGGTATCGTTGCCGACCCGGTCACGCACCGGCTCAGGGTCGAGACCGAGACCAGTCCGGAACTCGTCGCCGGGGCGATCGTCGCGGTCCCGGCGTGGGCGGCCAGTCCGATACTCCGGCCAGTAGCGCCGGATGCCGCTGCTGCGCTTGCCGACATCGAGCATGGCTCCACGGCGCTGGTGGCGATTGGGTTCCCGGTCTCGCAGCTCACCCGCCCGCTGGATGGCTACGGCTATGTCGTGCCTCGTGCCGAGGGTCGGAAGGTGATGGCGATGACGTGGGTCTCCTCGAAGTGGAGCCACCGGGCGCCTGATGGCCAGGTACTCATTCGCGGGTTCTTCGGGCGGTATGGACTTGAGGCGATCCTTGAGGAGGATGACGACACCCTGGTCGCCATCCTCCTCAACGAGATGAAGGATGTGCTCGGCCTCGATGTCACACCCACGGTGTCCCGTGTCTACCGCTGGGAGCGAGGGATGCCGCAGTACAACCTCGGTCACCGGGAGCGCATCGCACGGATCGAGGAGGCGATCGCCCTGCTTCCCGGTGTGGAGATCGCGGGCAACTACCTGCACGGTGTCGGCATCCCGGACAGCATCGTGTCGGGGTTCAGCGCCGCCGAGCGGCTTGTTGCCAGCGCCCGCGCAAACCAACCTGAAGCCGCCACGGCGCACGTGACTTGAGACACACGCCAGATGAATCAACATGGTTCGAGGTCGAAGGGCGGTCCCTGTGTGGTCCGCCAATCCGGGCGACCACACAGGGCATCTGCTCCAGCCAACCCGTGTGCGGTCGACTAGCCATACCTGTCATTCCGATCGCGTGCGAGACAGTGAGGCGAAGCCGAACGAGATCTCCAGGCACAGCCGGTAGTTACTGGCGTCATGTACCGCCTGCGGCGGGGGATTTCTCCTCCTTCGTCGTCGAAATGACAGGAGGAGGTGGGGTCGCAGCAGAGTTTGTTGGGCCTGATACCGCGGAGGGTCGCCCCAACGAAGGTTGTGCGCCTGGCTCCCTGGCACCACGAACGGGTACGCCGCGACCACGCGGGAAGTACAATGCCGAGCAGCTATGAGGGTCCATACCAGGAAGGAATTTCATGTCCATCGACATCGAGCTTCTCCGCGAACTGACGCAGACACCGGGAATCGCCTCGCGGGAAGACGAGATTCGCGCCGTGGTGGCGGGGCGCCTCCGGCCGCTGGTCGACTCGCTGTCCGTCGATCCGGTGGGTAACCTGATCGGTGTTCGCAGCGGCGAAGGCGGTCCACGGATCGCGATCATCGCGCACGTCGACGAGATCGGTTTCCTGGTGCGCCACATCGACGACCAGGGGTTCATCCGCATCCAGCGCGTCGGTGGATTCGATCCGCGCGTGCTGCCAGCGCAACGAGTGAAGGTGCAGACCCGATCCGGCGAGTTCATCGCTGGGGTGCTCCAGCCGGGGACCAAGCCGATTCACCTGCAACAGCCGGGCGATGCGAAGGACCTGAAGCTGGATGACCTCTACGTCGACGTCGGACTAATGGCGGAGAAGGTGCGTGAGCGCGTGCACGTCGGGGACATGGTCACGCTTGACCGCGACCTGATCGAGGTCGGTGACACAGTGGTCAGCAAGGCGATGGACGACCGCGTCGGCGTCTTCGTGATGCTGGAGGCGATCCGGAAGTCGACGTCCCGTCACGCGGAGATCGTGGCGATCGCCAGCACGCAGGAAGAAGTCGGTCTCCGCGGCGCTCACGCCGCCGCTTATACCACCGAACCGGATGTGACGATCTCGCTGGATGTCACGATCGCCGCGGACATCCCCGGTTCACCCGCAGAGGCAGCCGTAACCCGGCTCGGAGCGGGAACCGCGATCAAGGTGATGGACAGCAGCCAAATCTCCAACCCGAAGCTGGTCACCCATTTGCGCGATCTCGCGGAACAACATTCCATTCCGGTGCAGGACGAAATCCTGCCGTTCGGCGGCAACGACGGCGGCGCGTTCGTCTCCAGCCGCGGCGGCCGGGCAGTGGTGTCGATCTCGATTCCCTGCCGCTACGTGCATACCGTCAACGAAATGGTCAGTGTGTCCGACGTGCAGGCATCGATCGACCTGGTGGCGGCGTTCATCGATGCCGCGGGCGAGCGATCGTATGGTTACGAGACGCCAGGCGCCAACGCGTAACGCGAACGACGGGTGGTGCGTTTTCATGGCAACCATCCATCAGACGGCCAGGCGGAACGTGCGCCGGATCTGGTAGTCGCAATCGCATCCAGCAGGAAAAGGATCGCCGATGTCCAACCACCGATCGCTCCCGGACCGTAACGACCCGGCCTCCGGCACCACCTTCAGCAATCTCGTGCTGGCGGGCGTGCCGCCGCACTCCCGGCGCGACCTGCTGCGCGCATCGGCAGTGCTGGCGGCGGCAGGTGGACTGGCTTCGATCCCGACTGCCCTGTCGGCCCCGGCCCTGCGCCTCGCACAAGGGGACTTCGAGACCGATGTCGAACTAGCCATCCCATTCAATCCGTTCGGGCAGATCGTCTCGCTCGATCCTCATCGTGCGGTGAACTGGGGGCCATTCTGGGTCCTGCTGCCGCACGTTTGGGCGGGGCTACTGGCCTTCGACGAGAACGGCGCGGTGGTGCCGGATCTCGCCGAATCGGTCGAGCCAGACGACACCGGGGCGGTTTGGACAGCGACCCTGAAGTCGGACATGACCTTTGCCAACGGCAATCCGATCACGGCCCAGGCCCTCGTCGATGGCTGGATGCGGGCGTTGACCCCCTCCGCGCCGGCGCCGATGGCGTCGTTCATGAATCGCGTGCTTGGATACGACGCCTACCTCGCGGGTGAATCGGGTGACATCGGGTTTGCCGTCGTCGATGACCTGACGGTCGAAATCACCCTCACCGAACCGTGGTCGTCGTTTCCGTCGGCGCTCGCCACCTTCGTCTGGGCGGCGGTCGACGTGACGGTGCTCGACGATCCGGAGGTAGCCGACCTCGCGCTGGCGGATGCCGGGGCGGGAATCTGGCGGTTCACCGAGTTCGTCGACGGGGACAGGATCGTGATGGAGCCGAATCCATCCTCATCACTGGCAGCTTCGCCGTCGATCTCGCGGGTTGTCTGGCAGATCGGTGACGGTCCGAATGCCGACCAGGCCGCGCTCGATGACTACGCGAACGATCTGGTTGTCTCGGCAGATGTGCCGGGTTCCCTGCTGGAAACGGTCGAGGGAAACGACGCGCTCGCCGCGGATCTGGTCACGATCGAATCGCAAGCCTCGACGATGGCGATCGGCATGGACTTCCTGCAAGCGCCATTCAACGACCTGCGCTACCGGCAGGCGATTGCCGCCGCGATCGATCGCGATGCCTGGGCGAACGAGATCCAGGCTGGCGATTTCGTACCGGCGACCGGGATCGTGCCGCCGGTAGTGGCGATCACGTCCGAGTACGAGGGAGCGGAACCACTGGGGTTCGACCCGGACCAGGCAACCTCGTTGCTCGAGGATGCCGGGTTCGACGCGATCGAGAATGCCCCGATCGTCACCTACTACCAGCCGGCGGACGCCCCGGCTGACGAGATCGAGCGCCATGCGGCCTTGCTGGCGATGATCGCGGACAACTCGGGCCTCGTGATCACGCACGACACATCCCTCACCGCCGACCAGATTGCGGCCCGTCAGGGTGACAATGGTGGCCGCCAGTTCGATATCGTGTGGTGGTGGACGGTGACCGATACGGCAGACCTGCTGCGCACAATCGGGCAGTCGGAATCGCCATATATGGCGGGATGGTTCAACTGGTCTCCCGAACTCGAAGGCGTCGACGCCCAGACGCCGGGCGATGCCTCCGCGGACTTCAACGCATCGATCCAGACAGCGGTTGAATCGATCGATCCGGCAGACAGGAATTCCGGGTATCAGGACGCCGAGCGCATCATGGTCGAAAATGCGGTCTACGTTCCGCTCGGTCATTGGGTGCAGCGATACATACAGAAACCGTGGCTGGTGGGAACACGGCAAGGTCCGTGGTCCGGGCGAATCCCGGTGCGGTTCGACGAGCAGGTGGTGGTCCAGGGACGCGACGAAGGTTGATTGGAGGTCACCAGCGTACAAGGCGCTGGTAGTCGGAGCCGGTCCTCGTCGAAGTCGGGCCTGAACCCGAGCGGGCGAATGCATCGATCCTGGATTGGCGGGTACCTCGGGAGGGCTTCCGGCGCAAGCTATATCCAGCCGGAGTCATTGTCCGTGCGGCCGATCACCCCTCACGCAGTGTCAGGTCGTACCGGAAGTACTGGAGATTCCAGCCGGGACGGGTGGTTTTGACCTCCTCGACCCAGGTTGCTCCCATTGCCCGGTAGAACGGCGCGGCGTTCGGATCGGCGAAGAAGTCCAGTGACGTCGCTCCAGTCGCGCGAGCGGTTTCGACCATATGTCGCCACAATCGCTTCCCCGCGCCTTGCCCGATCCTGCCAGGTTCGACGAAGAGCTTGTCCAGACGAACGCCATCGGTCTTCCGTTCCAGGGCGTAGTACCCGATGGTGGTCTCGCCATCCGTGAGGACGAACACGTCCAATGCGTCGATGAGCTCCGGGGTCACGGCGATCGCCTCCGGTTCCCACTCCAGGAAATCGGGGTCGTATCCCCAGTACATGGCCGATCGCTGTGTCAGTTCGTGGAGCGTTCGCGCATCGTTGGTGTGGGCTGGGCGAACATGGCCAAGGGAGTGGTCGCTCATGCTGATTATTCTTTCCCGCTTACACGAAATCCGGATAACGATGGTTCTCGTCTTTGCGCGGTGACTTCGACCCCGCAAACGTCTGCGGGCGGTGCAAGCCCCGCAGCCCTTCCGAGGACCAAGAGACTATCCGGCCACCATGTGAGGCCGCCGACTACCCCGATCGTGTGCCAAATCGCCACGTCACCCGCTGATTCGTTGACGTTTTCGCAATGCCGGCGGGAGTACGCTCGTACCGGTAGCGGTGTCGCAACGAGTTCTTCGCGCGCATCACCGCCCGATGCCGGAGGTAATGACATGCTCACTCAGGATACCCCCCTGCTCAATCCCGCGATCGCCCCAATCGACCTGCTGATCGGCGATCTCATCGCGCTGGACGCGGATCTCACCGCGGCGGCGCGGCGGGCAGCACCACGAATCGAACGCGTGGATCCCGCGTTCCGTCGAAGCGCGACGAACCTGGTCCAGTACCTCGAGTTCCGAAAGCACGACGTGCGTCACATCCAGGACGCGCTTGCCGACCTCGGACTCTCGTCACTCGGACGTGCGGAAGCGCATGTGCAGGCCACCCTCCGATCGGTGATCGGGGTGCTTCACACGATGGTCGGCCGCACCTGGTCGGCACCTGACGATGACGTACCAGTCAGCCTCCATGATGGGAGCGCGTTGCTCGCCCGGCACACGGAACTCCTGCTCGGTCCGCCGTCTCCCGATCGCCACGCGCGCATTATGGTGACTGCTTCCACCGACCTTGCCACCGATCCCGCGTTGATGCAGGAAATGGTACGGGCCGGGATGGATATCCTGCGGATCAACTGCGCCCATGACAACGAACAGCTCTGGTCCGCCATGATCGAGCACCTGCGATCGGCGGAACAGGCGACTGGCCGCCCGTGCCGGATCATCATGGACCTGCCCGGACCGAAGTTGAGAACCGGACCCGTCACTCCGGGTCCGGCGGTCATCAAGTGGAGACCGCGCCGCGACCCCTACGGACACGTTGTCGAACCGGCACGGATCTGGCTCACCGGATCGCACGAACCAGCACCTGCCATCGCTGCCGCGGCGTTGCCGGTCGCGGCGGAATGGCTGGATTTGCTCACCCCCGGCCAGCGCATCACCTTCAGGGACACACGGGGAGCGAAACGATCGATGAGAGCTCTCCATTCCGCTCCTGGTGGGTGGTGGGCCGAGTCGGTCCAGACAAGCTACGTTGCGGCCGGGACCGAGTTGAATCTCGCGAATGTTGAAGGCGCTGCCGCTGCCGTTGAGGAGATTCCGGCGTCGGCGGGTTCACTCCATCTCCAGACCGGTGACACCCTGATCGTGACCAGGTCGCTCGCCCCTGGCGAGCATGCGCGCACGCTTGCCGGAGCAACCATGGCCCCGGCGCGAATCGGATGCACCCTGCCGGCGATCTTCGATTCGGCCCGTCCTGGTGAGCGGATCGTCTTTGACGACGGCAAGATCGGCGGCGTGATCGTTGCCGTGAATCCTGACGAGATTCAGGTCGAAGTCACCCGGGCGGGAACCCAGGGAGCGCGTCTTCGCGGCGAGAAGGGGATCAACCTGCCGGACACGTCGATATCGGTCCCGGCGTTGACCGAGGCCGACTTGTCGATACTGCCGTTCGTGGTGGCACACGCCGACATGATCGACTACTCCTTCGTCAGGAGCGCGGAGGATGTCGAGTTGCTGCACCAGCACCTCGATGCGCTTGGGTTGCCGAAGCCGGGTGTGGTCCTCAAGATCGAGACGCGCCGCGCGTTCGAGCGGCTTCCCGAGATCATCCTTGAGGCCATGCGCGAGCACGCTGCCGGGATCATGATTGCCCGGGGTGACCTGGCGGTGGAGATCGGGTACGAGCGCCTCGCGGAGGTCCAGGAGGAGATTCTCTGGATCGCGGAGGCGGCCCACCTGCCGGTGATCTGGGCGACCCAGGTGCTGGAAACCCTGGCGCAAACCGGGCAGCCGTCGCGCTCGGAGATCACCGATGCGGCGATGGGCGAGCGGGCGGAGTGCGTGATGTTGAACAAGGGTCCGCACGTGGTCGAGGCGATCGACGTGCTGGACAACATCCTGCAGCGCATGGAAGACCATCAGAGCAAGAAGCGGACGCTGTTGCGCCGTCTCCGCTCCTGGAACCTGGACGACGCGTGAACCAGGCGAACCCTGCGTCGTCTGCCATTGCGGGCGACCCTCCGTGATCGCCCCTGCGAGGAAACATGGGGCATCACCCGGAGTCGGTATGAGTGGTTGGGAGAATGTCCCGATAGTCGCAGAGCCTGGCTCTGCCTGGACAGTGCGAAGAAGATTCCTCGGCTATGCCTCGGAATGACATTCCATCACGACCGGGAGTTCAGAAGTGATCATCCGGACTCTGAATTCCGGGGGATAAGGGAAGACCATTACCGCGCTGCTTCGTGGTTGAACGCCACACGGGTCGATGAGGCGGCGCGGAAGGTCTTCCCTACCACTGGGCTGGTGGCCCGATCCGTTAGTGGATTCCCGGGTCTGGGAGATGGTGGGAGTCATTCCCCGACGGCCCGGCGCCGGTTCCAGGGAGCACGCATTCGACTTCGTGCAGGATGAGGGACTTCACTTCCGGCCACATGGCGGAACCGGACATCGGGACGAGGTGGTCGCCGGGAATCTCGTGGTACGCACGCAGGTCGGGGAATCGGTCGATCAGGGAGCGGGTACTGGATGGACTGACCACGGTGTCCCGATGCCCCTGGATGACCACGACCGGGGCCTTGACCGCCGCGGCATCCCGTTTCGCCAGCGACCCAAACTTTCGCAGTTCGTCGATCACTGGCGCGGCGATGCCAGTTTCCTCGCGGATGATACGCAGCATCTCCGGTTCGTCGAGGTCGACATCCGGCATGGTGACGCGGAACCAGTCCCGCACCAGGGGATCGTTGAAGTCGAGATGAGCGAGCAGCTGGACATCTGGCATCACTCGCCTGGCGAAGGGCAGGAACAGTGCTCGCCGGTCATTGATCCGGGAGAACGGCGCAAGGAGAACCACGAGGTCCGGCGCGTGGCGCGCCGCCATCTGGATCGCCGCGGCGCCACCCATCGAGTAACCGATCAGGACCGTGCTGCGGTAGCGCCGCCAGAGCGATTCCCACTCCTTGAGGACTGTCTCGCGCCAGGCCTGCATCGTCATTGACGAGAGCCGGCCGATATCGCCCCCCATGCCGGGCAAGCCGATGGCATGGCAGTTGGCGCCCCGCTCGTGGAGGATCTCGGCAAGGGGCCGCATTTCGGCGGGTGTCCCGAGGAACCCGTGAACGAGGGCAACGCCGACGCGCCCGGCATCGTCATCATGCTCGAGCGCGAACGGCTGGTAACGAGGTTGCTGGAAGTACTCAATCATCGGCGAGACCGGCGATCAGGATCCGTGGCCACCGCTCCGGACATTCGTGCGGCCACGCCATGCGCCATTCCCGGTTGCGAATCGTCGTTGATACCCATTGGCCTCACGGGAATCGAGCGAAATGTCATCACCCTCCGCCATTGCCACGCCAACCGGCGTACTGTCGTCCTCGACCAGGAAATCCCCGTCGACCTCAGCCACGACGTTATCGGAATCCAGGGCATCGTCCTGAGCATCGAGGATATCCGGGAGTGCCTTCAGCACCAGCGGATGCTCGAAGTTCAGTTCGGTGGTAACCAGTTCCTGGCCCTGGCCATTGATCGTCTGCCGCTTGGTCAGGATGCCCTTGCGCAGGAACTCCATCACCTTCGCCTCGATGTGCTCGGACGGCAGGGCGTTCCGGTCGAGGAATCGCCAGAGCGTCCGGCTCATGTGGCTCTGGGTGGGTACGAATCCCTCGTGCAACTGCTGCACGTAGGCATCGATGGCCTGGATCACCGTGATGTCGACATCGGCTGACTGGACGATCTCGATCGGATCATCCTCTCCGGCAGCTGCGACCAGATCGGGGCTGACCGAACCGGGCACGCCACAGATCACGACACGACGGCCAAGGCGGTTGCGCAGCGTGGTGACCAGCCGGATGAAATCCTTGTCGCCGGTGAACAGCAGGAAGGTGTGGATATCGGGCCGGACGAGGGCCGTGTTGATGATGTCGACCACCAGGTTGAGGTCGGAGCGTGAGGCGTACTTCTCGCGCCCGTGGGAATCGGTGGTGCGCTTCGCGGGGTAGTGCTGGGCTTCGAATCCTGCCACATCGAGCCGGGTGCGGGCCTGTGGCGGATGCTGGTCGAAATCGGCGTAGGCACGCGCAACCGACATCAAGCCGTACTTGAGCGCCTTGTCACGCCAGGCGATGGGATCGGGCTCGCGCCCGAACGAATTGATCGTTGAATACCGGATGTTCTCGAAATCGACAAATGCCGCAACTTCCGCCGGTTCTTCCTGCCCGGGCCGCGTGGCCGTAGGGTCAATCACCATTCCGTCCTCCGTACAGATACACGCGCATTACCACGACGCTGAACTTATCGGGTCACATGGCCGCAACGCGTTGCGCGCCCTGACCCATGCCAACCAGCTGTGTACCGACTATCGGGGATCCGGAACATCAACAAATGGTCCCGGATCCCGTTTTCCCTGGCGGGGACGCCAGCAAAACTTCGCTTCACACCCCCCGATTGTACCATTCGGGATTTCTCAGCTTGCGGCGATGACGGCCGCACCGACGATGCCCGAGTTGTCCCCGAGGGCAGCCCGCTTGATCTTGACGGCCTTGCCGGCATTCGGGAAGGCCTCGCGCCGGGTGACCTGCTCGGCGGTCTCGAAGATGAGATCGACCGATTCGACCACACCGCCGCCGAGGATGATCAGTTCCGGGTTCAGGAAGTTCACGATCGACGCCATCGCGTACCCAAGGTAGGTTCCAGCACTCGTCACGATCTGGACCGCCACGTCGTCCTTTGCGTTGACCGCCTTCGCAAGGACGCCGGACCGGATCGCCGCTCCGCCCGGGGCGGCGGGGTCGACATCCGGCAGGAGTTCGCTGAGGATCGAGGAATGTCCCCGGCGCATTTCGCCCAACAGGGCCGCCGTGATCGCGGTGCGGGAGGCATACGCTTCCAGGTGCCCGCGGCCACCGCAGCCGCAGATGCGGCCGTCGACCTCGACCGTGGTGTGGCCGAGTTCACCGGCGTTGTTGGTGGACCCAGCCACCAGCTCACCGTGCTGGATGATGGCGCCGCCAATGCCGGTACCGACAAAGATGCAGACGAACTGATCCACGCCCTTGCCGGCGCCGAAGGTCATTTCGCCAACCGCGGCGATCTGGACATCGTTGCGAATCTCGGCGCGCACGCCGTAGCGATCGGTGATGCCTTTAGCCATTGGCAAGTCGACGACCGACCGGCTCAGGTTCGCGGTTCCGACCAGGAGGCCGTTCTTCGCGTCGACTTGGCCCGCAATGCCAACCCCGATGCCGACGATGTCGTCGACCTTGACATCCGCGTCCTTGAGCGCGTCGTCGCAGACGCTGTAGATACGCTTCATCAGCGAATCGCCGTCGTCACCAGCGCTGGTTCGCTTTTTCCCAGTGCCGATGACCTTACCGGTTTCAACATCGATAACCCCGGCCAGAACCTTCGTACCGCCGAAATCCACTCCGATCGCCAACTTTGCCATTGTTGCCCTGCTCCCATCCCGATGTGATTTCTGAACAGCAGTTCCGGCCAAACACCTGCCTGGTGTGCTGGCGCTACGCTAGCCCGTCGTGTGGAAGGCCGTGATGACGTCCGCAAAGGCAGCGAGCGTGTCCGGCGAGAAGGGATCGAGGCGGATGATGAAGTGACTGAACCCCAGTCCCTCGAGGTCCTTGAGGAAGGCCACCTTCTCGTCGGTTGATCCTACGAAAACGCCTTTCGGATCGCCGCTGAACCCATCGGCGGCGAAGCCGACACTGACGGTGCGCACCACCGTACCCGGATCGCGTCCAATTGCCTCACAGGCGGCATCCAGTTTCGCTGCCTTCGCCTTCAGGCCCTCGGTATCCGCGCCCCACCCGGTATTCCAGGCATCGCCGTACCTGGCCAGCAGGCCAAGCATGCGATCGCCGGTGGAACCGATCAGGATCGGCGTGTCCGGTCCCGAGGCCGCTCGCGGCAGATTCACCGCGTTGTTCGCCTGGCTGTATTTCCCCTGGAAATCGACCTGGCCGTCCCGGAGCAGGCCGTGGATGATGGTCAGTGCCTCTTCAAAGCGCGTCACCCGGGGTTCGAACGGCAGGCCGAACTGGTCGTATTCGTTGCGCTGCCAGCCCGCCCCAAGCCCGAGGATGAACCGCCCGCCGCTGATGTCCTGGATCATCTCGGTGGATTTGGCGATCACCCCCGGATTCCGGTAGGCGGTGCAGGCAACCATCGTCCCAACCGTCACATCCGGAACCACCGCCGCGATCGCCGCGATCAGGGTGAACACGTCCCACGATCCGCGCAGGCCATCGTCGGAGGGAAAGCTGAAGTGGTCGGCGAACCAGAGGCTGTCGATCCCGGCCGCGGCGGCATTGCGCGCTACCTCGACCTGATCGGAGAAGTGCGGATGGTTCGCTCCGGGCTTCGGCTCGGCGACGGGCACGCCGATACCGAAGGTGGTCGATTGGGTCGAGGAGGGCCAGCGATGGATGTAGGTCGTGTCTGTCATGCGTCCTCCATGGTGATCGGTGAGTGCAGCGAGGCGCGGTTCGTGCCATTAGCCAGCGTAAACACCAGCGACGACCGGCGCGAGTGCCGCGATCGTCTCCGGGGTGCTCGGTTCGAGCCGGAGATAGATGTGCTCGATCCCGAGGTCGCCATAGTGCCGCAGTGCAGCGATCTTTTCGTCGTCCGAACCCGAGACGAGGCCCGGCTTGTCGATCTTCTCATTCGACGCCGAAATCGTGACGCCAGTCGTGCGGATGACGGTTTTCGGGTCGCGGCCGACGGCTGTACAAGCCGCATCGACCTTGGCCATTTTCTCGCGAATCGCGTCGTCGTTCGGCCCGCCGCCATTCCAGGCGTCGGCGTATTTCACGAGCGATTCCAGCATGCGATCGCCGGTGGAGCCGACGAGGATCGGTGTGCCCGGACCGCTGGCAGCCCGCGGCAGGTTGACGGCCTGGTTCGCCTGGAAGTACTTGCCCTGGAAGTCGACGGCACCATCCCGCAGGAGACCGTGGATGATCTGGATCGCTTCCTCGAACTGGCTCACGCGCGGTTCGTAGCGAAGACCGAACTGATCGTACTCCGGCTTGTGCCAGCCGGCGCCGAGCCCGAGGATGAAGCGGCCGCCGCTGATGTCCTGGATCATCTCGGTCATCTTGGCGATCACGCCGGGGTTACGGTAGGCCGTGCACGCCACCATCGGGCCGAGGTAGACCTCCGGGATGAGGGCGGCGATCGCCGCCATGTGCGTCCAGGCGTCCCAGGCGCCGCGCAGGTCGCCATCCATCGTGAACGAGAAGTGATCGTCGAACCAGAGCACCTCGAAGCCGGCTCCGGTGGCCGCTTCCGACATGGCGAGTAAATCGGACCATTGGGGCGTGCCGGTGTACAGCGCGCGTTCGGAATTCGGAATGTTGATGCCAAGACTCAGCGGTTGCTTCAGCGCCGGCCAGCTGCCGAGCGCCTTGACCTGATTTCCGGGAGCAGCCTGTGTCATGGGGAGGACCTTTCCGTGGTGGTACCTGTTTGTCGAGCCTGCCGTCAGGCCCGAATGCGCAAGGCGAGCTACAGGCTCGCGTTGAATGCCGCGACAACCGGCGCGAATGCGCGCAGGCTTTCGGGTGTGCACGGATCGAGTCCGATGCAGAGATGCCGGAACCCGAGATCGCGAAACTCCTGCAGGAAGGCGACCGTTTCATCGACCGTGCCGCGGAAAGGATTCGGGCGGCTGCCGGTGTAGCCTTCCCAGGCGATGGCGAGTCCGGCCGTGCGGACGACCGACGCCGGGTCGCGCCCGGCAGACTCGCAGGCCGCGTCGAGCCTGGCGATCCGTTCGGCCACGCCTTCGGTGCTGCCGAACCAGCCGGTGTTCCAGGCATCGGCGTACTTCGCGAGAAGGCCAAGCATGCGCTCGCCCGACGAACCGACCATGATCGGTGTCGTTGGTCCGCTGGACGCGCGGGGCAGATTCACGGCCTGGTTGGCCTGCGAGTAGCTGCCCTGGAAGTCGACCTTGCCGTCCCGGAGCAATCCGCGAATGATCGCCAGGGCTTCCTCGAAGCGTGAGACGCGGGGTTCGTACGGCATCCCGAACTGGTCGTACTCCGGTTTGTGCCAACCGGCGCCGAGCCCGAGGATGAAACGGCCGCCGCTGACGTCCTGGATCATCTCGGTCATCTTGGCGATCACGCCGGGGTTACGGTAGGCCGTGCACGCCACCATCGGGCCGAGGTAGACCTCCGGGATGAGGGCGGCGATCGCCGCCATGTGCGTCCAGGCGTCCCAGGCGCCGCGCAGGTCGCCATCCATCGTGAACGAGAAGTGATCGTCGAACCAGAGCACCTCGAAGCCGGCTCCGGTGGCCGCTTCCGACATGGCGAGTAAATCGGACCATTGGGGCGTGCCGGTGTACAGCGCGCGTTCGGAATTCGGAATGTTGATGCCAAGACTCAGCGGTTGCTTCAGCGCCGGCCAGCTGCCGAGCGCCTTGACCTGATTTCCGGGAGCAGCCTGTGTCATGGGGAGGACCTTTCCGTGGTGGTACCTGTTTGTCGAGCCTGCCGTCAGGCCCGAATGCGCAAGGCGAGCTACAGGCTCGCGTTGAATGCCGCGACAACCGGCGCGAATGCGCGCAGGCTTTCGGGTGTGCACGGATCGAGTCCGATGCAGAGATGCCGGAACCCGAGATCGCGAAACTCCTGCAGGAAGGCGACCGTTTCATCGACCGTGCCGCGGAAAGGATTCGGGCGGCTGCCGGTGTAGCCTTCCCAGGCGATGGCGAGTCCGGCCGTGCGGACGACCGACGCCGGGTCGCGCCCGGCAGACTCGCAGGCCGCGTCGAGCCTGGCGATCCGTTCGGCCACGCCTTCGGTGCTGCCGAACCAGCCGGTGTTCCAGGCATCGGCGTACTTCGCGAGAAGGCCAAGCATGCGCTCGCCCGACGAACCGACCATGATCGGTGTCGTTGGTCCGCTGGACGCGCGGGGCAGATTCACGGCCTGGTTGGCCTGCGAGTAGCTGCCCTGGAAGTCGACCTTGCCGTCCCGGAGCAATCCGCGAATGATCGCCAGGGCTTCCTCGAAGCGTGAGACGCGGGGTTCGTACGGCATCCCGAACTGGTCGTACTCCGGTTTGTGCCAACCGGCGCCGAGCCCGAGGATGAAACGGCCGCCGCTGACGTCCTGGATCATCTCGGTCATCTTGGCGATCACGCCGGGGTTGCGGTAGGCCGTGCAGGCCACCATCGGGCCGATCGTAACATCCGGGACCGCCGCCGCCAGTGCGGCCATCAGGGTCCAGGCGTCCCAACTCCCCCTGATATCGGTTTCGGAGGTGAACGAGAAGTGATCGGCGACCCAAAGACCGCTGATCCCGATTTCACGGGCTATGGCGCCGAGCTCAAGGATGTCGCGGTAATGAGGGGTGTCGCCGAACGCGTGCCGCTGCGACACGGGGATCATCAAACCGAGGGTGACCGGGCGATCCAATCCCGGCCAGGTCCCACCGCCTGCTGTCGTACTCAATAGATCGTCCTTCCACGCCGGTCGAAATCGACTTCGCCCCACGATTGTACGAGCAACCCGGGCTCAGGGAAGGCCAAGACCTACTCCAGGCTCATCGAACGCAACCGCAAGGTCGCCAGGGCGAGGCTGATGGCGGCAAGCAACGCGATCGTCAGGTAGATGGTGGTTTCGGCCGACACCTGGTCGAGCCGGATCCGCCGATCGGCCACCATTCGCACGAACAGCGATTCCGTGTAGTGGCGAATGCTGATGGCGCGGATGCCCGGCAGCCATCGCGAGAGGGCGGATTCCCAGACGAACACGTAGAAGATGCCGACGAGCAGGGCACGCTGGATCATCATGCTCAACAGCATGAACAGCGCCCCGAACCCGACGATGGCGACAAGACTGGACACCAACGCTGGCACGAGCATGTCGCGCAAGGCATCCATGTTGCCGAAGGCGAGGATGCCCCACATGACGAGGATGCCGATCCAGAGCAGGGGAACCAGCATGATGAAGACCGCCAACGCCTTCTCGAGCACGATCCGGGTCCGGCTGATCGGCTTGAGGTAGAGGTACTGCAAGGTGCGGTCCTCGATCTCGTCGCCGATGGCGGAGGTGGCGAGGATGAGCGTGCCGAGTGGCAGGAGGGTGCCGACGAACATCCCCCGGTAGAGCGTATTCCCGAAGACGTCACGCAGTTCGCGGACCGACAGTTCATCCGGCTGGACGCGGGCAATGATCGCCAGCAGCGATGGCAACAGGCCGATGCCAAGCACGACGAAGATCGACTTCGAGCGCAGGAACTGCCTGATCGTGAGCCAGGTAATGGTCAGGTTCATACCGTCAGTTCTCCACCAGGTACGAGAAGACCGAGGTCAGTGATTCGTCGGTCGCCTGGATTTCGAAGAGGCGAATCCCCTGCTGCTGTGCCGCAATCGGGACGAGTCGGTAGAAGGCGCGAACGTCGTTGGTCGCAGCGATCACCCGGTTCTGGGGATCGACACTGATCGAGCGTACGACGGGCTCCGAGATCAGCGCGGCGGCGAGGCGGCGGGGGTCGGACGCCACGATGCGGACTTCATGGTCGTGCTGGTCGATTTTCTCGCGGATTGTGCGGAAGTCACCAGCGGCAGCCAGCTTGCCATTGATGATGACCACGATATTTTCCGCCAGCCGCTCAACCTCGACGAGCACATGCGAGGAGACGACCACGGTCTTTCCGGAGTTGCCCAGTTCACGGATCAGCCGGATGAGCTGGACTCGCTGGACAGGGTCGGTCCCGTTGAGCGGCTCGTCCATCAGGATGACATCGGGGTCGTGCACGAGCGCGCCCGCCACCTTGATCCGCTGCCGCATGCCCTTCGAGTAGCCGCCTACCCGGCGATCGGCGGCGGACTGCATGTCGACCAGATCGATCGCACGTTCGACGGCGGCATCCACGTTCTTCAGGCGCTGAAGTTTCGCGTTCAACCGCACGAATTCGCGGCCACTCAGGAATGGGTAAATCACTTCATGCTCGGAGACGAGCCCAAGGTTTCGGTACGCCTTCGAGTTGCCACGGGCGGGGATCCCGTCGATGGTGACCTTTCCCGCCGACGGCGCCTGGAGTCCGGACATCATCTTGAGGGTCGTCGACTTCCCGGCGCCGTTTGGCCCGAGCAGTCCGGTGACGCCAGGGCCGATCGAGAACGAGACATCGGAGACTGCGACGATGTCGCCGTACCACTTGGAGATGCGATCGAGCACGATCCGGGCGTCGGCCGCGGCGACCATCGAGGCCGGGGCAATCACTGGCGATCCCGTGGGCTGCGGTCCTTGCGATTGGGGCACCACATTCGGTGGCGGAGGGACAAGCTTCGACATCGAATCCACCTACGAGTCGTCGGTCGGGCGGTAGCGCCAGCGCAGGATCAGCAGGCTGGCAACCACAACGGCGGCAAAATACGTGAGGTATCCCCACATCGGGATGGCGACGTCTGTCGCGAACTGCGGCGTGACGTCGTGGAAGAGATGATCCGAGAAGCCGAGGAAACTGTCGGAAAGGCTGAGGAAGACGAAGGCGCGGGCCCATTCATCCTCGTTCAGCAATTCCCAGCCCGAGTTGCCGATGGCCGTGAGGATCAGGAAGCCAATGATGATGACCGTGACCGCGATGGCCTTGCGATCGGTCAGCGAGGAAACGGCGAGGCCACCGGTACCCAGCACCAGCGCGATCAATGACCCGATCAGGAGCACGCGGCCGAGGTCGCCGACGTTGTCCCGCATGGCCCGCCAGGGCGAATCGCTGACCAGCTGCTGGCCGAGCCAGAGGATGACCGAGGGGATGACCGAGAGCGTCATGGTCAGCAAGGTCATGGCCACGACCTTGGCGAACACATAGTCCATGCGCGTGATCGCGCGCGAGAAGTAGAGCGGCAGGGTTCGCTCGCGGCGATCGACACAGAGCATTTCCGGGGCGGTTGTGGCCACGAAAATGCCGACCACGAGGAAGATTGCGCCCATGTAGCCGGAGTAGGTCGCGAATTCGACATCCGGCACCACCGCGCTGATGCCGATCATCACGATCAGGGGCACGATGGCTGCGACGTAGAGCAGGATCGGCAGGATCTTCGCCGTCCAGCTCTTGCGGATGCCCATCGCCCGTTTCATCGAATAGAACGTGAGCGAGCGAACTGCCTGGCGCCGACCAAGGCGATCACCCTTGTAGTGGGCGTAGCCGCGGTCGAACACCTCACCGTAGCGCTCGGTTGCGGGCGGCATGCTGTCAACGGTCGCCATCGGTACCTCCGCGAGCGGCCTCGACATCGCCGAGGTAGACATCTTCGAGCGTACGGGAACGACCACGCAGCGTTCGAAGGGGTGCACCGGTCGACACCGAGAGGTCCCGGATCACGTCGTACACGGGCTCTTCGTGAACGTCGACGATCATCTCGTCACGACCGAGGTCGACATCGCCCGTCCGGACATGAACGCCTTGCTGGCGAAGGGCGTTGGCAAACGCGACAGGGTCTCCATCGACCCGGACGACGACCTCTCCGCCGATGGCATCCATCTCGCCAAGGGGACGGGCGGTGACGAGCTTGCCGCCATCGAGGATGACGACGTAGTCGCAGACCCGCTCGATGTCTTCCAGGATGTGCGACGAGAAGACGACCGCGATTCCGAGATTGCGATAGATGCGCTCGACGAGTTCAAGCATCTCCTCGCGCCCGTTCGGATCCATGCCGGCGGTGGGTTCGTCGAGGAAGACGAGATCGGGATCGTGGACGATGGCCTGGGCGAGTTTCACCCGCTGCCGCATTCCAGTCGAGAACCCCTTGATCAGGCGGTACCGCTCTTCCGAGAGACCGACCTGGTAGAGGACATCGGCGGCACGCTGCCGGGCAGCGCGTGCCGGGAGGCCGCTCATCTCCGCCATATGACCCACGAAGTCGGCGGCGGTGGTCGCCATTGGCAGGGCGTCCGCTTCCGGCATGTAGCCGACGTGTTCGCGGACTTTCGTGCCCTGGGTCTGGGTGTCGTAACCGACCACGCGGGCGGTGCCGCTGGTCGGTTTGGTGAGACCGAGCAGGTTGCGGATCAGGGTCGTCTTGCCGGCTCCGTTAGCACCGAGCAGGCCAACCGAAGCACGGGGAATGGTGAGGGTGAGGTTGTCGAGGGCGAGGAATTTGCCGAAGTGCTTGGACAGTGCCTGGACCTCGATGACAGGCGCGCTTGCCGGTTCGGGAGGCGAAGTCGTCATTGCCGCATGCATGTGTCCGAAACCGTCCTCCCGCGAGCGCTCTCCAATACTGCCGCAGAGTGTACCAGTGAGTTGTGACGAATCTGTTGCGGGAGCGGCGGTGACGGGAGTTGGAAATGGGAAAACAGCAAACAGGAAATAGGAGGGAGGGGACGGCGGATGACGAACCGGCCCGCGAGCGTTATCGCCCACGGGCCGTCTCTGGATGCCAGCCTAGTTTTTGGGCGGGGTGCCGCCATCTGGCGGTTCACCGGGGCCGCCGCCCTGACCATCACCACCCTGGCCATTGCCGCCACCCATGCCGCCACCGCCAGCATTGTCTGCTCCGGGGTCGATACCAACGGTGATCTCGCCGACGATGCCCTGCGAGAGATCGCTCTCGTCGACAGGGGTGAGCGTCAGGAAATACGCCGGGTCGTTGTCATCGAGACCGGAAAACACGCCATCTTCCTCGAGCCGCGTCCAGGTCGAGATACGGCTGGCATATGGTTCGACCTGCGAGATCCGCTCGGTAAAGGAATCCGAAAAGGCAAGCTGACCGGTATGAGCAGTGGTGCCGCCATCATAGGTGCCGTCCTCCGTGGCGCCGCCAACATGCACCTTCATATGGATATGCACGTCGCGGCTGACGTACCAACCAGGGTAGATGGTCTGGAACTCGACGAGACCATTCGCATCGGAGAGCAGCACACCGCGCAGGAATGTGTCCGGATCCGATCCGTCATCCTGGTACGGGTTTGGGTCCTGAGGATCGGGATCGGCTTCGGTGAAACCGGAGTAGAAGCCGTTGACATCGCAATGCCAGACATCGACTGCGGCGTTTTCGATGGCAGCGCAGCTTTCGGCGTCAACCACCGTGATCCGCAAGGCCATCGGAATACCGGCCTTCCCCTCGGTGATGTCGTTGCGCACGAGCCGGTCATCGAGGTAGTACGGACCTTCGGTGAGTTCCGGGGTCAGCACACAGACGCCGGTGGTTGTCGCCGATTCACCGGCCGCCGGGGTGCTTTCCTGCGCGAACACCCCGGTGCGGAACATCGTCCCGCCAGTGGCAGCCACGACTGCAACGCCCGCTCCGGCCTTGAGGACATGGCGCCGGGTTGCCCGTTCGTGCAAGCGGGCGTTGTCGAGTTGCTCGTGCGTCGGCCACCAGCCGCGCTGTCGTTCATTTGCCGTCATGTGCACTCTCCCTTCAGGAATGAGACTCATTGCCGGGTTTCCGCCGCCACGGCGGTGTCCACTGGAGTCAGTACACCGCACGAATGTGAGAGTTCCCTTGGAGTTGGCTCGAAATCGGCATCACGTTCTGGCAACTATTTCCGGCCGCCTTCACAAATCCAGACGCAGCCTACATTGCCGCGGGACGGGCGGAGTAGATCACGCTTCGCTGCCTCGCTGGCGCTCGGACTAACAGACCGTAGCCTTACCGTGACGACAGGAGAGCGGTCAGAAGCGCGTGGTGACCATTGAAGCGACTTTTGAAGCCTGTTAGGTACTGCCAGCCGCGCCGCCACCACCGCCGGCGCCACTGCCGCTGACGGTGCTGGAGCTTGACGAACCGCTACTGGTGGCGACCGACGAGTTGAAGGCAACCCAAAAGGGGAAGTAGGCACCCATGGTGTGGGTCTCTGATCCCTGCATCGTGGAACTGAACGCGCGCAACCCAACGCCAGCCTCGGTTGCCTCCTTGAGCCGCTTGTCCATCGCCGAACCGAGATTCATCGCGATCACGTCCGGCAACACCTGGTCGAAATCGAGATAGACCATCCGATCGGCAGCGCCAGCCTTGAGGCCAGCCCGGTATGCCTTCCACTGACGGGCGGCATCCTGCCCGTCGAGGGATAGGGGCGAGAACTTCGCCGACATCCAGAACGCGGCGATGGCAGCCGCTCCGAACGCAATCGCCCCGATCACCGGCAGCCACGTCCCGCCCGAGCCAGCGACAATCGCACAGAACACGGCACCGGCGATCGCCGCAATCCCGATCATGCCCAGGATTCCCCGCGGCTTGCCGGCAGCGGGATCCTTCCAGCCGCGCTCGAGCAATTGCCGGTCGAGCACGTCCTTCAGGGGCGAAGTGTCGGCCGCGATCCGGGCCAGGTCCTTGCTGGATACGATCCCGATGGATCCCCGCGCCTCCAGTTGACGCCAGAGAGCCGATTCCACGTCGTCGGCGACCACGCCCTGATCGCGCAACCGGACCTGCACCTTCGGTGTGGAGAACATTCCGCCTTCGGATTCGGGTTCGATGGCGAGGGCGCCGCGACTCGCCAGGTCCACCAGGGTCGCCGGTGTGGCAGACGCCTGGGGAGCGCCAGCGACAAGGGCGCCGGCCAGGGCAGGCGTCAGGTCCCCGGGCCGTACGGTTGTCGACGGCAAGTCCGGCAGGTTCAGCTGACTGCGTTTGCGAAAGAGGCTGACCGATCCGACACCGGCAACCGCCGCCAGCGCCGCGCTGACCCAGGCGAACCACGATCCACCAGCATCGGACGCCCATGATTCGAAGGCGCCCTGCGGAGGGCCGTTGACGATGCTCGATTCGAGCCGGGTGAGGGCGTTGCTGAAACTCTGGTAGACGTCGCCATCGCGGAGCGGCGGGATCAGCTCTTCATTGACGATGGCGACCTGCTCGGATTCCGGCACGTTGCCATCGTTATAGGTGCTGCCGACGAATATGCCGGCCCGGGCGCTGTGATCGTCATCCGGGTCACGGTTGATCAGGATCGCAATGGCCACGTCCTGATTCCCACCGGTGGCAGCGACCCAAGCCTGCTGCAGCGCCTCGACCTGGTCGAGCGTCTCGTCGGGGGTGGCATCGAGGTCACGGACCATGAGGACCGGATCGGCGCCGAGGGCCCGAAGGTCGGCGATCTGCTCGTTGAGCGAGGCAATCTCATCTGTGGTCAGCGAGTCGCCGGTCTCGTCGTAGATGCGCTGGGCAGGGTCGAGATTCGGGAACGACATCGCGTCCTGGGCTCCGGCGGGCGAAGCCATGCCGAGGGCAAGCACGACCAGGAAAACAGGTAGGGCGCACTCTTGAAACCACTTCTCCCGCATTTTGTCGCTCCTGACGGTCAAGCCGTTCGGCGTGTATCAGTAGATGGTAGCGCAGCTTAGGCCGTGCCATGATCTCAGTCGACACCTAGATATTCGCACAACCCTGGGGGATTCGAAGCGTCTTCAGCCACCACCGTGAAACAAGGCTAGCCAATACATGCTAATAAAACCAATTGACTTGTCTCAGCTGACACATCATAATGACTTTATTCTCCATATCGTCAGTTTGGATTCACCAGAGGAACGTAGTTCAATGGACTGGCTGATCGCTTTTGATGAATATGTTCCTCTTTTCCAGACTTTGGTGAAAGCCACGGTCTTCCTCGCTGCCGTACTTCTGGTCGTCAGAAGCGATCATGTGTCCAGGATGCTCGACTCCCTTGGCGCACGACTCTCCGATCCAGATACCGAGGTTTCAGCAAAAGCAAAGGCGTTTGGGGTAGAAATCGATGCCGCGCTAAAACATCTACCTATGGCCAGTGTCGAAGGTGATTCACGTCCGAAGTCAAATGACTCCGCGATTCCAGCACTAATATTGCCCGACGAAGCATCTGACGTTATTGAGCAACTAAAAAACTTTCGAGATCACACCTACGAAACGAATCGTCACTTAGTTCTGGTTCACAGCATTGCTCCATCCTCCATTGCAGGCCAAGATTTCGACATATTCATATACTTGCAGCCACATCGCGAGAACAACAAGCCCGAACTATACAATGTGGAGTCCGTGGATTTTTACTTCGGTAGATTTTGGGGTTCCCAAGTGTTTCACGTTGCCGCCGAAGATGTTCCCGACGGAGTATTCGGAATCAGGACTTCCGCCTATGGAAGTTTCCTCTGCGCATGCTTGATCCGATTCAACGACGGTCAGACGTCAAAACAGTACAGATACATCGACTTTTCCCAGAACACAATTGCAGGATCCATTTCCTAAGCCTTTCTCCCGACATTGGCAGCCACAACGAATGCCTGACGGAGCACTCAAGGCGCCACACCTCCTCGGATGGTATTTGGTCGCCAAACTCTATCTCTACTTTTCCCATCCCCGAGAAGGCTACGTACGAGGCTGGCAGGCGAGCATCGGAGGACACAGATGACTTCGCTGCCGGAACAGGGGTTGACCGCCAGACAAAGGCGTGCGAACATGCGTTCGGAGACACCCGCAGTGCCCCGATGCTGTTGACTGGCCGAGGGTGTCCGGACACGGTACACTGACATGTTCGCGCGACGTGATGTTGCGCGCCGATCCCTCCTCATCGATCTTTCCGGGAGTATGCAACGTGCCCACCTCGAATGGCGTGCCTGGATCGGCCACGCCCACCTTTCGCGCCGAGTTCACCGTCGAAGGGCGAGACGCCTACGACCATCGCAGTCCCCTGCGGTGGTTCATGTCGCACCTGGCCAGGTTCAAGCTGATCACGCTGACGTTCGTCATCGGGGCGATCGGGGCGACCCTCCTTAACTCCGCCATCCCCGGCGTTACCGGCCAGGCGTTCGACGAAGTCCTCAGCCCTGGCGGTGATCCGCTCGACGCCCTCTTCCGGATCTCGATGATCCTGCTCGGGATCGTCGTGGCGCGCGCGGTGTTCGACATCATGGCCCGGTACTCGATCGAGGTCATGGCGAAACGCCTCGAACGCGACACCCGGCTCGAACTCTTCACCAGCCTGCTTGGCAAGAGCCAGACGTTCCACAACCGCCAGAAGGTCGGCGACCTGATGGCGCGCTCGACCAGCGACGTGCGCCAGCTCGGGTTCATGATGTCGCCGGGGCTCGACCTGCTGATCGACTCCATGCTCGGGCTGGTGATCCCGATCGTCTTCATTGCCCTGCTCGACTGGCGGTTGCTCCTCTCGCCGTTGATCTTCACCGTCTTCTTCTTTTTCACCCTCCGCCTCTACATGGATCAGTTGAACCCGGTCTCGAACGAAATGCGGATGCGATTCGGCGTGCTCAACGCTGGGCTCAACGAAGCGGTCCGCGGCGTCGAAGTGATCAAGGCGACCGGCCAGGAGGCCCAGGAGCGCAAGAAGTTCGCGATCAATGCCCGCACCTACCGCGACCTCCAGGTTGCGCAGGGGCTGATCCAGGCAAAGTACCTGCCGACCCTGATCCTGCCGATCACCTTCGCGCTCGGCATCCTGCATGGCGTGTATCTGGTCGAGAAGGACCAGCTCTCCATCGGCCAACTGGTTGCCTACACCGGCCTGATGCAGCAACTCGGCTTCCCGACCTTCATCTCGACCTTCACTTTCTCGTTGGTACAGATGGGTGTCGCCAGTGCCGAGCGCATCCTCGGCCTGATGCGAGAGGAAACGGAACTCGACCAGAACGCGGCCGGGCACACCGGGGAGATCACCGGCGACATCGAGTTCGACCATGTCACCTTCGGCTACGGCGGCGATCCGATCCTGAAGGACATCTCGTTCCACGCGAAACCGGGCGAAACGATCGCCATCGTCGGGGAAACTGGCTCCGGCAAGAGCACGATGACCAAGCTGGTGAACCGCACCTACGATGTGACCTCCGGCCGCATCCTGCTCGACGGGATCGACCTGCGGGAGTGGAACATGGATTCACTCCGTTCGCAGATCTCGTTCATCGAGCAGGATGTCACCCTATTCTCGCGCCCGGTGTCCGAGAACATCGGGTTCAGCCTGGGACAGACGGCTGACCGCGAGGAAATCGTTCGCGCCGCACGTGATGCGCAGGCCCACGAGTTCATCGTGGAGCTGGAGAACGGTTACGACACGGTCATCGGTGAGCGCGGCGTGACGCTCTCGGGCGGACAACGGCAACGCCTCGCGATCGCCCGCGCCCTCCTCACCTCGCCCAGCGTGCTCGTGCTCGACGATTCGACCAGCGCAATCGACAGCGCTACCGAGGATGCGATCCAGCAAGCGATCCGGCGCATTCTGGAAGGCAGGACAACCCTGCTGATCACGCACCGGCTGTCGCAAATCCGCTGGGCCGACCGTGTGCTGCTGTTGCGCAAGGGTGAGCTGATCGCCCAGGGCACACACGACGAACTGCTGGCGCAGTCATCGCTGTACCGGCGCATCTTTGCGCATTACGACGAGATGGACACCCCGGAACCTGCCCTCGCGGCGGCTTCCGCGGCAGCGGGCGAGGATTAGCGATGGGCTTCATCATGGAGGGCCTCGACGCCGAGGCCTACGACCGCAGCTATTCCGACGGCGAGTTGCTCAAGCGCATCGGTCAGTACTTCCGACCCGAGATGGGCGCGATGCTCGTCGTCGGTCTCATGATCATCCTCAATTCGGCCGCCAGCATGCTCCAACCGATCATCGGATCGTGGGGTATCGACAAGATCCTCAACGACGGGGCCAGCAGCGCGATCTGGCTGCTCTTCTTCGGGTTACTGGCAGCCGGCGTGCTCGCCTGGCTGTTCAACTTCATCCGGCAATGGTTGACGGCAAGAGTGGTCGGCAATGTCGTGTTCACCCTGCGTGAGGATGCGTTCTCGGCTGTGATGGACCGAGACCTTTCCTTCTACGACACGAACCCCTCGGGCCGAATCGTCAGCCGCGTCACTTCGGACTCTGACGATTTCTCGAATGTTGTCACGCTGACGATGAATCTGGTCAGCCAGATCCTGCTGGTGGCGATCATCGTCGCCGTGCTCTTCACACGGAACGTCACGCTGGCGCTGGTCGCCGTCTCGATCACTCCGGTGTTCGTCGTGATGGCGCTCGCCTTCCGGCGCATTGCCCGTGATTCCACCCAGAAGGCGCAGCGCTCGAATGCGGTGGTCAACTCCAGTATCCAGGAGACGATGAACGGGATCTCGATCGCGAAGAACTTCCGGCAGGAGCGCACGCTCTACGATGAATTCGTGCCGGTCAACGATCAGGCATACCGGGTCACGTTGAAGCAAGGGTTGGTCTTTTCGGCGATCTTCCCGCTGCTCTTCTTCGTGGCCGGGCTCGGCACGGTGCTGCTGGTCTACCTCGGCGGACGGCAGCTGATCGACGGCACGATCACGGCTGGAGACTGGTTCCTCTTCTTCCAGAGCGTGATGCTCTTCTGGATGCCGATGACGAGCATCGCCTCGTTCTGGTCGCAGTTCCAGCAAGGTCTCGGTGCTTCCGAGCGAATCTTCGCCCTGATCGACGCGGAGCCAGAAGTCGTGCAGGCCAGCAACGACGATCCCGGCCGGATCAGGGGCGAAATCGAGTTCCGCAATGTCGGCTTCAGCTACGACGGCAAGTCGAAGGTGCTTCACGACTTCAACCTGACGATCCCGGCTGGCCAGACCATGGCGATCGTCGGGCATACCGGCGCGGGCAAGTCGACGCTCGGCAAGCTGATCACCCGGTTCTACGAGTTCCAGGACGGCGACATCCTGATCGATGGACGGAGTATCCGTTCGTTCAACCTGCCGGAGTACCGCCGGCAGCAGGGGATCGTGCCGCAGTCGCCGTTCCTCTTCTCGGGGACGGTCTCCGACAATATCCGCTATCCAAAGCCCGACGCGACCGACGACGAGGTGCTGGCCGCGGCAATGGCGGTTGGACAGGGAGACTGGATCGACTCCCTGCCGGATGGTCTGAAGACCGATGTCGGCGAGTACGGGCGATCGCTTTCGATGGGGCAGCGCCAACTCGTCGCCCTCGCCCGGGTGCTGATCCAGGATCCGGCGATCGTGATCCTGGATGAGGCGACCGCCAGCGTCGACCCGCTGACCGAAGCGCAGATCCAGGAAGGGCTGGATGTCGTCCTCGAAGACCGGACGTCGATCGTGATCGCGCACCGGCTCTCGACGATCGAGCATGCCGACCGGATCATCGTGCTCGATCACGGCGACATCGTGGAGGAAGGCACCCATGCCAGCCTGCTGGCGAAGGGCGGCCGCTATTGCGAGGTGTACAACACGTATTTCCGCCACCAGTCGCCCAATTACGTGCCAGGCGAGGGCTTCGTGCCGACGAGCGAGGTGGCATAGAGCGCGTTCCCTACAGGTGGACGATCCGGATCCATGCAGGAACGACACGCGGTTCGGTCCCTACGAACGATGGGTTAGCCGCAGGAAAGTCACATCAGATAGCCGGGACGGGGTCGCGGGAGCGAATGGCTGCGCCAACCGCGCCGAGGACCATCGCCACTCCGAGGCCCATCGCCAGGGCCGTCCCCGTTTCGGTCGACCAGCCGCTGGCTTCGGCAAGGGCCAGCACGACGCCGCCAATGCCGACGCCAACCGAGAATGCGAAGAGATCGAGGAGGAGCATGGCCGACGCCACCGTGCCACCAGTCCCCGGTTCGGCATGGGCGAACGCGATCGAGACGGCCGTCGGATAGCCGAGACCAATCCCCAGGCCCGCGACTGCCCAGCCAACGAACGCCAGCCAGAGCCAGATGTCGTGCAACACGGCCACACAGAGAAACAGCGCAAGCGTCGCCAGGAAGACGATGGTGAACCCAACGACGAGCCGCTTCGGGCGATCGCCCGACCCGGTACGACCATCCCAGCGGGCCTGCAACCAGGAGCCGCTCGTCCAGGTAAGTGAGGCAAAGGTCAGCACGATCCCCGCCGCCGCTGCAGAGGCGCCACCGAAGTCCTTAAGCCCGAAGATGAGGTAAGTCTCGACGACCGCAAATCCACCGAACGCCAAACCCCGGGCCAGGATCGCCGCCGGGACTACCGGCTCCGCCCGAAACGTTCCGGCCGGCAACAGTCGCTGCAGGGATGGGATCAGTCCCGCCAACCCAGCCACCGAGAGCAACACCGCAAGTTGCCACGGTCGCGCCTCAAGCCCGGCCAGGAATATCCCGGTCGTGGCGGCCAAAGCAATCGCGATCCAGAGCCGTTTCGTGTCTGGCGGTTCGGCCGGCTGGGGCTTGATTCTCAGGTAGGTTGGCAGCGTCAGCGGAGCGATGACCAGGATGATCGGCAGCAGCCCGAAGAATGCCCAGCGCCAGCTCCAGGTCTCCGCGACGAATCCAACGACGGCGGGCCCGATCAGCGACGGCACTACCCAGGCCGCCGATGTCGCGGCCAGGATGCTCGGCCGCAGGGCGTCTTCATAGGCGCGGCTGATGACAGCATAGATGCAGGCCGACATGCCACCGGCGCTGAATCCCTGGATCGCGCGACCGGCGAACAGCCACCAGATCGTAGGCGCCGCTCCGGCCACGATCGTGCCGATGAAAAACATCACCAGCATCACGCCAAATACCTGCCCTGGCGACCGGCGATCGGATTCCTGTCCGGAGAGGACCGTGCCAACAATTTGCGGAAGCAGGAAGGCGGTGAAGATCCAGCCGTAGAGGTCGCGGCCGCCGATGTCATCGGCGACGACCGGCGCGACGGTCGCCATCGCAAGCCCCTGGACCGCGAGGATGGTGAAGGCGAGGATCGAACCGGTCGTTACCGCGAGGTGATCGCGATCCCAGATCGAGGCTGGGCCACTGGCAGTGACCGCTGCTGATGACACGTCGAATGGTCCTTACGTCGGAGAGGCAGATGCGTTGTCTGGACGCACCATAGCAGAGACTTCCGAATAAACCAAAGTAAGACTTGGAGTATTCGTCGCGAAAGCGGCTTTCATCACCGATCCCGGGAAGAGAAGGTCGAAGCGGGACGCGCGGGAGATCCGGACCCAGGTCCCGGGTTAACCGGCGGCCTCGTCGTCCCACTCGGGGATCAGGTAGACGCGTCGCAAGACCTCCTCGAAGCCGAGGCGGCGGGCGATCGCCATTGATGCCAGGTTGGTGCCACCACAACTCCAGACCGGTGTGCGCCCGTCGGCGAGGACGGCTGTCGCGACGCGCGCCGCAACATTGGTTCCGTACCCCCGCCCACGCCAATCGGGGTGCGTCGCCACGCCGATATCGGTGTGGCGCGCGGTGATCGCGAATGTGAGGGCAAGCGCCACGAGTTGCCCGGCCTCCACCACGCCCGCGACATGCCCGGATTCGATCCGGTCGAGCACTCGATCGACCCCGGCGCCCAACAGGACCTCGGGCGCTCGACGAACCAGTTCCTCGTCTGAGGGGTCCAGCAACCTCGCAACCCCGCCAAGTTCCGGCGCGACCGGATGTCGCAGGACATGATGCACATCGTCAAGCAGTCGGACGCTGTTGGCCTCGGCAGCGGCGGCGACCGGCTCGATCAGGGCGTCGACCATGTCTGCCGGGACATTGATGCACGTCCACCCTTGCAGATGCGGCAGGATCGAGGCGACAGCCTCGGGGCTGTGTCCGAACGCGATGGGCTCGTCGGGGAATGCGGAAACCTGGATTACCAAGCCCTCGAGATCGGCGGGTTGGCCAACGCACAACACCTCGACCGAGCCCTCCCGCAGGAATTGCTGGACGATGACCGTCTCAGGCGTGTCGCCGAGGGCATCGGCAATTTCCTGCAGATTGTTGACGACCATGGCGCTTTCGACCGGAGGCAGTTGCTCGTGATGGTGTCCGTTTGCGTGCATGTTGACCTTTCGTGGTCCGGGAGTCGGAGTGACGCGCCACACTTTCGTGAAGTTCGTGCAACACTGTGGCCACGCGAGACCGGTGGAACGAGCGTACCATGATGGAGAAGCCCACCAACGGGCCAGGATTCGATGCCGATTCAGAGATGCCGCCGAAGGACATGCCCATGACGACCCGCAACGACCAATGGTTTCACCCGCTTTCCGCGCAGGCACCGGTGGCCGTCAACCGGCGACGCTTCATGCTCCTGGCCGGAGCGGGCGCCGCCGTGGCGGTCGCGAAACCGGAATTGCGCCTGGTCGCCGCGCAAACGCCACCGGCGTGGCCCGTGACCCAGATCGAAGGCGACGACGAAGCGGTGGAACTACTCGACGCCGCTGCGGCTGCGATGGCGGACCTCGAGAGCTTCGCGTTCGAGATCGAGACCGTCCAGGGTGAGTCAACGATCCTTCAGGGATTGACCCTTGGCCTGATCGAGGGAGCAGTACGCCGCCCGATCGACTTCACCGCGAAGGTGACGGTCGTCGTGCCGTTCGGGAGTCTCGAGGTCACGGCGATTGGGGTCAATGGCAAAGCGTGGATCCAGAACCCGCTCGATGACGGCGCATGGATCTCGCTGGAAGGGGCAGCCGATGTCATTGCCCTCGTCAACCCGGACACATTGATCCTGGCCGCACTCAGTGTGATCTCCGATGCCGAGATCGCCGGCACCGAGAAAGTTGATGGGGTCGAAACGACGCGCGTCACCGGCACGATCGACCTGTCCGGGCTGGCCTCGACGATGGACGAGGGGGCGATGGTGGCTTTGGCGGGTGAGCCGATCGAGGCAACGCTCTGGATCGACGACCAAAACCTCGTCCGGGAAATCGAACTCGCAGGGCCGCTGTTGACCACCGAGTCGGACGATGTGGTGCGCGTAGTGCGGTTCTTCGGATTCAACGAACCAGTTGATGTCGAGGCTCCGCCCGCGTAACGGTGGGACACCTGGCGTCGGTTTGGTGCCGCCGCCGAATGTCCCGCAATATGCAAGGCTGGCCAAGGCAGCACAATTGCGCCTGCACCCCGAGAGTGGATCGCACGTGCGCGTCCACTGGATCGCGCCCGAGGTCGCCGGGAGGACACGCGGCGCTGCACGCCTTGGTCCTCCCCTCCACGTGACATACCTACACCAGTGAGTTCCCGACCCGGGAAGGGGAACCGTCCCTGCGCGCAGCACGTCCACCGTGAGCAACGGGCCGACACACGCTCGCTGACGCTCGCTGGTCGGCCCCTACAAACGACCGAACAGGCGCTGCTCCACATTATGTCCTGAAGTGAGCCCTGACTCCTTCAAACGGGGAAAGTGGTCAAGGGCTTGGTTCCCACCAGGTGCAGATGTCTGGCTATCCGCGCTCGGAGCCGGTTATGACAACTGCGGGATGACTTCGGACGCGAAGAGTTCAAGACCTTCGATATCGTCCTGGTCCCACAACTGCAGCTGGACACCCTGGATCCCCGCTTCGGCGTAGCGTCCGAGTTGCTCGACCAGTTCCGATGGCGTCCCGACCAGGCCGCCGCGTTCGCGCTGACGCGCAATCGTCTCCGGGTTGTACCGGGTGGCGAGGTGCGCCTCATCGCGCCCGATCGGCACCTGGACCATCAGGGTTCGTTTCACGCTCGACCGCTCACGCCCCTGCTCGTCGAGGAGTTGATCGAGCCGGCTCGCCCGCTCGACGAAATCGGCGAGGACGAGGCCGACTGCGTTCCATTCGTCGGCGTACTTCGCGACCAGCGGCAGTGTCCGGCGGGGACCATTGCCGCCGATCACGATTGCCGGGCCACCGCCAGTTCGGGGTGAGCGCGGCTGGAGGTAGGCATCGCTGATGGAAAAGTAATCGCCGGTGAACGAGGTCGGTTCATTCGATCGGGTGAGTTGGCGAATCACGATCAACGCCTCTTCGAGACGCTGGAAGCGCTCGTCGAGATTGCCAAGTGGGAAACCGAAGGACGAGTGCTCGCGATCCTGCCAGCCGGCGCCCAGCCCGAGGCGCAGGCGGCCACCGGCGAGATCATCGATCGCGCTGGCCTGCCAGGCGAGGATGGATGGGTTGCGGAAGGAGACCGGTGAGACGAGCGTGCCGAACGCAATCCGCTCGGTGTTATCCGCGACCCAACCGAGCGACAACCACGTTTCAAGCGCATCCTTGTAGGGACCATTCGGGTTGCTGAAGTGGTCCGACCGGTAGATCCCGGCAAAGCCAAGGTCTTCGGCGGCGCGCACGAGACGCTGCCAGCGCTCCCAGGTGAGTCCGTCCTGTCCTTCGATCATGATCGAAAGTTCGATTGCCACGCGTCTTTCCTCTTCCACGACATCGAATCACAATGGCGTTGATCTTACCCGATCGCGAGAGGCGCGAAGAACGAACGAAGGAGTTTCCGTAACATCTACGCTCTGGATCGTCGGCGTGCTTCTGCCGGTCGACGGCATCGTGCTGATGCTGGCGCGTCGCCTGGCAGACCGGGCATGCGCCGACTGGCGACGAAGGTGAGACCAAGGACTGCCCCGTGCATCAGGGACCCTCGTTTCAAATCGAAGGCCAAGGTCGACGGATGATGCTCACGAACTGCCGCGAAGTATTCCAGGCTGGATGAGACCGAGGGGATTGAGGCTACTGTAAACGCCTGGAACCTGCTGCGATTGCTGGTCCATGGAGGATCCAGCGATCGGGGTTACAGGCAGGTGAGCCGTGCAGTCGAGTTGCCGTCAGGCAGCCAGCTCGCCACGGCGGATCAATCGGCTGCCAGTGATTCCGAGCCAGACGATCCAGGTGATGAAGGCAGGAAGACCGAGGATGCCGATCGCCGAACCTTCCAGCGCCGGGATCACGCCGATTGCGTTGACCACGAACGCGACAGCCGCTGCGTACCCCATTGCTTCCTGCCAGGCGGGAATGATGCCGCTCAGCCGCGCAGCCCTGGAAAGACCGGTGAGCGCTACAGCCAACGCCAACCCGTTCGCGGTCATGGCGGCGCCCTGCAACTGCCACAGTGTTTCCACCATCAGATGATCGGTGGCCAGGCGATCGATATTGGCGACGAGCACGACTTCCGAGAGCGTGCGGGTCAGGAACATCACTTCGACGAGGACGATACCGAGCGCGCCGAACCGCGCCCAGAAGGCGGCCTGCTCCGATCCGCTGCCGAGTACGGGAAAGGCGCTGGCGATGAAGACGAAGAGCAGGAAGATACCGGCTGGAACAACCCCGAGAGTAAACGTCAACGCCGGTTTATTGGCGGTAACAAACTGCACGACCTCGGCGCCACTGGCATTCATGAGGGGCGGCGACAGCACGCCGAGGAAGACGTTCAGCAGCCCCACCACCAGGGCGAAGGCAAGACCAGCGAATCCGGCGGTTCGAGTGAGGGACGTCGCCGGAATACGGGCGTCGGAAACGGAACCAAGTGCGACCGAGGTACTCATGCTACACTCCTGAGGTGGTAGATCGTCGTTCATGTCAGTGGAATGTAATTCCACTGACATGAACACTATTACAGTGAAAGAGGTTTGTCAACAGGGTGACAGAAACACGATCAACCCGCCGCCAGAAGCAGGCCGCCGCAACCCGGCAGGACATCCTGGATGCGGCACGCAAACTCTTCGCCAGCAAGGGCTACGTCCATACATCAATGGCGGCCATCGCAAAGGAGGCGAACACGGCGGTGCAGACGATCTACGACAGCGTCGGTCCGAAGCACGCGATCGCCCTGGAGTTGGTGAGGGCTGGAGAAGCCGCCGCCGGGGTGGAGGAATTCTCCCGGGACATCAAGCAGGCCCGGAATCCGGAGGAGGCGGTGGCTATGCTGGTTGGCCTGACGCGCCGATTCATGGAGAACGGTAGCGACCTGTTCATCATGATGATGAACGCTGCCCCCACCGAGCCGGACGTGGCGGCGGCATGGCGGACCGCCCACGAACACCATCGCCATGGAGCGCAAGTGGTGGCCGGTATCCTCGGGAGGATGAACGCTCTCCAGCCGGGCGTTACCGTGGACCAGGCGGCAGACACGATCGGCATGATGTCCTGGGGCACGAACTGGTTGCAGTTGACTCGCGATTTCGGCTGGACACTTGACGCCGCCGAGCAGTGGATGATCGAATCGCTCGGGAGGTTACTGCTCAAGAGCGATGCCTGACCGTATGCGCTCATGATGGATGCGGCAGCCGTGACTCGCGGTATGCTTGCGGCATCGATGGTGCCCCGATCTGGCGGCCGTGACTGCGACAGGACTCGAACCTCATGCTTTTCGGACTTGTGATCTCGCTGATGCTGATCGCATCGGGCGTTTTTCGACTTTGGCTGATTCGCACCGGCAAGGTGCCGCCAATGTTCGGCGTTCAGCGGTACTTTCCGTACGGATTCATCGTGGTAGGCATCGCCGTGGGAATCCTGGCCCTGATCGACGGCTAGCGTGATCCGGCAAGGACCGACGCGGCATACACGTTCCGAAGACGGCGAGGAAGGGAATGAACGATGAGTGATTCGACGCGGGTCGTTCGCGACAGCATGGGCGAAATGACGATTCCCGCGGACGCGATGTACGGCGCTTCGACCGCGCGGGCGGTCGAGAATTTCCCGATCAGTGGCATCCGCTTCTCGCGGGCTTTCCTGCGGGCGCTTGGCCTGGTGAAAGGTGCGGCAGCGGAGGTCAATGCCGATCTCGGACTGCTCGACCCCACACTGGCGAAGGCGATCCGGGCAGCGGCGGACGAGGTGGCGGTTGGGGACCTCGACCGCGAATTCCCGCTCGACATCTTCCAGACCGGCTCGGGCACTTCGACCAACACCAACGCCAACGAAGTGATCGCCTCCCGCGCCGCCCAACTCGCACCCGGGCTCAAACCGCATCCGAACGACCACGTCAACATGTGCCAGAGCAGCAACGACGTGATTCCGACGACGATCCACGTCTCGGCCTACCTCGAAATCCAGGAGTTGCTGCTACCTGCCATGCGGCAACTGGAAGCATCGCTCCAACGGCGATCCGACGAGACCCGCACGATCGTCAAGACCGGGCGCACGCACCTGATGGACGCGACCCCGGTTCGCCTCGGTGACGAGATTGGAGGTTGGGCGGCGCAGGTGCGGCACGCCTGCGAGCGCATCGAATCGAGCCTGCCCCGGTTGGCCAAACTCGCCCAGGGCGGCACGGCAGTCGGGTCCGGGCTCAACGCGCATCCGGAATTCGGGACACGCATCGCGGCGGCCCTCTCGGCTCGAACCGGCATCCCGTTCGTGGAAACCGACAATCATTTCGAAGCCCAGGCAAGCCAGGACACCGCGGCGGAAATCAGCGGACAGCTCAGGACCTACGCGGTTGCCCTGCTCAAAATCGCCAACGACCTCCGCCACATGAACAGTGGCCCGATCGCCGGGCTCGGCGAGATCGTGCTGCCGGCGCTCCAGCCGGGATCGTCGATCATGCCGGGCAAGATCAACCCGGTAATCTCCGAAGCGACGATGATGGTCTGCGCGCAGGTCATCGGGAACGACACAACGATCGCGATCGGCGCCCAGCACGGCAACTTCGAACTGAACGTGATGTTGCCGGTGATCGCCCACAACCTGCTGCAATCGATCGAACTGCTGGCAAGCACATCCCGGGTGCTGGCGGAAAAGGCGATTGACGGCTTCACCGTCAACACCGGCCGCATCGCCGAACTGGTCGACAAGAACCCGATCATGGTGACCGGGCTCAACCCGGTGATCGGATACGACAACGCGGCGAAGATCGCCAAGCGCGCCTACGCCGAGGGCCGCACCGTGAAGGATGTCGCGGCGGAACTGACCGACCTGGACCCGGCCGAACTCGATCGCATTCTCGATCCGGCGGAACTCGCCGAGGTTGGGATCAAGGGCGGCGGCGGAGGGGGCGACTGAACAACCGGGATTGCGGCTTGGCGAGTCCTCGCCGGATCAACCGGAGCGGCCGGCGCACTCGCGGACCTTCAAGATCAACGGTATCCCGCGCTTCCACCGGGAGCCAGACCGTGAAGGTGGTTCCCGACCCCACCTCGGAATCGACGTCGATCCAACCGCCGTGGCCACGAACGATCGAGAGCGCGATCGAAAGTCCGAGACCCGTTCCGCCATCCGACCGTGTCCGCGCATCCTCCGCCCGGTAAAAGCGCTCGAACAGGTGCGGGATGTGCTTCGGGTGGATACCGCTGCCGGTATCGCTCACGATGATCCGCGCACACGCCGCCTGGGTATCGGGATCGTCAGCGCGATCGATGCGAACGGTTATGGTTCCGCCCGCCGGGGTGTAGCGAATCGCGTTGTCGACGAAGATCAGCACCACCTGGACCAACCGGTCTCGATCCCCAACGATCGACACCGGCTCGGCGATGTCGATCACCAGGTCCTGGCCGGTCGCGAGTTGCTCCGCGGTACGGATAGCGTCCTGGGCGACATCCGCAAGCGATAGTGCCTCGCGCTTCAGCAGGTCACCCTGGCCGTCGGCATCAGAGCGCGCCAGCGCCAGCATGTCGTCGATCAGACGGCTCATGCGGCCACTTTCGCGCTGGACAACGCCCAGCACATCGACGAGGTCTTCCTCCTCGATCGGGTGACCCGCCCGGACCTGCCGCAGCAGGACATCGACGTTTCCGCGCACGGAGGTGAGGGGGGTCCGCAACTCATGCGAAGCGTCGCTGACGAACCGGCGCTGGGTGTCGAACGCTGATTCAATCCGGTCGAGCATGCCATTGAAGGTGGCCGCCAGCTGGCTCAATTCGTCGCCAGAGGCGGGTATGTCGAGCCGCTTCGAAAGCGCGACCGCACCGTCACTGGTCGCGATCGACTCTGCCGTATTCGTGATCCTGCCAAGCGGCGCGAGGACGCGGCCAGCCATGACCCAGCCGCCCCAGGCCGCCAGGGCGACGCCGATTGCGCCAACCAGCCGGAGGATCGAATCGACGACATCGATGGTTTCCTCGCGGGAGCCGATCGGTTCGCCAACGATGACCCACCCCACCTGCGGTCCGGCGCTTCCATCGAGCATGGTGAGCGAAATCGGCGCGACCAGTACGAGCGACTTCTTGCCCGAGACATTTACATTGAGCCAGGTCTGCTGATCGGGCAGGAACACCCCGGGTTTCTCCAGTTCAGCCTGGAGATCGGACGGGGTTGTGGAGAGCGGTCCACGTCCAGAACCCAGGACGGCAGCCGGGTCCATGTTGTAGTCGTAGACCTGGTACCAGAGCCCGGAGAGGAGAATGGCGTCGTAGCTTGGCGCCGGGAGAATGAGCGAGGCAGGATCGATCTCGCTGGAGGTGTCGTCACTGTTTTCGGGTCCGTAGACCGTGATCGCCCCGGCGATCTGGCCAGCCGCCCGGTTCAGCCGCGTCTCCGCGTCGCTGGTGAGCGAGCGAACGAGCAACGCGTGCAGGGCGACAGCCATGGCGAGGATCACCACGATCATGGCTCCCGCGTACCACAACGTCAGGCGAAAACGGATCGACCGGTAGAACGGGGCGCGCTGCGACCCGGTGTCAACCAACGACGGTTGGGGCGTACCCGTCGCATCGACCATGACGGGGTGGACCAGCTTGCCTTCCCGCATCATCTGGTGCTGGGCTTCGCCGGCCATCACGATTTCCGCAGCACGTAGCCAACGCCGCGGACGGTCTGAATGACTCGTGGCCGGTCGCTGATCTCGAGGGCGCGGCGCAGATTTCCGACCACCACCTCCAGCACATTCGACTCGCCGAAGAAATCATTCCCCCAGACACGATCCATCAGGGTGGCCCGGGTGAGGACCTGATTCGGGTGGCGCAGGAACAGCATCAGGAGATCGAACTCGCGGGCCGTGAGTTCAACCGGATCGCCGTCGCGAGTCACGGTCCGGCTCCCGGAATCCAGGACCAGATCGCCGAATGTCAACGTCTCCGACGCCATCGTGCCGGCGGGAGCCGACAGCGCCCTGCGGAGCAGCGCCCGCACCCTGGCCAGCAGTTCGTCGAAATCGAATGGTTTGACCAGGTAATCATCGGCGCCGATTTCGAGCCCCGCCACCCTATCGGCGACGGCGTCTCGCGCCGTCAACATCAGGATCGGCAGCGGGACGCGATTTTCGGCATCCTCCGCGGCACGGACGCGCCGGGTAATTTCTATGCCGTCGACTTCCGGCAACATCAGGTCGAGCACGACAAGATCAGGCGGGCGATCCCGAATCGCTTCCAGCGCAGCCCGGCCGGTCGCGGCCACCTCGACCTCGTACCCCTCGAACAGGAGTCCACGGCGGACAAATCCGGAAATGGCAGGTTCGTCCTCAACCACGAGGATACGCTGTGCGTTGCCGGACGCATCGCGGGGTTTGGCAAGGGGACCGGTCGAGGAGATCGTCATGGCGCTGCGAGTGCCCTCCAGCACGAACCGTGACCGCACGGGCGGCGGTCACGCATCAGTGATCGCATACTCCCCTCAGGCCACATGGTACAGCATGACCGCCTCCCGGGGATTCAGGCAGAGCCTGGGT
Source organism: uncultured Sphaerobacteraceae bacterium (assembly GCA_964610045.1). Taxonomy (GTDB): domain Bacteria; phylum Chloroflexota; class Chloroflexia; order Thermomicrobiales; family UBA6265; genus JACCYX01. Next base: position 47,877 of record CAZSUN010000015.1, read on the forward strand.
GAACCAATGGTCTCCGGATTCGTTCCGCACACCATCACCCCAATGCCATACACACCAACGGCGAATCCCTGGTTCGGGATTCGCCGCCGGCGGGTTGTGGAGAGAGATGAGTTGCGGATCACGCCATCGATTCGCACTCACACCTGTATGTTAGCGCGGTTGGGTGAAGGCGAACTGATCGAATCCTGAGGGTAACCTGAATCATCAATTCTCCGGCCACTCTCGCAAGAGTTGGGACAAAGACCGTTTGCAGTGAACGGGGCGGAGCACGCGATCCGCAGCCCTACCTGTCGAGCGTCCGCAGCGCCAACCTCCCCGAGATACGTCCTACGCGGTCAGGTCGGCCGGGCGTTCACCGAGTGCGACCTGCAGCTCGACTGTGTCGCCGCCGCGTTCCACCGTCACCGTGACCTCATCGCCAGGACGGTGGGCGAAGAGCAGGTTGATCAGCGGCATCTCCGCGGTTACGTCATCACCGTCGATTGCCAGGATCACGTCACCGCTCTCGATCCCGGCCTCAGACGCCGGGCTGCCGGGTTCCACCGACTGCACCACCTGGGACTCGCCGTCCCACTGGCTCTGGATGCCAAGGTAGGGATAGACGACCGATGTGCCGCTGTCGATAATCTCCTGGACGATGCTGGCGACCGTGTTGCCGTCGATCGCGAAGTTGAGGCCGGAGACGCTGGCGCCGGTGGTGGTGCTGCTGTCGATCTTGGCAACGTTCATACCGACGACTTCACCCTGCATGTTCAGCAGTGGTCCACCGGAGTTGCCCGAAGAGATTTCGGCATCGTGCTGGATCAGGTTGCCCAGGCGGTAGCCTTCGCCGGTATCGAGCGACCGGTCGAGACCGCCGATGATGCCATCCGAAACCGAGTTGGTGAACTCGCCGAGGGGGCTACCGATGGCGACGACCTGATCGCCGGGGCGCATCGCGGAGGAATCGCCAACCGCCGCCACACCGGGAACTTCGGCGCCGTCTTCGAGGTTCAGCTTCAGAACGGCGACATCCTGGAAGACATCGGTGCCGACGAGTTCGGCGTCGACTTCGGTGCCGTCGTCATAGCGAACCGTGAACGCGTCGGCTCCTTCGACAACGTGGGCATTGGTGACCACGTAGCCGTCCGCGCTGTAGATCCAGCCGGAACCGGCAGCGAGGGGAACCTCTTCACGGTCCTGGGAATCCGAGCCATTCGATGGTTGGTTCCCGCTGTTGCGGTCACCCGGCTGCACCATCTCCTGCTGTGACTGGGGCTGGCTGGTGAATGTGTATATCGTCACCACGGCAGGATTGACCGCCTCGGCGACATCGGCCACGGAGGCGTAGGTCTTGCTGGTAACGGCAACGGTGTCGTTGCCGGTCGCCACTGTTTGGGAGGTCAGATGCACCTCGTACTCGGTCTGGGCGGCGTCCGCATCGTTGAACGAGTAGGCGCCCACCGTTGCCATCAGCAGGGCAAGCAGCCCAACCAGAGATATCGAGAACGACCGACGTGAGAATATCCGGCGCGCCGGGTGTGGTGTGGGGGTGAAATCGGACATGCGAACAGACTCCAGCCGAAGCAGAACGAGAATCCCGTGCGGGATGAGGTTTCAATGACTTCCGCCTCACCGGACCCGCAGAGAGAAGTGTGTTCGTTCTGCCTGAGCGGCAGCCCAACAGAGGCTGAATCCTGGCTGAAAGGAGAAGAAACAGAAAACAGGAAACAGGGAACTGGTGACGGGAGAGTGTGGCGGTGTTGGTGATTGTCAGCCAGCGTCGGAGTTTGTGTCGCCGGCGAGGTCGGGTGCATCGCAGAGGGCGTTGGCCAGCAGGAGAGACACGTCGTCGCCGGAGGCGGCAAGCACGCGAGCGATATCGCCGCCGACAAGCGTGTTGGCCTGACGCAGGGCGGCGAGGTGGCGGAGATCGATCGCGGCATCAAGGGCCAGGAGCCGGTCCGCACGCGAATGGGGCTCTTCGTCGAGGGCGATGAAGCCGGTCGCGATGGGCCACCCTTCGAGATGCAGCGTCCAGTTATCCGCCTGCACTTCGAAACCGGCGTCATCCGGCAAGGCGAGGAGGTCGACTTCCCCGTCTTCCTCCAGTGCGGCGAAGACCGGTTCAAGGAGGGACATCAGGGGGTGTTCACGCGGATCAAGTGTTGGCATTCCCACCCGATCCCTGCATACCCCACGATCCAACGACCTCAACGATGACCCGGGCTGCCGTTTCCACCGATGTCTCTCCGCGCTTCCCACCACCGGGATTGAGACCCGCAAAGCTGATCACGCCAACCTTGCCGGTATCCAGAACCTTCGCGACCAGTCCGGTCAGTTCCGGGATCGACAAGCCGTCCGGTTCCGGCGTGGCGGAACTCGGGACAAGGGCAGGATCGAGGATATCGAAGTCGATATGCACGCAGATCACGTCGCATTCTTTGCGGAGACGCCCAATCGCCTGGCCAAACAGCGCGCCAGAGGCCAGGTCCCGGGCCTTGATCACCCGGACATCCGTGGATTGCAGGAGCGACTGTTCTCGTTCGTCCAGCATGCGGACCCCGGCGATCACGATCCGGTCGGTTGGGATGGGAGCGGCGAGCCCGGCCGCTCCACGCCATTGTGGCCCGGCGAGTCCAGCCAGGATCGCGACCGGCATGCCGGCAAGGATTCCGCTGTAGCTGGTGTCCGGCGTGTTGAAATCGCCGTGGGCATCGAACCAGACAAGACCGATCTTCGCGCCGGCCCCATGCACCCGCTGAATGCCTGAGACCACCCCAACCATGGCGGTGTCATCGCCGGAAATGACGGCGACCGCGCCCGCTTCCTGCAAGCCTGTGGCGACGTGATCCGCCGTGTGCGACCCCAAACGGCCGATCCGGACAGCCGTCGATCCATCGGCGCGCTCCGACTCCGCCAGCGACGACTCGCGTACCGAGCCGACCGTAATGCCATCGGCTTCCAGCTTGCCGACGAGTCCTTCGTCGAGCAGGATGTTCGCCCCCCGGCCCGATCCATCGAGGTAGTGATCGTACCTGTACGGAACCGTCACGATATCGATGCGCATTTGACCACGCCACCTTCCCACAACTGCCGCCGGTTCCCATCAGGATCGCCGCCATGCCTCAACAGACCGCTCCGGGAGATTGCCGGAATGCAATGCCAATCGAGCCGGCGACGGTGTTCTTTGGTACGTAGCCAACGCACCCTGGCCTGTCGCGTCATTCTACTCGCCACGAGACGCCAACTGGAATGCCTGCAACCTCCGCGATCGGTGTCGATGCGAGGCGCGATACAATGGCGGGCGTTCGGGTTCCGGCCAGCAGCCGGCCTGACATCGCCTCGCACTTCCGGGAGACCCCGTGACTGCACGCTCCGGCCAGGACCAGCGTCGAACCAGCCCACCCATCGATCCGGACGCCGCCAATCTGTACGAACTGCTCGGCGTGCGGTTCGAAGCCACATCGGCCGAAATTACGCGAGCCTACCGGGAGGCGATGAAGCGATTTCATCCAGACCGGGTGCCTCCCGAGTACCGGCCAGCCGCCGAGAGCATTTGCAAGGACCTGAACCGCGCCTACTCGATCCTGTCGAACCCGGTGAAGCGCGTTGCCTACGACCGCACGATCCGGCAGGAGGTTGCCCAGGACCAGATCATGCGGCGCTACACCGGCATGGGCGCCCCGCCCCCGTCGCAGCAGCACGCACCGGGGCTGAAACGCGAGCCATCGGCGTACGAGCGCAAGGACCATCGTCGCAGCGAACGCTCCGCCATCGTCAGCCTGTTCGCGATCTTCGTCATCGTCACCGTGGGCGCGATCGGCCTGATCCTGGCCGCCGCGCTGGTGTCGTACGTGGTGCGCGAGGTGTTTTAGGTCCCTTCGTTCCACGCTCCTGGCGGCCGACATTTGCCTGCCGCTGCGACCACTCGTCATCCGGCGCCAGGATGTGGGTGAGGTTCTCCAGCGACGACAGCAGCGATTTCAGCCCGCTGCGAAGCACCGGTTGCCCTTCGTGGCTGGCCATGGCTTCGTCCACAAACGCGAGGATCAGGAGATCGCCGACGGTTGGCAGCAAGTCGATGGCGGCCACCACCGGCAGCAGTCTCCGCTCCAGTGGCGAGATGGCGGCGGTGTCGGTATAGGCGCCGAGGACGTCCTCCGCGCGGGCGCCCGACCAGCCAGAGGTGTGCGTGACAAGATGCGCGAGATCGAGCAACGGGGTGTCCACCGTCACCCGCGACCATCCAGCAATGCCGGTCAACTGCCGGGTGTCACCCGATCCACCCACCAGCAGGTTGGCCGGCCAGATGTCGCCATGAACCACCGCCACGCGGTTGGCGGAGTCACCCGCCTGCCGCACAAGCTCCCCGGCAATGGGAATTACCCGGTTGCCGCAACGCAACCAGCGGCGAATCTCCGGAAAACCGGCTGCCTCGCGCCCAACCCGCCGCCGCTGGAGTTCCCACTGCCGTTCCGCCTGCGTCAGGTGGCTCATCAGTGGGTGCTTCGATCCCTTACCAACCGCAAGCTCCTCGTTGGCAGCGTGAAACTGGCCGATGGCCCTCGCGGCCTCCCGCACGATCTCCGGTGCCGGGGCGGAGGCAGGAAGCGGCACATCGATGATGTCTCCACCAGGCGTCCTGAAGTCGCCGTACCGGACCAGTGGCTGGCCTGCCAGCCAGCCAAACGCCGAGAACAGCCCACCGTCGATCGCCACCACCCCGTCGTCGGGCTGCACGAGCGGTTCGGGGAACACCGGGTTCGCGGCATGACCGCGCGCGATGGCCGCGAGGGCGAACCGGGCGTCTGCCAGGGTCGATGCGGCCGGCCACTGGCGAACCAGGAGATCACGATCCCCGGACCGGACGCGGAGCAGGTGTTGGGCAGATCCGACCGCAGAGAATTCAGTCGCACCCGGCGCGAACCACCGGGCGGCCTGGTGTAACGGAGACTGGATCTCACTCATGCGTGCGACCTCCCATGACCAGGACCGTACAGGCGATGACCGGGCAACGCCCCGGTGTGTGCCGAATCCCGCAACACGGCGACCCCATTTACGTACACATCGCGCACGCCGACCGACAGTTGATGCGGGTCGGTGTAGGTCGCACGGTCGATGATGGTGTCCGGGTCGAACACGATCACGTCGGCGTACATGCCGTCGCGCAGCAACCCACGTTCACGAAGTCCCAGCCGGTCCGCCACCGCGGAACTGGCCTTGCGCACGGCATCCTCCAGGCCCAGCCAGCCAAGTTCCCGGACATACCTGCCCATGATCCTGGTATAGGTGCCGTAGGCGCGAGGATGCACGAGTCCACGCTTGCCGTCGACCTCCGGATCGATGCCGCCCGCGTCGGTACCGAAGCGAATCCACGATTGGGCGAACTGCTTCCGCAGGTTGTCCTCGCTCATCATCATGTACATGCAGAAGATGTTGTGGCGGTCTCGTTCGAGCAGTTCGATGGCGGCCTCCTGCCATGGCAAGCCCAGTTCCGCCGCGACATCCGCCAGTGTCCTGCCTTCGAATTGCTTGTTCTCCGGCTGGGTGAATTGCGCCAGCAGGACAGCCTCCGGCCCGTTGGCGTCTCCCAGCGATTCCCAGTCACCACTCGGGTTCATCATCTCGGCCAGGATCCGCGCCCGCATCTCCGGATTCCGGATATGTTCCTGGATCAGGCCGCCTTCGTCCGCCCACGGCGGCAGGCAGGCTTCCAGGCCCGTCCCGGCGCCATCGTACGGGTACATGTCGGCGGTAATGTCCAGTCCCCGAGCCCTGGCTTCACTGATCCGCTCGATGACCGTGTCCATCTTCGGCCAGTTGTCCTGGCCGGCCGCCTTCAAGTGGTAGATCTCGGTGGCAACGCCAGAGCGCTCGGCAATGTCGATGGTCTCCGCAAGACCTTCCAGGATTCGATCTCCTTCGGACCGCATGTGAGTGATGTGCACCCCGTTGTACTCGGCGACAACCTCCATGACCGCGACAAGTTCATCGGTCGAGGAGAACGCATTGGGGGGGTAGATGAGGGCGGTGGCGACGCCAAACGCCCCGTCCAGCATCGCCTCGCGGGTGGCCGACCGCATTGCCTCCAGTTCAGCGGCGGACGGATCGCCAACCCGATCGCCCATGCCGTACCGGCGAACCGTGCTCCCGCCGAGGAACGAGCCGAAGTTGACCGATACCCCGCGCGCTGCCTGGTCGGCGAGCCAGTCGCCAAACCGGGTCCAGCGGTCTCCCCGCTGCTCCCAGCTGTCGGCGAACTCGTCGCCACGGGAACGAAGCACGGTGCCAAACGCCGAGGTGTTCTCGCAGCCGACCGGCGCCGGTGTCCAGGCCTCACCGAGGATTTCGCTGGTAACTCCCTGGGTCACCTTGGACAGCGATCGCGAGTCACTCAACCAGGGGATGATCGAGTGCGACTGGATATCGATGAACCCGGGGGCAACGACGTGGCCGCTGGCGTCGACAACTGTCCCGGCAGTGGCCGGGTCGATCGCGCCTGGTGGTGCGATGCGCTCGATCCTGTCGCCGGTGATCGCCACATCCCCGTAGAACCAGGGATTTCCTGTCCCATCGATCACCCGTCCGTTGACGATCAGCACATCGGTCATGAGGTCCCTTTCAACATCCTGACTGCCGCGCGTGGTTCCCGGTTGCCGCATGCACGGCATCCAGCCATAGATGATACCGTTGACGGCGGTGTCACAAACGAGCCGGACGGCTCGTCTTCCCTGCAGGACGGCTGCGACAGTCCCGTAGACAGATCGTTTCAGCAAGGATCACCGACATGACGACCCGTATCCTCGAACAGGAACCACTCGATGCCATCGTCCGCCAAATCTCCCAGTTGGAACGGTTTCTCCGGACATCCAGCATCGAGGGACACCTGCTGCACCTGACCAAGCTGCGCGTCTCCCAGATCAACGGCTGCGCGTTCTGCCTGGCGATGCACACCCGCGACCTGCTCCAGGAAGGCGAGCGGCCTGACCGGATCGCCGTGCTGCCAGCCTGGCGCGAAACCGACTGGTTCACCGAACGGGAGCGAGCCGCCCTGGCCTGGGCCGAAGCACTCACCACCCTGCCCAACCGGGAGGTGCCGGAGGAGGCGCTCGCCCAGGCTCGCGGCTCGCTCAACGAGACCGAACTCGCCGACCTGACGCTGGCGGTCATCACCATCAACGGCTGGAACCGCTACAGCATCGCCTATCATGTAGCCCCGGTCCCGTTCCAGGCTGCAAGCGCCGAGGCCGGTATTCCCGCCTGATCCCGCGATCCAGGAGGCGCAATCGCTTCATGCAAACCCGCCCATCGACACAGGCGTACCAGGAGACCCGTCCATACCTGTTCGCCGTCGCCTACCGGATGACCGGCAGCGCCAGCGAGGCAGAGGATCTCGTCCATGAAGCGTGGCTGCGCTATATCGACGCCGGTTCGCCCGGCGTCGATTCGCTGCGCGCCTACCTGACCACCATCATCTCGCGATTGAGCCTTGACTACCTGAAATCCGCTCGCGTCCGCCGCGAGGAGTACGTTGGACCGTGGCTGCCAGAGCCGGTCCTGACAACCGAGGCCGTACCCGGTCCGGCCGAGACCGCCGAACAGCGCGAGCAGGTGTCTATCGCATTCCTGACCCTGCTCGACCGGCTGACGCCCGACCAGCGCGTGGTCTATGTGCTGCGGGAGGCATTTGACCTGCCCTACGACGACATCGCAACGCATCTCGGCAAACCACCCGCGACCTGTCGCCAGATCCACCGGCGAGCGGTCCTGCGGTTGACCGAGCACGCGACTGGCGTGTCTCGCGCCGGGTCCGCTCCACCGGACCTGATCGAGCGATTCCTCACGGCGTTCGCCAACGGCGACACGCAGGCGATCGCCGGGCTCCTGGCGGAGGATGTTGCCTGGATCAGCGACGCCGGGGCGAGCCGCCTGGCCGCACGCCGCATCATCACCGGTATCGACCAGGTCTCGCGGGGGCTTGGTGGCCTGGGCCGGAAGTTCGCCGCGGAATGGCCACTGTCCTACGAGTTCCACGATGTGAACGGGGGCATCGCGGTCGTCTCGCTCCTCGATGGCGACGTCGAGCGTGTCACGATGGTCGATATTGCGGGCGATCGTGTGCTGCGCATCATCTCGCTCATGGCGCCCGACAAGCTGGCCTGGTTCGCTGCCTCGATCGGGCGAGATGTCGCCACGATTCACGATTCGCGGGCTAGACCCCTGGCCGCCCGGGCCTGAGTCTCCCCCGGTATGCGGTCGCCGCCGGACGCGGTATGATGCGGCCCGCAATGGAATGTTACCGAAGGACAGGAGACCACCAGTGAGCACTGACCTGCTGAAGCGCCGACCTCTCGGCAAGATCCACCCGGATGTCGCCGCCATTTCGATCGGCTGTGCCCCGCTCGGCAACATGGGAGACACGTTCGGATACGACGTGTCGGAGGAAAATGCCGTCGCGACCGTGCTAACCGCACTCGAAAGCCCGCTCAACTACATCGACACGGCGGCCCACTACGGCGATGGCGAAAGCGAGCGACGGGTCGGCCTCGCCCTGCGCCAGATCGGCGGACTACCGGAAGGGGCTTTCCTCCAGACGAAGGAAGGGAAAGACGCGGACGACAACTACACCGGCGATGTGGTTCGCCGCCGGTTCGAACGCAGTCTCTCGTTGCTCGGTGTCGACAGGTTCGACCTCGTGTTCCTCCACGACCCCGAGCGCACCACCTGGGAGAATGCCTGGTCACCGGGTGGTCCGGTCGAAGTCCTGCAATCGCTCAGGAATGAAGGGCTGATCGGTCACCTGGGTGTGGCACCCGGTCCGATCGACCTCACCATTCGTTATGTCGAATCAGGTATTTTCGATGCGGTCATCACCCACAATCGCTATACCCTGCTGAACCGTTCCGCCGATCCGCTGATCGAACTGGCGTACGGTCGTGGACTCGCGGTGTTGAATGCCGCGCCGTACGGAAGCGGCATGCTGGCCAAGGGACCGGCCGCCTACCCTCGCTATGCGTACCAGGTCGTGGGCGGCCCAATCCTCGAACGGGCGTTCACCTACCAGGAAATCTGCGATCGGTATGGCGTCCCGCTCGCCGCCGTCGCGCTTCAGTTCTCGCTCCGCGATCCGCGCATCACCAACACGATTGTCGGGATGAGCCGGCCGGAGCGCATCCAGGAGACGATCGACTACGCCCAATGGGAGATTCCCGCAGACCTCTGGGCGGAGATCGAGGCAGTGCCGTTCGATGGCGAAGATCCGGAGCGGGACCGGTTCGCCGCAGAGCCGGCGGGATAGGTCGCCAGAATCGACACCGACCTCTACAGGAGTGTCTTCAGGCGCTCGCGGTCGATGTTGCCGCCGCTCAGGACAACGACGGTGTTGCTGCCGGGTTTCGCGCCCGTGCGTCCCGAGAGCAGTCCGGCAAGCGCAGCCGCGCCCGCTGGTTCCACCAGAATCTTGCAGCGTTCGAGAATCAGCCGTAGCGCATCGATGATTGCTGAATCCGGAACGAGGATGACGTCGTCCACGTAGTGCTCAATCATCGCCTGCGAGAGATCGGCGGCGAATGGCGCAGCCAACCCGTCCGCCACGGTTTCGATCCGTTCCGCCGCGAGGGGACGCCCGGCATCGAGACTGCGGCGGACGATGTTCGCGCCTTCCGGCTCGACGCCAATGATGCGCACGTCGGGCCGCTGGGCCTTGATCGCCAGCGCGATGCCGGAAATCAGGCCGCCGCCGCCAACCGGTACGATCACGTTCTCGACATCAGGCATATCCTCAAGGATCTCCAGCCCGACCACCCCTTGTCCAGCGATGATCGCGGGGTCGGAGAACGGCGAGACGAAGGTCAGGTCGTGTTCGCGGCGGTAGGCGTCCATGGCGGTGAAGACGCCTTCCATGTTCTCGGAGAACATCGCCTCGGCGCCATAGCCGCGGATGGCGTTCACCTTGGCCGGCACCGCTCCTTTCGGCATGAAGACGACGGTGCGAGTGCCAACCTTCGACCCAGCCCAGGCAAGTCCCTGGCCGTGGTTCCCGGCGGACATCGTCACCAGACCACGCTCGCGCTGGTCCGGCGTCAACTGCAGGGCGGCGTTGAGGGCGCCACGCGCCTTGAACGATCCCGTCTTCTGGAAGAGTTCGGCCTTGAGCCCGATGTTGGTTCCACTCAATCCACTCAAGGTGGCGCTGTACAGGAGCGGGGTGCGGTGGAGACGAGGCATGACCCTGACCCGGGCATCGAACACATCCTGCAACGAGACATCGGCCCAGGACGCGGTCTCGAGTTCATCGCCGCCATTCATCTCCGCATTGCCGGTCTCTCCGCCAGTCCGGATGCTGGAGTTGGTCGCTCCATCCGAATCCAACGTGCGCGTGAGAGACATGGGATACTCCTTGCGGTGAGCGGGGTAGTGACTCCATCGGCCGAGTCCGGCACGCCAGTATACCGAACCCCCGGCAACCAACTTCGCAGGGTCCTGTCCATGAACGCATCCAGCGATCCGGATCGCCGCTTCGACGACTTA